>JAZQQF010000031.1:0-30968 GCA_045628925.1 Oscillospiraceae bacterium | reverse complement strand
TGGCGCAGCCTACGCACTGCATACCGATGGCCTGGAACAGGTTCGCGGCCTCGGGGCAGTTCTCAACGACATCGGAAATCAGGGTTTCCTTGGTAACGCGATATTTCATAGCATAGCCTCCGTGTTTTTTTTCTTTAGTATAAGCGTATTTCCCGCAATTTTCAAGCTTTTTTTCATCAAAAAAAGAGAGGGCATTTCTGCCACTCTCTTTTTTGCTTGTTAACTGCAAAACTCAGGCGTTGGCCTTGATCTTGGCGAAGCAATCGCTGCAGTAAACACGGCGGTCGGACTTGGGCTCAAAAGGCACACGGGCCTCGTTGCCGCAAGCAGCGCAGGTAGCGGTGAAGTACTCGCGGGGGCCACGGGCGGCGTTCTTGCGAGCGTCGCGGCAGCTCTTGCAGCGCTGGGGCTCATTCTGGAAGCCGCGCTCGGCGTAGAACTCCTGCTCGCCGGCGGTGAACACGAACTCGTTGCCGCATTCCTTGCAAACCAAAGTCTTGTCCTGATACATTGCTAATCCTCACTTCTGATGAATCTTGGGCCTTTTCGGCCTTGTATTTTGCGTCAGCCGAAGCTGTTATCGCCAGGGTCTTGCTGCACGGCGGCAATTTTGCGGCGGATGCGCTGAATGGCATTATCCACCGACTTTTCCGGTTTTCCGGTAATCTCTGCGATTTCTCTATAGGACATTCCCTGTAAAAAGGACCGCAGAACCTTTTTTTCAAAGTCTGACAGGAGCTGAAGCAGGTTATCCAGCATCTTCCGGGCTTCTTCCCTGTCGATCACCAGATCCTCCGGACCGCGCAAATTCCGGTTCTGAGATGGATCTTCATCGAAAAGAGAGGATTCCAAAGACAGACACTCGTCGAGAGATACATTTTTCTTCCCGGCTGCGCTCCGGATCGCGGAGACCAGCCGGTGACGGATACACAGGACTGCGTAAGTTCGGAAAGCGGAACCAAGCTGCGGGTCATACGTTCGGATCGCCTGCAGAAGCCCGATGGTCCCCTCCTGCATCAGATCCTCGCTGTCGCCCCCCGTCAGAAAATACGGCCTTGCCACACTGCGGATGATGCGCCCATATCGGCGGATCAGTTCTTCCTCCGCTTCGGCGCTTCCGCTGACGGCCAGCGCCTGCAGCTTCTCGTCCTGCTGTTCTTCCAACGACGTTCCAGTTCCCTTTTCCTATTTTTACGGTTGCATTATAGACGCAGCATTGTGAAATGTCAAGCACTGCGCTTGAGATTTTTACAGTTTTTTTGGCCTTTCAGCTTCATTTTGCAGAATGCCCATGCTTTTTTGCCCGCATTCTCGCAATTTTGCATGGATTCTTCCTGAAAATACGCCAAAAATCAGAAATCCATCTTCATCTGTTCGGGAGGCGGCGCCCCGTCGGACGGCAGCGGAAGCCCCAGATGCAGATAAGCCTGCTTCGTGGCACAGCGGCCGCGGGGCGTGCGGGTCAGAAATCCCTGCTGCAGCAGATAAGGCTCATACACGTCCTCGATGGTCACGGTCTCCTCGTTCACCGTTGCCGCCAGCGTTTCCAGCCCCACCGGGCCGCCGCCGTACTGCAGGATGATGCTTCGGAGCAGCCGCCGGTCTACCGCATCCAGACCCAGCTTGTCGATATCCAGCCTTGTCAGCGATTCATCCGCTACCTGCTTCGTAATGACCCCGTCCGCCATGACCTCTGCAAAATCCCGTACCCGTTTCAGAAGACGGTTGGCGATACGCGGCGTTCCCCGGCAGCGCCTTGCGATCTCATAGGCGCCCTCCGGCTCGATCTCGATGCCCAGCAGTTCAGCGCTGCGGACGATGATCTTCTGCAGATCCTCCGGTGTATACAGCTCCAGCTTCAGAATGACGCCGAAGCGGTCGCGCAGGGGCGCGGCGATCTGCCCGCTGCGGGTGGTCGCCCCGATGAGGGTGAACTTCTTCAGCTCCAGCCGGATGCTGTTGGCGCTGGGGCCCTGCCCGATGATGATGTCGATCTCCCCGTCCTCCATCGCCGGATAGAGGATCTCCTCCACGCTGCGGTTCAGGCGGTGGATCTCATCCACAAAGAGGATATCGTTGTCGTTCAGATTCGTCAGCAGCGCGGCAAGGTCGCGGGGCTTCTCGATGGCCGGGCCTGAGGTCTTGCGGATATTGGAGCCCATCTCGTTGGCGATGATCTGCGCCAGCGTGGTCTTGCCCAATCCCGGAGGGCCGTGCAGCAGCACATGATCCAGCGGTTCGCCGCGGTTGCGCGCCGCTGTGATATACACCTGCAGATTGTCCTTTGCCTTTTCCTGCCCGATGTATTCCCGCAGGGTCTGCGGGCGAAGGGAAAACTCACCGTCGTCCTCCGGCACGAATTCCGTGCTGGTCAGGTCTTTTTTGCGGAGCTCCCCGGAAATCTCAATGCTCATTTGTCTGTCCTCATCTCAGCGACGTTTTCAGCACCTGCTTGATGGCGTCCTCGACGCTCAGCGCGGAGATATCCACCTTGCTCAGCGCTGTGCTGATCTCCGTCGGGCTGTAGCCCAGAACCGCCAGCGCCGCCGCCACGTCCTTTTGCTTTGTGTCTCCGGCTGCGGCGGCGGGGATCACGGGCGAAGTGCCGCTGTTAAAGCTGCTCAGATCGCCGGAGACCTTGTCCTTCAGCTCCAGAATGATGCGCTGGGCCAGCTTTTTCCCCACGCCGGGCGCAAGCGTCAGCGCTTTCTCGTTGCCGCTGGCGATGGCCAGCGCCAGATCCTCCGGGCTTCCGGAGGAAAGAATGCTCAGCGCCGCCTTGGGGCCCACGCCGGAAATGCCCGTCAGCATCTTGAAGCTGTTCAGCTCCGCCTGCGTGGTGAACCCATAGATATCAAAGGCGTCCTCCCGGACATTCACGTAAGTATACAGCTTGGCGGTCTTCCCCATTTCCAGCATGGACAGGCTGCGCAGCGAGGTATTCACGCTGAAGCCCACCCCGCCGCAGTCGATGACCGCGAGGCCGCTCTCAATGGCGGCGACCGTGCCGTTCAGATAGTAGAACATACGGCATCCTCCTCAGATCGAAACAGGAGCGATGTGGCTGCGCGCCCATGGCAGAGTGCGATGGCCAGCGCATCGGCCGCATCGTCCGGCTTCGGAACCTCCTCCAGATGCAGCATCCGCCGGACCATGTCCATGACCTGCTTTTTTTCGGCACGTCCATAGCCCACGACGCTCTGCTTCACCTGCAGGGGTGTGTATTCAAAAATGGGGACCTGCTTCTGGCGGCAGCCAAGGAGCAGGATGCCCCGCCCGTGGGCAACGCTGATGCCCGTGGTGATATTCGTGTTGAAAAACAGTTCCTCGATGGCCACCGCATCCGGCTCCACGTCGTCGAGCAGCTGGTTCAGATCCTCATAGATGATCTCCAGCCGGCGGCTCAGCGGCAGCCCCGCTTCCGTGCGGATGGCGCCGTGGATCACATGATGAAAGCCGCCCTTTTCCGCGTCGATCACGCCGAAGCCAACGATGGCGATACCCGGATCCAGCCCCAAAATACGCAAGCGGTTCACCTCCCACGACCGTCATCCGTTTATCACAGAACGCCTAACCACACAATGGCGTCCGTCAGCTCAGTTCCGAAAGCATCTTGGCCGTCTGTGCCCTCGTCAGCTGCCCGTTCGGCGCGAAGTTCACACCGTCGCCGCGCATGACGCCCATAAAGGCCAGCTGCGAGATATACGCCGCCGCCCAGCTGGGGATCTGCTCCGCGTCCTCAAAGGGCAGGTCGGAGCCCATGCGGCCGCCCGCCATCGTCCGTCCCAGAATGACCGCCGCCTGTGCGCGGGTCAGCGTGTCCTGCGGGAGGAAGTACAGCCCGTCAATTGCGGCAGCGCCCTGGATCAGCCCCATCGAGGCGGCCGCCGCGGCACTGGGCCGCGCCCAGTCCGGGATCTCCTCGCTGTCGGTAAACTTGCCCAGCTCCTGTGCATAGCTGCCGGTATCCACCTTCAGCCAGCGGCAGAGCATGACGGCAAATTCCGCACGGGTAATGGGGCTGTCCGGGTCAAAGGTCAGACCGCCGTTTCCGTCATCCCGTCCGCTCGTCACGCCGGTCGCCGCCAGATGGTTCACGTAGCTTTCCGCCCAATGGCCCGCCATATCGGAGAAGGGGCCCGGTTCCGTCCCGCCAAGGAGGATGCCGGTGCTGCCGATATTGCCGAAGCGATCCGTCGCCGTCAGCGTCAGTCTGGAAGGCTGTTTGGGAAGCTCGTCAAGCGCCGTGAGGATCGCCCCCGTTTCCGGTTCATAACCGAACTCCAATGCCGTACCGTCCAGCGTCAGGCTGATGCGGCTCTGCGGGATCTCGCCGTCTTCCAGATCCTTCACGGATGCGAAGACCAGCGTTCCGTTCATTTCCAGCGAAAGGACGGGCGCTTCCGTATCCGCCTCGTTCTCGCTCAGGATTAGCTGATCCAGCCAAAGGGTACCGCTCCCCTCGCCACGCACTTCAAGTGCTTCCAGCTTTCCGTAAGTACCGGGTTCCAGCCGCATCATCCGCCAGCCGGTATGCTCCATGCTGTCCAGCAGGATGGTCTCGTTCTCATACCGGGCATACAGACGGTTACCGCTGCCATCCGTCCACACCCACAGGCTGCCGTAAGGCATGAGCTCCGTCTCATATTTATCCATGGGGAAGCTCACAGCCCCATCTTCCAGCTCGTATTCCAGTTTCAGACTTCCGAAACCGTATTTCACCTTGTCGCGAAGCTGCTCGCCGCTCCATTTCAGCCCCTGCGCGGTGCCGGAGCTGACGTCCTCAAAGGTATCGGCTGCGCTCACTTCCCCGATGACCTTGACGGTGATCTGCTTGTTGGCTTTCCCGGCGCTTACCCGGATAAGGCCCATGCCGCCTTCGCCGCCGGCCGTAAACTTTCCGTCCTCCGTGATCACGCCCACATCGCCCATGACGAACCAGTCAAGCGTCTCATCCGAAGCCCAGACCTGCAGTCCTTCCCAGAAAACGTCCGCCGTGAGATCGATGCTTTCTCCCACGCGCATGGTGAGAGCCGTCACCTCCCGGCGTGTCTCCTCCTCCATGAGCAGGAAGGTGTCCGGCTGGGAAACGATCGGAATGGACAGTTCTCCTTCCACGTCGCCCACGGTCACGGTGATATCCGCCGTACACTCCGTTTTCGGCGCACGGAACAGACCGTCCTCCGTGATATCGCCGCGGTCGCAGTCCCACTCGACCTCCTTCAGCCGAACGGGCGTGCCGCATTCATCGCAGCCGCCGGCTGTGAGCTGGATCTCCGTGCCGGTGAGCAGCGCCGCAGCCTCCGAATTGACCGAAAGGGTCTTCAGCTTTTTGGAGCTCCTCTGTTTTCCGACCAGCGCCAGATAGACCGGAACCTCTCGCATCTGACCGTTGGAAGGCCGGTTCCGCACCGCGCAGTCATCCTCTCCGGGCAGCTGTGCGCCCAGCACCGTCGAAGCGCCGCCGTCCATCGTTCCGGCGTCGACGCAGCCGAGGTCCAGCAGGCGGCGTGCCGTTTCCTCAAGGGTCAGACCTTCGGAATACCCCTTCTGCCGCCCGTCCACCGTATAGAACAGGACGCTGCCGTCCTCCCGGATGCCGACGGCGGTGCGCGGCGCTTTCGTCCGGTCGGTTTCCTCCAGGTCATCCACGATGACGCCGTTCCGCACCAGCGGATAAAGGCAGCCCATGGCGTTCGCGCAATCCGCGAAGCGCTCGTCCGTCAGCGAAGGCTCGATCATCAGCTGACCGCCGTATTTCAGTTCCTTTATCCCATCCAGCCGCCAGTCGTCGCTGTCCGTCGTCAGGCAAAGAACGTAGCGGCCCGAAGGGATGATCGCAGGTTTATCGGAGCGGTAGCAATCCTCGATCTGAAACACCGAATCCGCACTGACCGACAGGCCGAACTGCGTTTTCGGACGCAGGACCACGTTCCACGTTTCCGTATCCGCGCCGGTATCCTCGCCCCACGCGGAGGAATAGAGGTAAAACCCGCCGCTCTCCAGCGTCTTGTTCACGCCCTGAATGCGGTAGGTCTCCGTTCCCACGCGGAAGGTCAGCTTCAGACCGGGCTTGCCGAAGATCGCGTTTCCGTCATCCATAAAGCCAAAGGCATAATGCCCGTCGTCCGAGCTTTCCAGCGCGTGTTCCTGCAGGACGATGCCCAGCGGGACGCCGGTCGCCATCACGAAATAGTCGCCGTTGACCGCAGCGATGAACCGCCGTCCTTCCTCGACTTCTTCCATTTCCGGCAGGGTCAGCCGCTGTGTGATCGTTTCACCGAAGGCGGTCATCGGAAGCACGTTCATATTCGGCTCATAGGTTATGTAGTGTTCGTTCTGCCGTTCGCCGTTATCAAAGACGCACTCCGTCAGCGTGACCGTCTCCGTCAGTTCGGTCTCCTTCTCCCACAGGATGTGGTTCCGGTCGAGGATCTTGTCTTTCAGCGCACCCTCTGCCGGGAAAAGCAGCAGTGCGCAGATCAGCCCCAATGACACGATTCGTTTCAGTTTCATATCCTTCGCTCCATCTATTCCGTTTCGTATCCGGCATTTCGCCGCCGTATTATTTTTCAGGATATATCATAGCACACTTCTGCGATTCTGGCAACCGGTGCCGTTCCCCTCTTTTACCGAACTTTTTCAGAAATAGACAAAGGCGCAGCGATCAGGCTGCGCCTCCGTCTGTTGAAAAGGGGAAAAGAATGAAAAAAGTGAGGATGAAAGCAAAATCAGCTGCGGGGATTGGTGGCCTCCATCAGCTCGAACGAGACGGTGCCGAACTCGCCTTCACGGAACACCGTGACCGTCAGCGTTTCGCCCGCCGACATCCCGTTGATGATGGTATACAGGTCGCTGACGGAGTTGACGCTCTGCCCGTTTGCCTCGGTGATCACATCGCCCCGGCGCAGACCCGCCTCATAGGCCGGGCTCAGCTCCTCCACCGCGGAAATATAGAGGCTGGAGGGATAACCGTAATACGCGGCATACGCGGTCGGAAGTTCCGAAACCGTCAGCCCGGAGCTGGGCCGACCGGCCACGAACCCGTTCTGCAGAAGCTCATTGATGACCGCCTTGGCGCTGCACATGGAGATGGCGAAGGAGATGCCGCTTCCCTCTCCCATGTCGGGATTCACGATGCCGATGATCTGCCCGGAGGCATTCACCAGCGCGCTGCCGGAAGCGATATCCTCCAGCTGCGCGGCAAACTGGAGCGCGTCGACGCAGAAGCCGCGATAGCTGTAGTCCGGATTCACCGCGGAGAGGATGCAGTCGCTGATATTCACGACGCCGCCCACCGGGTTTCCCACCACTGCGGCCGGATCGCCCGCCGCCGCGCTGCTGCTGCAGAACTGCGCCGGCGTCAGCCCCTGCGCGTCGATCTTCAGGACGGCAAGGTCGGTGGCATAATCCAGCCCGATGATATAAGCTGCATATTTCTGCCCCGCTGCGGTCACCTCCAGCGATTCCGCGCCGGAGATCACGTGGGTGGAGACGATGAGCGCCCCATCCTCCGTTGCCACGATGGCGGCGCCGGTGCGGCTGCTGCCATTGGGGAAGCTGGCTTCCAGCACGGCGACGGACGGCGCCGTTTTCTGATACAGCTGACTGTAGCTCAGAGGCGCATCGCTGCCGTATCGGGTATCGCCCTCCCGGAGGGTCTCGCCGTTCCACTCATAATGGGGGTTTCCCTCCCGCTGCATCGGCTCCGCATCCAGCGGCAGATCCGTCGTTTCGGTCATGCTCAGGATGGGATCCGAAAGCCTGCGGCGGGCGATCTGCACGGAGAATCCGTTCTCCCCGTGCCGGATATTGAGCGAATAGCGCAGGAGCGCGAATACTGCCGCTCCGGCGACCAGCAGCAGGATCACAACGGCGACGATCACGCCGCCGAGACCGCTGTGCTGCTTTTTCGCCTTTTTCGGCGGTTCGACGACCGGCTCGAGCCGGGAAGTGAACTGGAAGGGGTTCTCCTCTGCCGGAGCAGTGAATACGTTGTCCGCATCCTGCATTCTGTTAAAATCGTCAGACATAACCGTTCTCCCGTGCTGTTAACAGTATACCGGCATTCTGCCGGAGATGTGTGAACGCTCTGTAAACGAACTGTAAATCATTTCCCGCTGTCCGCCGTCAGTGTCAGCGAAAAGCGGAACTCGGTCTCCCCGTCGCGGGAACGGACCCAGATATCCTCGCCCATCCCGTCCAGAATGGTCTTGACGATATAGAGGCCCAGCCCGACGCCGTCCCGGTCCAGACTTCTCGAACGGTCCGACTTATGGAACCGGTCGAAGATCTCCGGCAGTTCCTCCTCCGGAATGGTCTCGCCCCGGTCGATGACGGAAACGAAGGCTTTATTCCCCTGTTTGAACAGGCGCACCTGCAGCTCCGTTCCCGCATCCGCGAACTTCACCGCATTGTCCAGAATGTTATAGAACACCCGGGCCACGTCGTCGCCGCTGCCGGTGGCCATCAGTGTCCCGTCCGGCAGCTCGGGCAGCACGTCCAGCTCCTTTTCCTGAATCTTTCCTTCCAGATTCAGGATGCCCCGCCTTAGTGTCTCCGCCACGTCGAAGCTGCCGGAGGCCGTGGACGGCGTATCCTTCATGCGGCTGATATCCAGCATCTGCCGCACAAGACGGCTGAGCCGCCGGGTCTCATCCGCGATGATGCCCAGATAATGGGGTGCGCTTTCCGGCGGGATGGTCCCGTCCAGCAGGCTGTCCGCAAAGCCGGTGATGGTGGTCATGGGCGTTTTCAGTTCATGGGATACACTGGAGATGAAATCCCGCCTGCGCAGCTCCGATTTTTCCAGCGCGTCCGCCATCTGATTGAACGCCTCGCAAAGCTCACCCACCTCGTCCTGCCGGGTACCGCAGTTCACCCGCGCCTGCAGATCGCCTTTCGCAAACTGCCGCGCTACGGAGGCCAATTCCTTCAACGGAGCGGCTTCCCGTCGGCTGGTCACCACCGCAACGGGGATGGCAATGAGCAGGATGAAGCAGGCCGCCAGCAGCTGGATGAGCGAAAAGCTCCGCCACAGCTTTACGGCAAAGCCCACCTCCGAGGCGGCGAACACGTAGCCGATCGTATCCCCGGCCCGCGTCACGATGGGTGCGGCGGCGATATAGCGCTTGGCGCTGTAAAATCCGCCCAGATCGCTCACCATGCGAAGGCTCTTCCCGTCTTCCGTCTGCCCGAGGATCTCTTCCGAAACAGTCACGCCCATGTGTGAACAGGCCATCGGCCCGTCGGAACAGACGATCACCCGGCCCGCGTCATCGCAGAGGAAAACGTGAAAGCCGGTGGCGCGGGAAACGGACGCGGTGGACAGGCTGATCTCCCAGTCGTCCAGCTCGCTCACCTCGCTGACCGCCGCCGCCATATCGCACACCAGCTGTGCCGTGGAATCCAGCATATTCCGCCGGTCGCGCACCACGTAGGTATAGCTGACGGCGCTGAACACGAGGCTCAGGCAGAACATACTCAGCAGCACCATACCTGCGCTCAGGAGGATATTCCGTGCAAAGACGTGCGTTTTCATGCATCCGGGGTCGTTTTGAATTTATAGCCCACCCGGTGGACCGTGCTCAGCTCCCACTTGGGGCTGACGCCCGCGAGCTTTTCCCGCAGGCGCTTGATATGCACGTCAACCGTGCGGGAATCGCCGTAATAATCGAAGCCCCAGACCTCGTCCAGCAGCTGATTGCGGGTATACACCCGGTTGGGCGACGAGGCCAGATGGTATAGCAGCTCCATTTCTCTCGGCGGCGCGTCCACCTTCTGCCCGTCCACGATCAGCTCATAGGAATCCATGTTGATCTCCAGCTTATCGAAACGCAGCACCTTGCCGCCGGTCTCGCCGCCATCCGTCCGGCGGAGGACCGCGTGGATGCGCGCCAGCAGCTCCTTCATTTCAAAGGGCTTGGTCACGTAATCGTCCGCCCCAAGCTCCAGACCCTGCACCTTATCATCCGTTTCTTCCTTCGCCGTAAGCATGATGATGGGGGTCTTGGAGGTCTTGCGGATCTCACGGCAGACAGCCCAGCCATCCATCACCGGGAGCATCACGTCCAGCAGGACCAGCTCCGGCTGACATTCGGCAAACTGGCTCAGCGCCGCGCCGCCGTCTCCCGCGATCTGCACGGCGAAGCCTTCTTTTTCCAGACGCAGACGCAGCAGGTCCGCGATATTTCTGTCGTCTTCCACGACAAGAACCGTTTTCGGCATTCTCGTCCCTCCTCATTCGGAAAGGCGGCTTTCCACATTGGAAAGCCGATTCGGCCGCTTTCTCTTTTGCGGCAGTTTCATCTACCATATTCAGCAGTATATCAGCTTTTTTCGCGGAGTGGTTACGAATTTGTTAAACCTCATGGAAAGAAAAAATCCGCACCCATGCGGGTGCGGATTTCAGAAAGCAGTAAGGTGAAATTACTTCACTTCGACGGTGGCGCCGACAGCCTCGAGCTTCTTCTTGATGTCCTCGGCTTCTTCCTTGGAGACGGCTTCCTTGATCTTGGCGGGGATGCCTTCGACGAGCGCCTTGGCTTCGGCCAGGCCCAGGCCGGTGACGATCTCACGGACAGCCTTGATAACCTTGACCTTCTCAGCGCCGAAGCTGGTCATAACGGCGTCGAACTCGGTCTTCTCTTCGACTTCCTCAGCGGGAGCAGCGGCGACGGGGCCGGCAGCCACGGCGACAGGAGCAGCGGCGGAAACGCCGAACTTCTCTTCCAGAGCATGCACGAGCTCGCTCAGCTCGAGGACGGTGAGGTTGGAAACTTCTTCAATCAGAGCATTGATCTTTTCGCTGGCCATTTTAATTTCCTCCTAAAATGAGTTGTTTTGGACGTCGGCTCAGGCCGCGCCTTCGGACTTCTTGTCGGCGATCGCCTGCAGAGCGACGGCCAGACCGCGGATGTTCGCGTTGAGAACAGTTGCGAAGCTAGTGACCGGGGCCATCATCGTACCCAGGACCTGGGCGACGAGCGCTTCCTTGGAAGGCAGCTCACTCAGCGCCTGCACTTCGGCAGCGGAAATCACTTTCCCGTCGACGAAGCCGGCTTTGATCTTAATGGTGCTGTCTTTCTTGTTGGCATACTCGCAGATGATCTTGGCCGCAGCAACCGGATCGGACTTGCACACCGCCATGGCCGTGGAGCCATTCAGGATGGGATCGAGTTCCTCGAAGCCGACCTGATTAGCGGCGATTCTGGTGAGGGTGTTCTTGACGACAGCGTACTCCACGCCGGCAGCGCGCATGGCGCGGCGCATCTCCGTATCGGCAGCGACGGTCGTTCCCGCGAAATCCACGAAAACACCGCCCTGGGAATTACGAAGCTTATCAGCGAGGTCGGCAACGATCGCCTGTTTCTCACTCAGTACCCGTGCGTTAGGCATTGTTTCACCTCCGTGCTGTAATCGCGCCCAAAAGAAAAACCCCCGGCCCAAACGGACAGGAGGACAAAAAGCATCAAAACCCAATATCGGACTTTGTAAGCTCTCCTCGGCAGGACTTCCGCATTTCTGCTGCCTGCTGTCTTTGGAACGCTCTGATATTATACGTAACGCTTCCCAAAATGTCAAGCATTATTTTCAGATTTTTTCATATTTCTTATGCGGAAACCCGTTCCGGCCGACCTGTACGTCAGCCGAAACGGGTGATTTTCACGTCATGTGGGAAACCGGCCTTCGTTCTCTCCGGCTCAGGAGAGCTGCGGGCCGTTACTCTTTTTCGCGGCGGTCTGCTGCATGGTCTTCTGCGCAGGCTTCTCATAGGAGAACGGCTTTTCAATGAACTGCTCACGCATCGCCACAAGATTCTTGACTTTTCTGTTTTCGGAACTGCTTCCCAAATGTAAATTCTCCGGTTTGTTGGTTTCGTGTGCTTCACGATCAAGTTTAGCCTCAATTTGCGCCCGATTCGCTTCCGCTTTTCGGATGATGCGGCCCATACAGTCGGAGACGCGGAGACCTTCATCCGGGTTGACCGGAACACCATGCTTTTCAGTTGCCTTACTCGCAAGGTTCCACCACTCTGCTTCGCTATACTGTCGGAGGGTAATTTTATTGAGTTCGCTTACAAGACCATCGGTAACATATTCGGCTGCATGTTCGGATTCTTCAAACGTAACCGTGACACCATTGCTATCGTAACGTTTCCCGTTCACGTAAAAAGGTTCCGGTGCCAGATCCCGGATCCTCTGGCTGACGAACTGATGCAGCTCTTCCACCGCGGCCAGCTTTCCGTATACGTTCTGCTTGACGCCCTCGTCGGCCTTATGGTTCAGATATTTGTCGATCATGTTGCGGATGGCATGCATCTTATAGGCGTGCTGCTGCTTTTTGTCCAGATTTTCCAACCCTTCCACTTTCTTTCCGCCCAGCGTCGCGGGGAGCTTTTCAAATTTGTTCAGCATCTCGGCAACGTTGATGATGTTTTTATAGGCGCTGGAATTATAAAAGGTTTTGGCGTCCTTCAGCTTCTGGATCAGCGTATCCAGCGACGCTTTGTCTTCCCGGTAATAATTCCGCGTGTCCTGTACCGGTGCGGCTTTCACCGGCTCAGGCTGTGGAGCGGGCTGACTCTGCTGCGTCTGCACAGGCTGCGGGGCGGGTCTCGTTTCCGCCGGGGCGGGCTCTTTTTTCTGAATGGGGCCGACCACTTTCTCATAGTCGGTCAGAAAGCTCATATATTGATTCCGATAATACTCATACGGAATTTTGCTGGGATCATCTCCATCCAGCATGACTTTCCGTGTTTTATCTTCGTTGATCAGTTCAAACCATTTCTTGCCCAGTTTGAACATATTCTCGTTGTATCTCATGCCATGATTATCCATGTACTCCTTGTTTTGAAATGCGATCGGCCATTCGCTGAGCCACTCCAGCATACTCGCAGGGTCGCTCCCTGCCGGGCCCCTGTTGATGATTTGGAGCTGAGCCCTCATTGCCGGTTCATTTTTCTTCCAGAATTCCGCTTCGGCCTTTTGTGCCTGTTTTCTCCCTCTGTTTGTTGTTTCATCGTAATCATCACGATCGAATATATATGTGCGCTGCGTGCTTTTAAGGCTGCTGAGTCTTTTTTCAAATTCCTGCTGTGTTTCTTTTTCTGTTCCTTTTCCGGGCATGGCTAAAATCCCCTCTCAAACTGCGGACTATCTGCTATTTATAGGATCATCTCTATCTGATGTCAATACCCCTTGAATTGAAATTTGGTTTCCTGCCGGGTCGCGTTTTTTGCGGTTTTTGTTCTTCCTGCAGATACGCGAAGTTCCCCGCCCGGAGTACGAGCGGGGAACGCAGGCAGCAGTTTAGAATTTGTGGCTTTCGTCGACCCAGTCGAGGTCTTTTTTCGCCATTGCGAAACCCACGGCTTTCGCATCCCGCAGGGATTTCAGCTCGGCTTCGTCCTTGCTGTCGTTCTTGTTTCCGGCCTTATCGCGGGCCTCCTTGCGCTTCATGCCCTCCACGGAGCAGTAGTCGATCATATCCTGAAGCATATCGGCGCACATTTTTTCCGGATCCTCATAGGGGATGCAGATGACGATCTCGTCCTCCATGGCCTTTTTCAGCCGCTCGCCCACTTCCCGGATATCCATGCCGAGGATATTGTGGCGGCGGTACATCTCGATGGAATCCGCGCTCTCATAATAGCCGGTGTTCATCATGTTCGCCGGGCGGGTCATGGTGGCCTCATGGATGTTCGTATTCATATTGCCCGGGCAGAAGCAGGTCACGCCGATGCCGTAGGGCTTCAGGGCCTCATAGTAGGACTGGCAGAGGTTGATAACGGCCGCCTTGGACGCGCTGTAGGGCGCGGTGGTGGGGCCGGCGCTGATGCCGCCCAGAGAACCGGTGACGCAGATATGGCCCTTCTTCCCGGCCTTGATCATCCGGGGCACGAAGGTCACGAGACCGTTGATGACGCCGAAGAGGTTCACGTTGAGGATCCAGTCGAAGTCCTCGAAGGTGGAGGCCTCGGCGGGGCCGAAGGCGTTGACGCCCGCGGTCAGCACCAGAATATCGGGGCAGGAACCGTACCACGTTTCCACCTGCTCGGCGGCCTTCTTCCAGTCCTCCCGGTTGGTGATGTCCATTTTGATGGGATGCACATCGGCCCCCACCTCGTTGAAGTGCGCCATAGCCTGATCCAGATGATCCTGCCGGATATCGGCGATGACCACCTTGCAGCCCGCCTCGGACAGGATCTGCGCCTGACCGAAGCCCGCGCCGGAGCCGCCGCCGGTCACAAATACGATTTTCCCCTGAAAGTCTTTCATTCTTCCGTTTCCTCCTCATTCGATTCGATGCCGGGTTCCGAAGTCTCCGCTTCGCCGGAGCTTTGCTCCAGCGCGGGGACGATGATGTATTTTTTCACGATGGGATAACAGGTAAACGTGGTGCAGAACCACGTAAACGACCAGAAAAAGAACGGCAGCGTGATGATCGTCAGCAGCGGAGCAAGCAGGAAGCTCACGACGACGCAGCCCAGCGTCACCAGTCCGCTGATGACGTTCCGTCCGAAGCCCAGCACCACGAACAGCCATGCGTTTTTCAGAATGCTGATGATATTCAGATTCACGGTAACGGCCATCAGATAGGTATAGTGCCGCATAAACAGCCAGATGACCAGCGCCACGCCGCTGATAACGGAGAGGATGACGCTCAGCGCATAGGCCGCGTTCTTCCCCGCTGCGACCACGGTGCCGAACATCCCGTTCACAAACAGCCACACGAGCAGCAGATCCAGTATGCCGAAGATGAGACCCTGCTTCGCATTGGCCCATGCCCGGCTCCACAGGTCGGAGCCCCACGCGTGCTCCTCCCGGGCAAAATTGCGGAACACGTAGGTCAGGCCCATGGTGACAGGCCCGTAAAGCAGCACGGAGAGGATGAGCAGCGGCGTATACAGAACACGCGGCACAAAGCTGAAAAACGATGCGATGAACCCGACGCCGGCCAGCAGTACGGTCTCCTCTCCCAGATTCGCCAGCCTGTCCGCAAAAATGCCGTTCACCATGTAGAACACATAGATGACCATGGGCAGCGTGACGAAGAAATAGCACAGGTTCATGGAGAGGAATCGCCAGAACTTCCGGAAATACAGCTCAAAAAAGCGGAAAAAGCCTTTTTTGACAGGCGCGTTATCCAGAAGGTCCGGTCTTTGCTTGTACTGATAGGGGCGTAAGAGGCTCATTTTGGTACTCCTTGGTATTCGATGGTTCAGGCGCGGGGATGCGCTTTCTGATAGGCTTCCGTCAGCCGGTTCTGCACGACCTTTGCATAGATCTGCGTGGTGGATACGTCCGCGTGGCCCAGCATTTCCTGAATATCCCGGATGCTGGCGCCGTTTTCCAGCAGATGGGCCGCGAAGGAATGACGCAGAGTGTGGGGCGTGATGTCCTTCTCGATGCCCGCTTTCTTCTGATAGCTCTTGACGATCTTCCAGAAGCCCTGCCGGGACATCCGGCTGCCGCCCACGTTCACGAACAGGGCGTTTTCCTCCGCCGCGCCCGCCATCGCGGGCCGGACGTTTTTCAGATAGTTCTGAATGGCTTTCACCGCCACGCGGTACATGGGGATCATGCGGCCTTTTTCACCGCTCGCGCAGTGGAGCAGCCCGGCGGAAAGATTCACGTCCTCCACGTTCAGACCGATCAGCTCCGAAACGCGGATGCCGGTGGCATAGAGCAGCTCCAGCATTGCCTTGTCCCGAATCCCCTTCGGGTCTTTCACGTCCGGCTGTTCCAGGAACAGCTCGACTTCCCTGCCGGACAATATCTGCGGCAGCTTGCGCTTTTCCCGGGCCAGCTCCAGCGAACGGGCCGGGTTTTCCCGCACTTCTCCGCAGTCCTGCAGGTGGGCATAGAAGCATTTCATGCTGGCGGCGCAGCGGGAGACCGAGGCGGGCGATTTGCCCAGCGATTGCAGATACTGCAGAAAGTCCTGCACGTCTTCATGGGAAAATGAGCGGAAATCACATTCGCCGTTCTGCTCCATCCAGTCCCCGAACTGACGCAGATCCCGCAGGTAATTGGACACGGTGTTGGAGGAGGCCTTCTTGACCTCCCGGAGATATTTTTCAAATTCCAGCAATGCCGCTTCGGTATTCAATCAGGCCCACCTCCTTTCAGGCCTGCCGCTGCAGAAACAGGAACAGCAGCAGAGAAAACAGTAAATACAATATCAGCCAGATCCGCAGGCTCGTTCGCCCGGCGGTCAGATCCGGCCTGCGCGATCCGGAACTGAAAACGGACGTTCTCAGGCTGGCCGAAAGCTGCAGCGCGGCGCTGCTGGCCCGCAGCAGGCAGAATACGCCCGGTATCTGAAACACGCAGAAGACAGCCGCGGCCATCGGCGCTGCGGCAGCGGTTCTGATAACGGCGCACAGAAGCATCCCGCTGACAGAACCGGCGGCGACCATGACCGCCAGATTTGTGATAAATCCGAAAGCCGAATATCCGGAAAGAAAAAGCAGCAAAGCCGCAGCCGGAACAGGCAGGAACGGCAATAAGCTCCGCTCCTGGATCAAAACGGCGGCAGCAGATACCATTCTGATCAGCCAGTCATTCGATAGCAGCCGCAGGACCAGCGCACCGCTCAGGCTTCCGAATGCAAAGCAGAATGCGCCGCTCCGGCGCAGTTCCGTTTGTCTGATGCGCAGTATCGGATTTCCTCCGGCAGCGCTGAACGCAGCTGCGGAGGAATCGGTTTGCATTGGAATCATATTACACCCCCGAGGCCGTTTCAAGCGCAATCGTTCCATTCCTCAAAATTTGTGCATTATGTCAAATCATTATGTCAACTCTCTTATGTAAACCGTCAGGCAAGTCTGCTCAAAAGCAATGCCTGCGGGACGATGAATTTGCCGATTTCGCTGCGTTTCTTCCGGCATATTGCGCGTATCGCAGAAGTGTCCCACTACATCTTGGATTCTGGCATACATCTTATGTCAACCACAGTCTTATTACGTTCCGTATATATCTGATTACACCCTGTTATTTCCTTCTTTTCGTCTTTCTGCCGCCCGGCAGCTGCGCCGCAAGGCATGGCAGCAATAACGCTCCGGCATTCCAAAGCAGTGCTTTGCCGACGCCCGCTCCCCCGCCGAGGATCACCCCCGTACACAGCAGGGCCGACGCAGGCACCGCTCCGGACAGCAGCTGCGCCAACAGTTTTCCCCCGCCCTGGCCGCGGCATGAAAGGCAGCCCGCCGTCGCGCTCAAAAGGCAGGCCGGCGCAAGCAGCAATTCCGTCCGCGATTCCGGCACGATCTGCCCCCGCATGAGCGCAGCCGTCACGCACAGAAGCAAGAGCAGCGTCCCCGCCGTCACGCACAGACCCAGCAGTGGGAATCCTCCATTCTTTCGTTTCAGAGTCCGTTTCCGCATAAAAAAACACCTCCGCAAATCCTTACCAAAGGATATGCGGAGGTGCTGCGCCTTTATGCAGTTTTTCAGCCCTGCGTGTCCACCCCGGTGGTGGAGATCGCCCAGCGCATGATCTGGATACGCACCCGATCCTCGCCGGTCTCAAAGGTAACCATGTCGTCCTTGATGCTGACGATCTTGCCGACCATGCCGCCGATCGTGGTGATCTGGTCGCCGACAGACAGCGCGTCGCGCATTTCCTGCAGCTTCTTTTTCTTCTTGTTTTCCGGACGGATCAGGAAGAAATAGAAGACAACAAACAGGAGAACGATCATGATAATACTGGTATAACCTTCCACAGTAAAGCTCCTCCAAATGTTGATATGTCATTATATAGTCGTGTTTCGCGCTTGTCAATCCTTTTCGCGCTGCGCATAGAAGTCCCGTCGGAATGCTTCAAAGCTCCCCTTCTCCAGCGAGGTGCGGATTTCCTCCATCAGGTGATTATAATACCACAGATTATGCTGCACGCCGAAGCGCAGGGCCAGTACCTCCTCCGCCTTGAACAGATGCCGGAGGTAGGCCCGGGAATACCGCCTGCAGACCGGGCAGCCGCAGCCTTCCTCGATGGGCCGCTCATCCCGGCTGTATTTCTCATTTTTCAGGTTGATGGTGCCGGAATGGGTAAAGAGCTTGCCATGGCGTCCGTTCCGCGCGGGCATCACGCAATCGAAGAAGTCGATGCCCCGGTAAACGCCCTCCACGATGTTTTCCGGCGTTCCCACGCCCATGAGATAACGCGGCTTGTCCGCCGGCATTTCGGGCACCAGATAGTCCAGCGTTTCATACATTTCCTCAGTGCTTTCCCCTACCGCGAGGCCGCCCACGGCATAACCCGGCAGGTCCAGCTCCGCGATCTTCGCCATGTGGCTCAGCCGGAGTTCTTTATCCACCGCGCCCTGATTGATGCCGAAAAGCTGCTGACCGGGGTTCACCGTATCCTCCAGCTGGTTCAGGCGCTCCAGCTCGTCCTTGCACCGCTTCAGCCAGCGATAGGTCCGGTCGCACGAAGCTGCCACGTATTCCTTCGGCGACGGGATCTTCACGCATTCGTCGAAGGCCATGGCAATATCGCTGCCGAGACCGGATTGGACGCGGATGCTGTCCTCCGGCGACATGAAGATTTTTGCCCCGTCGATATGGCTGCGGAACGCCACGCCCTCCTCGGTGATCTTGCGCAGCTGGGCCAGTGAGAAGATCTGAAAACCGCCGCTGTCGGTGAGGATTGGCTTTTTCCAGTCCATAAAGCCGTGCAGGCCGCCGAGGCCCTTCACGATGCTCTCGCCGGGCCGCAGATGCAGATGATAGGTATTGCAGAGGGCCACGCGGCAATCCAGCGCTTCCAGATCCTCGCTGCTCAGGCCGCCCTTGATGGCCGCCTGTGTGGCTACGTTCATAAAGACCGGGGTCTCCACCGTGCCGTGCGCCGTCTCGAACCGGCCGCGCCGCGCCCGCCCCTCTGTGTTCAGAATGGTAAATGCCATGGTAATTCCCTCGAATTTCAGATTTGCAGAGCCTATCATACCAAAGCGCAGGGCGCTTTGCAAGTGCAAAACGCCCTGCGCACAGATTTCGGAAATCGTTCAGAAGTCAGCTTTGCGGAGCATCCGCATCCGAAAACACAAGCTTGTCCAGAAACCACCCCACGCCGGAAAACCAGCGAACGAAGCGTCCCACGCCCAGTGCGGAGACCACCGTCGCCACGCCGAAGCCCACGATGCGGCGATAGAGCAGCAGGCTGATGATAACGGACAGCACCACGCAGGAACAGTCATACAGATTCTTCACCGTTCCCAGTTCTTTCCCCGACCGGCGGCTGATGGCCTTGATCGTCCCGTCCGGCGGGTTCTGGAACAGATCCATATGCACCATCATCAGCAGGCCCAGCGCCGCCACCGGCACGCTGAGAATCAGCGAAGCGATCTGCCACGCAAGCACGCTGCTGTCGATGCGGATGATCTCGCCGAACCAGTCGATGACCACGCTGAAGGCAAATGCCACCGGCACCTGCATCAGCAGCTTCCACACGTTCTTTTTCTCCCGGTTCATCACCAGCTGAATTGCGGTGTTCACGAAATGGAAGCACATGGTCAGCTGCCCGAACGTCAGCGGCAGTGCCTGCTCCAGTGAATAAGGCACGGTACTGATGGGTGAAATGCCCAGCGCGCTCTTTTTGCAGAGGACGATGCCGAGGGAGACCGTTGCAAGCCCGAGGCAGTAGATCAGGATCCGCAGCGGCATCCTGCCCGGTTTCGTTTTTTTCATATCCGGCTCCCCCTTTCATCGAAGTATGATACTACAGGCCGCCGCGGCTGTCAATGCAGCAAAAATCGCCCCTCCCTTGCGGGAGAGGCGATTCGTCTGATGATGATCAGTCGCTGACGTAGGGCAGCAGGGCAATCTGACGGGCGCGCTTGATGGCGGTGGTCAGTTCACGCTGATGCATGGCGCAGGTGCCGGTGGTGCGGCGGGGCAGGATCTTGCTGCGCTCGGAAACGAAACGCTTCAGCTTGGCAGCATCCTTGTAATCGATAAAGGTAGCCTTATCCGCGCAGAACTGGCAAACCTTTCTGCGCTTGCGGGGACGGGCGGGCTTATCGCCGCGTTCCGTGCCGTTAGTCATGTTAGCCATGGTCTTTCCTCCTCAATTCAGGTTAAAAAGGTAGTTCGCCGTCGTCTTCCACTTCGCTGAAGCTGGTGGAAATGGCAGGCGCGTCATAATTCCCGTAGCTGGGTGCGCTGGAATAACTCGTTCCGCCGGAAGGCGCGCTGTCGCGCTTGCTGTCGCCGAAATAGACGTTGTCCGCCACGACTTCGGCGCTGCGGCGCTTGCCGCCATCCTTATCCGTCCAGTCACGGATCTGGAGCCGGCCGGAAACCACCGCCATCCGTCCCTTGGTGAAATACTTGGAAACAAATTCCGCAGTCTGCCGCCATGCAACGATGTCGATGAAATCGGTCTGCTTCTCTCCGCCATCCCGGCTGCCGAAGTCACGGTCGACCGCCAGCGAGAAGCTCGCAACGGCGATGCCGCTCTGCGTTCTGCGCAGCTCGGGGTCACGGGTGAGCCGACCCATCAGAACGATGTGATTCAGCATCTCAGCCCTCCGAGGTCACAACGATGTAACGCAGGATGCCTTCGGTAATGCCAAGGATACGCTTCAGCTCCGCAGGGAATTCGGGGGCGGAAGTGAACTTCACCAGTTCATAATAGCCCTCGGTCTGGTAATCGATCTCGTAAGCCAGCTTGCGCTTGCCCCAGTCGTCGATCTCATCGATGGTCGCGTTCTCCTCGATGAGGGTCTTGAACTTCTCGATGATCGCGGCGGTCTCCTCCTCGTTCTTGCGGGGGTCGACCACGAAAACGACCTCATACTTGTCCTGAATCTTTGCCATGTCTTTTGCACCTCCTTATGGACTCTGGTCTGCGAAATGCAGACAAGGATATGCTGACGAAAATCAAATCAGCCTTTTTATTATACACAAATCCGCTCTCCTGTCAACCGGAATTTGCATTTTTCTCTTTGATTTTCCGGGCGTGCTTCCCTTTCCGGGCTTTGCTGCGAGAACCGTCTTGATTTTT
The DNA here is from genome assembly GCA_045628925.1 of Oscillospiraceae bacterium. GTDB lineage: Bacteria > Bacillota > Clostridia > Oscillospirales > Oscillospiraceae > UBA1774. Next base: position 9,956 of record JAZQQF010000031.1, on the reverse strand, counting down.
CAGCCTTTATTCAGATATAATGATCATATTGAACTGTCACGTGTGTTCCGGTAACCTTTTCCCGGCTTTTCGGGTTTCTTTGACAGGAACACTTCAAACCGCAGAAACGGAGAGCGATGACCATGCCTGATCCGAATAATGTATCAGAAAATGAAGAACTGAACGAGAGCTCTGTTCAGGAGGAGCCGAATGCGCTGGATCAGAGCTTTGTAGAAGAGGCTGATGATGCGCAGCGCAGAGCCTTCCAATGGTGGGATCATCTGCAGGAAGCGCTGGACAGCGCCGGCTGTGAGTTGGATCTGACCGCCCCTGAGGATACGATCCGGCTGTTAGAATTTGATGTTGAGAAGCTGGACGTGGACGAATACAGCCTGACCCCCCATTACGCGCTGGATCCGACCCATCGCACGATGGACGTGATGACGATCACGGAGCAGGATGCGCTCTCCCGTCAGCGCAATACCCTTCTGCCCCCGGAGACCATCCTTCGGATGTATGAATATGCCCGCGAAGGCAGGCTGATCGTGCAGACCCCCGGCAAAGCCGCCGTCCATGCGGGGCCGCGGCAGGTGCTGGTCGATGAAAACGGGCTGCCTTACGTCGGCAATGACTTCCTGCATCCGACCGAATTCGATGAAAAGATCTCGCAGCTGATGGATCCCCCGCAGCCTCCCGTTGAGCCGGACCGGAAGACCCGCGATCTTGCGAAGAAGGGCGACCGGCAAGCGCAGTTTGCCATTGAAAACTACGACGAGGATCTGGATGTTTACAATCGCAACAGCGCGCTTTGGAACGAGATCCAGCAGCTGAAGGCCGAACAGCCGGAGCACTTTCAGCAGTCCATCAATCTGACGCTGATCATGCAGCAGTATTTCCAGACGCCGTATGAGTTCGGAACAGCGCTGCTCAGCTATTCTGCTATGACAACAGCGGCGCACAGGCGTTATGCGGATTCCAAGCTGCCGCCGGAGGAGCTGGCTTTCCGCAAGGACGAGGACGCTCAGGCGGCGCGCATCTCGGAGCTTTATTCGCAGATGCGCAGGGAATTTGAAGCTCACATGGAACCCGACACCCCGCTCACCGAGCGGATGCTGGATCAGCTGGCCGAGCTGTTCACCTGCCATCGGGTATCGCAGGAGGATGAGCAGATCCTGCTGAACAAGCAGGCCGCGGAGAAGAAGCCGCGCAGTGCCGCCGAGCTGGAAGCAGAGGTCGGCACGCTGCGCAAGTCCGAAGCCTTCCGGAACGGTTCCTCTCACCTGACGTGGGCCGATGTGGAATCCTTCATCTATGCCGATCCGGACAAGCGAATGGGAAAGCTGGAAAAGCTGGAAGACATCGTCCGGCAGAATGAAGCGAATCCGCCGGTACTGCCGAAGGCGGAGCAGCCGCAGCCTATCGTACCGCCGGAGCTTCCGGAACCGCGCGTCCAGCTCATACAGGCCGGACGGAAGCTCTTCCGTCTCGGCACGGAGCTGAAAGGCGAAACCAGGTGGTTCAGCCGCAATTCGGAGGCCTACGATGATCTCTGCACTGCGCTTGAGCAGCTGAGTGAGACTTACAGGCAGATCGACGGGTTTGTGGACATGAAGCAGGCCGAGGAGCTGCAGGAGCAGCTGCGCAGCGTGGATGCGCTGGCCCGCGCTTATCAGGCGCACATCGGCGCTCAGGGCAAGAACGCGCGGCAGCAGAACCGTCTGGATATCACGAATCAGGTCCTGGAGCTGACCGGCGTCCTTCTGGAGGATGACGCGCATTATCAGGCCGTGATCGACAAACACAATACCGATATCGCCAAAGCCTATTATGAGGATGACGTGCGGGATTTTGACAAGCGGAAGCCCGATGAACCCGAAGCAGATCACTTTCTGCGCAGCGTACCGGACGAGATGATCCGCGAAAAAGAAGAGAGCTTCCAGAAAGGGCTCGCCCGCACGGATGCGCTGCGGCAGGAGCTGGAAGCGCTGCAGCAATTGGAAGCGCCCACAAGAGCGGAAGCATTCTGCCTGAAACGGGATGCGGAAATACTGGAGGCGCGTGAAGCGCTGACGCAGATGGTCGGGCGCCGCGAGCTGAATCCGGAAAAGATCAAGCCGCTGCTGGCCACGATGCTCGTCGGGACCGAATGCAAAATGTTTTTCAGAAACGATAAAGGCGCCGAGACGTTCTATCAGATACTGCGGGAAGATATGCTCACCCATCCTGTCTTTGACCGGATGGTGCGGAATTTCAAGTCCGATGACCTGAACGATGTCCTCGATGGCCCGGGCGAAAAGCGTTTTATGGATCGGTATCAGCAGGCGAAACTTTCGTATGTTGCTCCGGCTCGTCCGGAAAACGCCGGGCGCGAAAGCCCCTCGCGTCAGGAAGAGCGATCCGTAAAAAACGAAAAGACCTACTCGGCGAAAATACCCTGACCGACCGCCGCCATGTCGGCGCCGCAGAAAATACACCCCGGGGATCGTGCGAATGCACGGTCCCCGCTTTTTATGGATGGAGGCCGCTTGACGGCTCCCGCGCTCTGCGATAAGATGAGCAAAAATGACGGGAGGCGGACGCATGAAGAAGGAAACACGCATCATCCGCACGACCGGCCGCACGAACTGCGGCGGCCGATGCATCCTGCTGGTCCACGTGAAGGACGGGCAGGTCGAGCGCATCACCACGGAGGTCGAAAACGGGGACGGCGTTCCCATGACGGCCTGCGCAAGAGGTCTGCTCTCGCACCGCACCATGCTGGGGCCTGACCGGCTGCAGTATCCCATGAAGCGCGTCGGCAATCGCGGCGAAGGGAAATTCCAGCGCATTTCATGGGAGGAGGCTGTAGACACCATCGCCCGTGAATGGGTCCGCATCCGGGATGCCTACGGCCCCGGCGCGCGCTACGTGAACTACGCTACCGGCATCGACGGGCTGTTGAACGGCCCCGACCTTGCCCGCCGCCTGCTGGCATTGGATGGCGGGTATCTCGGTTACTATAATTCCTACAGCACCGCCTGCATCTCGCAGGCGACGAAGCTGATGTACGGCACGACGGAGAGCGGCAGCAGCCTCGAAACGCTGATGCAGTCGAAGCTCATCCTTCTCTGGGCGCACAATCCCGCCGAAACGAAATTCGATTGCGGCACCATGTACTGGCTGCGGAAGGCCCGCGCACAGGGTACGCCCGTTGTTGTCATCGACCCGCGCAGGAGCGACACGGTGCGGGAGCTGGACGCGGAGTGGATCCCCATCCGCCCGGCAACAGACAGCGCATTGGCCGACGCGATGGCCTATACGATCCTCAGGGCCGGTCTGCAGGATCAGGATTTTCTGGACCGCTGCTGCATCGGCTTCGACGAAGCGCATATGCCCGCGGGCGCAGACCCCTCGGCCTGCTGCCGCGCTTATCTGCTCGGCGAAACGGACGGTATTCCGAAAACGCCCGAATGGGCGGAGCCCATCACCGGCATCCCCGCCGAGACCATCCGAAATCTTGCGCTGCGCTATGCCTCGGCAAAGCCCGCCGCGCTGATACAGGGCTACGGCGCGCAGCGGCACGCCTGTGGGGAGCAGAGCGCGCGGGGTGCGATCCTGCTGGCGTGCATGAGCGGGAACGTTGGCGTCGAGGGCGGCTGGGCAGCCGGAAGCGCGGATTGCTCGCGCCACCGGACGCCGGTGTTCCCCACTCTGAAAAATCCCTATCCGGGGAAAATACCCGTCTACTGCTGGACGGAGGCGGTGCTGCGCGGACACGAAATGGGCGCCGCGGACGGCGTGACCGGAATGCCGCAGCTGACGAGCGATATCAAAATGCTGCTGAATCTGGGCGGCAACTGCCTTGTGAATCAGCACGGGGACATCAACCGAACGAAGGAAATCCTGTCCGATACCTCAAGATTAGAGTTCATCGTCTGCAGCGATCTGTTTCTCACCGCCAGCGCGAAATTCGCGGATATCCTGCTGCCGAGCGTCTCTTATCTGGAATCCGAAAACATCACCGTCCCGTGGAAATACGGGGATTTTCTCGGCTATAACAATCAGGCGGTGGAACCGCTGTATGAGGGCCGCTTTGAATATGACTGGCTCAGCGAGGTGGCGGAAAAACTGGGGCTGCGGGAGGCGTTCACGCTGGGACGGAGCGCAGCCGGCTGGCTGGAAGCGCTTTATACAGAGCTGCAGCCTTATGAGCCGGAGCTGCTGGATTTCGAGGCGTTTCGCGCTGCCGGGATCTGCCGATATCGGAAAAATCCCACCGTCATCGGCTTCCGGGCGCAGCGGCAGGACCCGGACGCGCACCCGTTCCCCACGCCCAGCGGAAAGATCGAGCTGTATTCCGAGACCGCCGCAAAGGCGCAGCTGCGCGGCTTCTTCCCGGCTATCCCCCGCTACGTGGAGCCAACCGAGGGGCCGACCGATCCAAAGCGTTCCAAGTATCCCCTGCAGCTCATCGGCTGGCACACGAAGCGCCGCTGCCACAGCATCCACGATAACAATCCCGCGCTGCGGGCGCTGGACCCGCAGCGCCTCTGGATGCACCCGCGGGACGCCGCGCCGCGCGGCCTCAACAGCGGGGACGAAGTCCTCGTGTGGAACGACCGGGGCAGGCTCGCCGTTCCGGTCTTCATCACGGAGGATATCCTGCCGGGCGTGACCGCGCTGTCCGAGGGCGCATGGCACCTGCCGGACGCGTACGGCATCGACCGCGGCGGTTCCATCAACGTGCTGACCTCTCTCGCGCCCACCCCCTATGCCCGTGGGAACGCCCAGCACACGAATCTGGTGGAGGTGCGGAAGCTGTAACGCCGTATCCGCCTGATTCCCGTGAATGAAAGCCTGTTATAGCGCAAAAATGACCTAATTCTGCAAAAAACCTGATATCCGTCACTTGTCGGAACGCAGATTTTATGCTATAATCGTTAAAATTTAAATCCTGATATCATTTCTGTGTCTGCCCCGCTGCGGGTTCTGACGCAGAGATCTCATCAAAGGAGGCAGAAATGTTTTACAGTGTTCTGTTCCCCAACGAGGCAAGCGCCAGGCTGCCCCGCAGCACGAAAGCGCCTGACTGCTTCAAGGACATGAATCTGGACCAGATCACCCGCCGTGTGCTGCAGGAAAAGCAGGCCTTCCAGCTGGAGGAATTCTTCTACACGCCCCTGTCTGACATGGAGGTCATCCGTTATCGGCAGGAGGTCATGCAGGAACTGGAGAACCCCATGACCCGCATGGCGTTTCAGGGTGTCATCGGGCAGATCGGCTTCATGAACGGCATGATGGACGGGATGCGGATGCAGCTCATGACCGGCGATAAGCTCACCGGCTCCTATCTGGACATGGGCCATTTTCTGGAGACCATCACCATCTATATGCAGGCCGTTACGAATCTGGAAGGGCAGCTGCGGAATATGCCGCTGAAGTCCGAGGGCCTCAGGAACTTCTCCAAGTACCTGACCGAGTATTGTTCTTCGGAAAGCACGAAGAAGATGATCGAGCGGCATGCGAAGCTGAAGGAACAGCTCAGCAAGGTCCGCTACTGCATGGTCGTCAACAAAACCGCTGGCAGCATCCGCGTGCAGCCCTATGAGGGGCAGGATGACTATGCCATCCGAATCTCCGACCTGTTCGTCCGCTTCCGTCAGGGAGACGTGCGGGATTACCGCTGGCATACGGACGATACGCCTATCTCCCTCAAGCTGGAAAACGAAGTGCTGAAGATGGTGGCGTCAATCTATTCCGCCGAGTTCAAGGAACTGACGAATTTCGTGAAGGAATACATTCATTTTGATGATGAGACCATTCTGAAATTCGTCCGCGAGATCCAGTTCTATCTTGGCTGGCTGGATATGACGGATACGCTCCGCCAAAAGGGACTCCCCTTCTGCTACCCGAAGCTCCATGAAAAAGCGGATTCTCTCGCGGCCTACGGCTGCTTCGACCTTGCCCTTGCCCTGCGCACCGACAAGGCCGTCGTGACGAACGACTTCACGCTCACCGCGCCGGAGCAGATCATCGTGGTTTCCGGCCCCAACCAGAACGGAAAATCCACCTTCTCCCGCTCCTTCGGTCAGTTGCACTATCTGTCCACGCTGGGCGTGTGCGTACCGGGCAGCGAAGCGGACGTGTTCCTCTGCGATAAGGTCCTCACCCATTTTGAGAAGGAAGAAGACCTCGCGAACCTCACCAGCAAGCTGGAGGACGAGCTGATCCGTCTCAAGGCCATGATGGATCAGGCGACGCCCCGCACCGTCCTCATCATCAATGAGATCTTTGCCTCCACCACGCTGCAGGATGCGCTGCTGCTGGGCCGCAAGATGATCGACGGCATCATTCAGAAGTGCGGTCCCTCCCTGATGGTCACCTTCATGGAGGAGCTTTCGGAATACGGTCCGCAGACCGTCAGCATGGTCACCTCCGTTTCCGAGGATGAAAAGCACCAGCGCACCTTCAAGATCGTCCGCAGAAAGGCAGACGGTCTGGCGTTTGCGCTGCAGATCGCCAGCCGTCACGGTGTGACCTATGAGCAGCTGAAAAGGAGGCTTCAGGCATGAACGTACATCTTCTGACACCCGAAGGACAGGCTGCCCCGGAAAGTCTCCTGATCCTTGCAAAAGAGAACCTCACGCCCGATTTGGAGATCAACGCCCTGCTGGATGGCATTTCCGGCAAGGACAAGTGTATGCGGGATACGCTTTACGCCGCGATCTATGCGCCCCTGCAGGATAAAAAGCTCATTGACTACCGGCAGGAAGCGCTGAAGGACGCCATCGACCATCCGGCGGAGGTACGTGCGCTTTACGACCTCTGTCTGGAGGCGGAGGCGCGCCGTGCCGAAAGCGCTCACTGGCGGCTGAATCTGTATCACGATACCACCTTCATCGGCGCGGTGGACTATCTCATGAACTTCACGAAGACCCTCATCAAGCTCCGCAAGCTGGCGGAAAGCGACCAGAAGCTGTTCCGCTCCGCCGCTTTCACCAGTCTGTTCCGGATGCTGCGTGAGGAACTTTCGGACGAATATCTGGACAGTGTGAAGAACGAGCTGAACGGTCTGAACATCAGCGACGGTATCTTTATCAGCGCCAGCCTCGGCAACTATCTGCAGGGCGTGAATTACGTCATGCACCGCCGGGAGAAAAAGCTTTTCGGTCTCGACCGGTTCAAGGGACAGACCTATAAGCTTGCCGAGGGCGACGATCCCACCGGCAACGACCTGCCCGGTCGGCAGGACCGCGCCCTCAATGAGGTGACGAATGCGCTGGCGCAGGCGGCCGAGCATCTGGCCTCGTTCTTCGACGTGCTGCGCAGCGAACTTTCCTTCTACGTGGGCTGCCTGAACTTCATGGATATGATGAAGGGCTACGGGATGCCCACCTGCATCCCCACGCTGACAGAGGCTTCCTCCTATTCCCGCAGTTGGGAGGAACTGACGGACGTGGCGCTCATCTGCCTGAAAAAGTCCGCCGTCACCGGCAACACGCTGACTGCCGGCAACAAGCAGCTTTATATCGTCACCGGCGCCAACAAGGGCGGCAAGACCACCTTCCTCCGTTCCTTCGGTCAGGCGCAGCTCATGGCCCAGTGCGGTATGCCCGTCGCCGCAAAATCCTTTACCGCTCCCCTGCGCGGCAGCCTGTATTCCCACTTCAAGCGCGAGGAAGACAAGTATATGCAGAGCGGCAAGCTGGATGACGAGCTGGAGCGCCTGAACCTGATCGCCAACCACATCAAACGCGGCGACGTGATCATGTTCAACGAGGCGTTCTCCTCCACGAACGAGCGTGAGGGCAGCGAGATCGCACGGCAGATCACGCAGGCCCTGCTGGAAGCCGGGGTCGAGATCGTGTTCGTCTCCCATCAGCACGCCTATGCGACCTCCTTCAAGGGCCGGGACGAGGTGCAGTTTCTTCGGGCCGAGCGTCTGGACGGCGGCGGACGTACCTTCCGCATCCTGCCCGGCGAACCGCTGGAGACCGCCTTCGGCGAAGATATCTACAACCGCGTTTTCAAGGTCTGAGAAATCTGATTTGTATCAACTCATAGAACCCCTCTTTCGGCATTCCGAAGGAGGGGTTCCGATTTCCTTCCGCGTCGCCTTTCCCCGGCAGATCTCAAATCATCCCTGTCATGTTTTTCAAAAAAATACTGTGAGGTTTCCGCGTCCTCCATCGTCTAAGAGGTGAAGGAAATGATCATTACTTTAGGAAAGGAGCAGATCCATGGACAACGGTGCAGGCAGCTACCGCCGTTACCTTGATGGAGATGAGACCGGTTTTATCGAAATCGTAAGGGACTATAAGGATGGGCTGATTTTCTATCTGGACAGCTTCGTGAGGGATCTTTCCATCGCCGAGGAGCTTGCGGAGGATACGTTCGTCCGGCTCGGCATCAGAAAACCGCATTTTTCCGAGAGATCGTCCTTTCGGACGTGGCTCTATGCCATCGGGCGGAATATCGCGCTGGACTATCTCCGAAAGCGGGCAAAGGATGCCGCCGTGCCGCTGGATGACGTTGGTGAGCTGGCGGATCCTGCGCTGCCGGAATCGGCCTATATCCGGGAAGAGCGGAAGCTCCGCATCCACAGAGCCATGCAGACACTGAAAAGCGAATACCGGCAGGTGCTGTGGCTGCGGTATTTTGAAGGCTTTTCGGCCAAGGAGACCGGCAGGATCATGCGGAAAAGCCCTCACAATATCGAGACCCTTACGTATCGCGCAAGGCAGGCGCTGAAAGCAGAACTGCTCAGGGAGGGGTTTCACGATGAAGACTTATGAGGAAATGGCGCATCATGCGCTGGAACGGATCGGAGAATACGAAGCGGAACAGAAAAAGCGGAGAAAAACGCTGACGAAAATCGTTGCGCCCGCTGTAAGCGTCTGCCTGCTGGCGGCGCTGTGCGTCGGTGTCTGGCGTTCCGGATTGCTGCAGCCGGAAGTGCCGGTCGCGGACGCGGGTGCTTCGGAGCCGGACGGCAGCTTTTATTCGCCGGGGATCACGGTCCCCGGTCCCGCGGAGGAGGTATCCGAGCAGGACCCCGCCGCGGCGCCCGTGGAGGTGACGGACGAGCCGGTGATCTCCGATAGCAGCGGCGAGCAAAAGGGTTTGGAGCTCGGCGCCGTCAGCGGTTCCGTGCTCCTGTGGTGGAATAACAGCGTGGTCATAACCGGTTCGCTGAACGGCGCGCTGGAGAAGGAGCCTGACGGGGAGTTCGCCATTCTCGCCGTTTATCGCCCGACGGCCGGTGATATCACGTCCTTCACCTATGAAGGCAAAACGCTGTCCGAGCTGGCCATCGCCGCGGACGAGGAGCGCATCCTGCCGGAGAAAATGACGGAGCTTCTGAAGCTGGGCGAAGACCTGAAATACGGAACCGCGCTGTGTGAGACCGGTAACGCGAACGGAGAGCTCTGGTCGAAGCAGTATTATGAAGATAAGGTCGCCTGGTTCGGGGAGGCGCTGCTGGGAAAATACATCGCCGACGGTGTCTTTTACCGGGAGGCGCTCGAGCGGGACATTGCCGAATACAGCGAGACCGCCGCAAGAGAAGCATACAAGCGCGCCTACCGCGCCTATCTGGATGTTTATATGCCGGAAGCCGCGGAACGGCTCACCGAGGCAGGCATCCCCTGTGCGCGTGCCAAGTATATGGATAACGGCCTCACCTTTTCCGCCGCGGCGGAGGAACTGGAAAATCTGCCGCTGGATGACTTGGAATACTGGACGTTCGATCTGGATCTCGGAGACCGGAAGGACGCGGCAGAGCGCGATACGGACAGCGGCGAACCGACGGTCGTGAACTGAAAAATCATCCCCCGGCGAAGCCGGGGGTTTTTCACGAGTCCATCCCAAAAATTGTGTAAACCTCTATGATGGTGTAGAATAGAAGCACCGTTATGGAGGTTTTACTATGTCGAGAAAGAATCGCACCCCGGAAGAGAATGAGCGTAGAGCGAAGATCCGAGAGCTGCTGCAGCTGG
>JAZQQF010000030.1:0-5751 GCA_045628925.1 Oscillospiraceae bacterium | reverse complement strand
CTACAATCTGGACGTGGTGGAGATCCCCACCAACAAGCCGGTCGTTCGTGTGGACAATCCGGACGCTATCTATAAAAACGGCGACGGGAAGAAGTCGGAGGCCAAGCGGTCTTAGGAAGACAACTCTAGGTTGCAACTCCTTGGCTCACAGAACGACATGGCTACGATCCGACTTCTACAATCTGGACGTGGTGGAGATCCCCACCAACAAGCCGGTCGTTCGTGTGGACAATCCGGACGCTATCTATAAAAACGGCGACGGGAAGAACCGTGCCATCCTTGCCCAGATCGAGGAATGCTATGCCAAGGGCCAGCCCGTTCTGGTGGGCACCGTTTCCATCGAAAAGAGTGAGTTCCTCAGCAAGCTGCTGGCGCAGAAGCACATCCCGCATAACGTGCTGAACGCCAAGCACCATGAGCGCGAGGCGGAGATCATCGCGCAGGCCGGCAAGTTCGGGGCGGTGACCATCGCCACCAACATGGCGGGCCGCGGCACGGATATCATGCTGGGCGGCAACCCGGAGTATATGGCCCGCAGCGACCTGCGCAAGGCTGAGTATACCGAGGACGAGATCGCCGAGGCTACCGGCTACGGCGAAGCGAAGGACGAGCGCGTCCTTGCGGCGCGGCAGCTCTTCGCCGAAAAGCTGGCGGAGCATAAAAAGACCACCGACGCGGAGGCGGACAAGGTGCGCGCCGCGGGCGGCCTGTCCATCATCGGCACGGAGCGGCATGAATCCCGACGGATCGACAATCAGCTGCGCGGCCGAAGCGGCCGTCAGGGCGACCCGGGCGAGACCCGCTTCTATATCGCCATGACCGACGACCTGATGCGCCTGTTCGGCGGCGAGCGGGTGCAGGGCATGATGGAATCCATCGGCTTTGAGGAAGACACGCCCATCGACAATAAGATCATCTCCTCCGCGCTGGAAAGCGCGCAGAAGCGGGTGGAGAGCCGCAACTTCCAGTCCCGCAAGACCGTGCTGGAATACGACGATGTGATGAACCAGCAGCGCGAACTCATTTACAAGCAGCGCAAGCAGGTGCTGGACGGAGAGGACGTGAGCCAGAGCGTCCGCAATATGGTCGCGGATACCATCAGCATGAATATGACCGACGCGATGGCCCAGCAGGGCTACGTGAGCGATCTGGACGAGCTGCAGCGCATCCTCGCGCCGTATAAAGGCCTGTTCGTGAAGGACGAGGATTTCCAGCCCAGCGTAGTGGAGCTGAACAGCTATACGAAGGAGTTCCTGTCCGAACAGCTGAAGGAAAAGGCCTTTGCCTATCTGGATGAAAAGGCGAAGCGCTTCGGCTGCCTGCCGGGGACGGATGTGCCCATCATGCGCGAGCTGGAACGTGTCATCCTCCTGCGCGTTGTGGACGAGAACTGGATGGAGCACATCGACGCGATGGACGACCTGCGGCAGGGCATCGGTCTTCGGGGCTACGGTACGACCAAGCCCATCGACGCCTATAAGCAGGAAGGCTTCGAGATGTTCGACGCGATGATCAACGGCATCAAGTCGGAGGTCACCCGCCGCATCCTGACGGTGGAGTTCCGCAAGCCGGACGAAGCCGTGCAGCGCAAGCGCGTGGCGAAGGAAAATCTGAACAACGTGGGCGGCGGCGACGAAAAGCAGCAGCCGGTGCGCAAGAGCAAAAAGATCGGGCCGAACGAGCCCTGCCCCTGCGGCAGCGGTAAGAAATACAAAAAGTGCGACTGCGCACAGTATCATCAGAGATGAGCCGGAGCAGGCATCTTTTCACGTCCCGGGTGGGCGGAGTATCGACAGGCATCTATGAAAGCCTGAACCTCCGCCGCGCCTGCGATGATGCCCCGGGAAATATCCGGGAGAATTACCGGCGCGTGCTGGCCGCCATCGGCTGTGAGCAATATGTATACAACAGCCAGCAGCACACGGATCTCATCCGCCATGTGGATCTTTCCGATGCGCTGCAGGACCCCTATGACCCGCTGCCGGAGGCGGATGGACTTGTCACGCATACACCGGAGCTGGCGCTGATGGTCTTCGGCGCGGACTGCGTTCCCATCCTGCTGGAGGGGGACGGGGTCGTTGCCGCCGTCCATGCCGGCTGGCGGGGGACCGTGAAGGGCATCGCCGCGAAGGCCGTGGCGGAGATGGGCTGCGACCCGGCTTCCATCCGCGCATGGGTCGGCCCCGCCATCGGCCTTTGCTGCTATGAAGTGGGCGACGAGGTGCGGGAAGCCATGCGCTCGAGACTGGGCGATGAAGCCGAGCGGTTTTTCCGCGGCAGAAACGTGGATCTGAAGGGCTTCAATGCGCACCTGCTGGAGCTGGCGGGCGTAAAGGAGATCGACGTCAGTCCGATCTGCACCATGTGCGAGCATAATCGCTACTGGTCTCACCGATATACGAACGGGAAACGCGGCGTGCAGGCAGGTGTCATCGTGCTGAACGGGGAGAAGCGGAAGGAATGAAACGGGCGATGTGTTACCTGCTTCTGCTGCTCCTGCTGCTGCCCGGCTGCGCCGCCAGAAAACCGGACTACGACACGCTGGTAACAGCCCCGCAGGAGCTTCTGCAGCCGCCCAGCCCGGCTCCGACGGCGGCGCCCCATACGGAACTGGATGACGGGCGTTTCACGCTGCTCTATTCCGCTTCCGATTCGCTGAACCCCTATTCCTGCCGCACGGAGCGGAACCGGGAGCTTTGCCCGCTCCTCTATGAGACGCTTGTTTCCGTCACGCAGGATTTTCGGGCGGAGCCGGGGCTTTGCTCGGCGTGGGAGAGCAGCGATGGGGGTAAGTATTTCACACTGACCATTCGGGACGGCGCGGTCTTTTCCGATGGGAGCGAGGTCACGAACTGGGACGTGCTGTATTCCCTGAACCGTGCGCAGGAATCCGATTATTTCAAAGATCGGCTGAATTGCATTTCCGGCGCGTCCGTCACGGATAACGGGCTTCTGATCTCCCTGCGGGAAGCAAATCCTTCGCTCCCGCTGCGGCTGGATATCCCGGTGGTGAAAGAAGGCAGCGGCTATGCGGACCTGCCCGTCGGCTCGGGGCGATACTACTTCGAGGCGACGGAAAGCGGCGCGGTATTGAAGGCGAACCGCTTGAATCCGGAAAACGCGGCGCGCAGCTGCGGGCAGATTTATCTTTCTGACGTGGGTAACGATGCGGCGTTGGGCGCTTTTCAGCAGGGTCAGCTGGACTTCCTCAGCGAGATGCCCGGCGAGAAGATCAAGCAGAGCCTTTCCGACGCGGTGCGGCACAGTTATCCCACCACGGTCCTCGTTTTCCTGCTGGAGGACAATTACTCCCTTTCGCTGGAGGACCCGGCGCGGCGCAGGCTGGTCAATTCCATTCTGGACCGGGGCGAGCTGGCCGCGATTTTGGGCGGGGAGATGACGCTGACGCCGCTGCATCCGCAGATGGCGGAATGTGACGCCGCTTCGGCGGAAGCGTGGGTGAGCGACGATCTGGCGGCCTACGGCATCGAAATTCTCACGGAGGATTACGACGGCGACGGGATGCTGGAATATATGCGGGATGGGCTGCCCACCGACTTCCTGCTGAAGCTGGGCGTCTGCAGCGAAAACGAGAGCAGCGTCGAAGCCGCCCGCGCGATCGTTTCCCAGCTGGAACGCGCCGGGGTGGAGACGGAGCTGCACACCTATGATCGTTCGGAATTTGACAGCGCGCGGAAAAAGCATTCCTGCGACCTGTATCTTGCCCGCATCCGGCTGACGGCGGACTTCGACCTGACCGAGCTGGCGGAAACCAGTAAGGACGGTACGCTGGAAGACCTTGCGGAGCAGTTCCGCAGTTCGGAACCGGACGGGAGAAAACAGATCGGCAGCGAGCTTTGCGCAGCCTGTGCGGAAAATTGCAGGCTGATCCCGCTGGCTTTCTGCCGGGGCGCGGTCTATTCCCGCACCGGCGCGATCATCAATATGGAACCGACCTATGCAGACCTGTTCCGCAATCTGAAAGACTGGGAACTGCGGGAACTGGCTGCAGCCGATAAGGAGGACTGACCATGACAGACAGAGAACTGATCAATATGGCATTTGAAGCGATGCAGCAGGCATATGCGCCCTATTCCCGGTTCCGGGTGGGCGCGGCGCTGGAATGCGCCGACGGCAGCGTGTTTCTCGGCTGCAGCGTGGAAAACGCCGCCTTCGGCTCCACCATCTGCGCGGAGCGGACGGCGGTGGTCAAAGCCGTGAGCGAGGGGCGGCGGGAATTTGTCCGCATCGCCATCGCCGCCGAATCGGAGGACTACTGTATGCCCTGCGGCGCGTGCCGTCAGGTGCTCAGCGAGTTCAGCCCCGAAATGGAGATCCTCGCCGCCCGGAAGGATGGGCGCTACGTGAGCTATAAGCTGTCGGCGCTGCTGCCCAAGGTGAATATCAAGACCCAGCTGGAGGGCATGGCGGATTCAGAATAAGCGTTCTGTCAGGCTGAGCAGCTTTTCAGCCTGCTGGCGTTTTGCTTCGGCCAGCGAACCGAAAACGGTTTCCAGCGCCGGGCGGTCGGTGGAAGCTGCGGCGCGGCGGTAGGCTTCGGAAGCCCGTACCGTATCCGCATACAGGGCTTTCAACGTGAGCGGCAGCGTTCGCGGGTTACTGCTTTCGGAGATCTTCGGGCATTCGCATTCGCCCGCCAGCAGATAGAGCGCGGCGCGAAGGCGCTTCACATGGCGGCAGGTCTCCCCGTGCAGTTCCCGGAGGCTGCAGCGCAGTACCCCGTCACAGGCAAGGGAATACGCGGCGCTGAGCGCGAAAGCCTGCTGCGATTCCTGCTGCAGGAACCGGCGCAGCTGCGTTTCCGGCGGTTCCGGGGAAGTCCCTGAGACCCGCGCCCAGACCGAGGCAAAATCAGGTTCCATATCAGGTTTCTCCTTTTGATAGATTCCTGACCATTCTATGTCTGAGAGGAAAAACAGGTTATGCCGAAATTCTTTGTAGACGCTGATGCGATCCGGGACGGTTCACTGCTGCTCTCCGGCCCACAGGCCGAGCATCTGAAGGTGCTGCGGGTGCGGGAAGGGGAAGCCGTCACGGTCGGTGCGGACGGGACGGATTACCGCTGCACCGTGGAATACGCCGGGAGCGGGTCCTTCCGCCTGCAGGTGCTGTCTTCCGAACCGTGTCAGGCGGAGCCGGACGTTGCGGCTGTGGTCTACACCGGGCTTCCCAAGGGGGACAAGACGGAAACCATCATCCAGAAGGCGGTCGAGCTGGGGGCGGATCGGGTCTGCTTCTTCCTTTCCTCCCGCTGCGTGGCAAGACCGGACGGGAAGGCCATGAAGGGCAAGCTGGAGCGCTGGCAGAAGATCGCGGAGGCGGCTGCGATGCAGTCCTACCGGGGCCGGATCCCGGAAGTGACGTGGCTGCCGGATTTTGCTTCCATGCTCCGTGAGGCCGCCGGGATGGATCTGCGGGCCTTCCTATGGGAGGAAGCGCGTGCGCTTTCTCTGAAAGGGCTGATGGAGCAGACCGGTACGTTCCGTTCGGCGGCGCTCATCACCGGGCCGGAGGGCGGCTTTTCTGCCGAGGAGGCCGCGCAGGCGGAGGAGGCCGGATTCGCGCCCGTCACGCTGGGGCGGCGCATCCTTCGCTGTGAGACGGCGCCGCTGGCGGCACTCACGGCGGTGATGTATCACACCGGAAATCTGGAATAATCAACGAAAACCACGCTCGCCCGAAGCATCCGGTGAGGGGGGGCTCTGTCTGTATCGGGTTCAGGACCGTTTC
>JAZQQF010000029.1:0-5152 GCA_045628925.1 Oscillospiraceae bacterium | reverse complement strand
AGGAAGTCGCCCGCATAATAGGTGGCGACCCCCGCCTCCTCATGCTCCATCTTGTCATAGATCTGGTCCATGACATAGGCCTGCACGACGGGCTTCTGCTCCACCAGCAGGTCGCAGGAAGCCTTCAGCTCGGCGGAATCGGTGGTGTTCAGGCTGTAGCCCAGCTTCAGCTCGGCCACACCGAAAGCGTCGCGCGGGTTGTCGAACATGTGGATCTTGCCGGCGTACTTTTCGTTCCACAGCAGATCCCAGGAGCCGATATCGGCCTCGTCCACGTACTTCGTGTTGTAGATGACGCCCATGGTGCCCCAGGTGTAGGGGACACTGTAACGGTTATCCGGGTCATAGGCGGTGTTCTTGTAGGCTTCGCCGATGTACTGATAATTGGGGATGTTGTCGAAGTTCAGCTCCTTCAGCATCCCTTCCGCGATGAGACGGCCGATCATATAGTCGGAAGGAATGATGACGTCGTAGCTGCTGCCGCCGGTCTTCAGCTTGGTATACATGGTCTCGTTGGAATCGAAGGTCATGTAGTTGACGCCGATGCCGGTGGCTTCGGTGAAGGCCTTGTTCACGTCGATGACCCCGTCGGTCCCGTCGGCGATGTACTGGCCCCAGTTATACACATTGATGGTCACGCCGGAAGAACCGGTGGTGGTGCGGTCCTCGCTGGAGCCGCAGCCCGCAAGGGAGCAGATGAGGATCGCGCAGAGAAGCACGACGGTGCCGAGACGCAGAGACTTTTTCAATTCAGAATACCCTCCACTTTCATTCAAACCTGTCCGCCGGCCTGTTTGCGCAGCCGGGGGTTGCGGTGCTTGTCGTTGTCCCGCGCCTGCAGCAGATTCATGACCAGCATGACCAGCAGGATGGCGAGGAACATCAGCGTGAACAGCGCGTAGATCTTGGGATGCAGGGGCTTTTTCGTGTAGTTGTAAATCTCCACAGGGAGCGTGACAAAATTGGGGCCGTACACAAAGTAGCTGATGACGAAATCATCCAGCGACATGGTGAAGGCCATCAGCGCGCCGGAAACGATGCCGGGGAAGATCTCCGGGAGCACGACCTTGAAGAAGGCCTGCAGGGGCGTGCAGCCCAGATCCAGCGCGGCCTCATTCAGATTCGGATCCATCTGCGTCAGCTTCGGCTGGACGGAGAGGATCACGTAGGGGAGGTTGAAGGTGATGTGGGCGATGAGCAGAGTCACGAAGCCCATGATGCTCTTGATCTTCAGGATCTGCCCGATGAAGGCGAAGAGCAGCGCCATGCTGACGCCGGTGACGATCTCCGGGTTCGTGAGGGGGATATTCGTCAGGCTCATGGTGAAGCGCCGCAGCTTCGGCCCCATACGCTGGATGCCCAGCGTGGCAGCCGTTCCCAGCACGGTGGCGATGAGCGAGGAGATGATCGCCACGATGAAGCTGTTCAGCAGCAGGGGGAGCAGCACACTGTCCCGGAACAGCTCCTTGTAGTTATTCAGCGTGAAGCCGGTGAAGACCACCATATCGCTGCTGGTATTGAAAGAGGCCACGGCCAGCACCAGCATGGGCACATAGAGAAAGATGAACACCAGAACGGTGAAAACTTTCGACGCCGTTTTCATATCGTCGCCACGCTTTCATCTTCGCCGGTAAAGCGGTTCATCACGGCCACGCAGATCAGCACCAGCACCATCAGCGCCAGCGACATGGCGGCGCCCAGATTGGGGTTATATGCGGTCTTGAACTGGCTCTCGATAATATCGCCGATGAGGGTGCTGGTGGTCGTGCCTAGCTTCTGAGAGATATAGAAGGTGCTGACGGCGGGCACGAAGACCATGGTGACGCCGGAGACGATGCCGGGCACGCTCAGCGGCAGGGTGACCTTCAGGAACACCTGCGCCGGGTCGCAGCCCAGATCCTGCGCGGCCTCCACCAGCCGGTGGTCGATCTTCATGATGACGGTGTAGAGCGGCATGATCATGTAGGGCAGGTAGTTATAGACCATGCCGAGGATGACGGCCCCATCCGTCCGCACCAGCTTCCACGGGCCGATGCCCAGCTTGCCGAGGAAGGTATTGATGATGCCGGTATCCTCCAGCAGGCTCACCCATGCCAGCGTGCGCAGCAGGAAGCTGATGCACATGGGCAGCATGACCAGCATATAGAGGAATCGCTGGGTGCGGGGCTTCGTCTGGGCGATGCACCACGCCACGGGATAACCGAGGATGAGGCAGATGATGGCGGAGACCACCGCCAGCCAGACGCTGCGCAGGAAGATGGGCAGATAGTCCACCATGGCGCTGAGGTTGCGGAGCGTGAAGGCGCCGGTGATGGAATCCGTGAATGCGTAGTAGATGACGATGACCAGCGGAATGACGGTAAACAGAGCCATCCACAGGAGGTAAGGCCCCGAAAGCAGCCCCTTCTTCATTCCGCTTCCTCCTGCTCCTCCAGCTCCTCGGCCAAAACCGCGTCGCCGATCTCATCATATTCGGCGGAATAGGAGCTGTAGTCTCCGAAAAGGCCGGAATAACGGCTCTTGCGCATGATGTGGATATCCTCCGGATTCAGACGGATGCCGATCGTGCTGCCCACGGGCTGGAAGTCCGTAGTCTGTATCAGCCACTTGAAGCCGTGGAAGTCCACGATGATGTCATAATGGACGCCCTTGAAGGTGACGCTGGTGACGGTGCCGCAGAGATGACCGCTGTCCGGCTTCACGATATCCACGTCCTCGGGACGGATGACCACGTCCACCGGTTCGTCCTTGCCGAAGCCGATATCCACGCAGGCGAAGCGGCGGCCGAAGAATTCCACCACCTTGTCCTCGTGCATGATCCCGTCCAGAATGTTGCTTTCGCCGATAAAGTCCGCCACGAAAGCGTTTTTCGGCTCGTTATAGATGTCCTCGGGTTTGCCGATCTGCTGGATCTCGCCCTTGTCCATGACCACGATGGTGTCCGACATGGTGAGGGCTTCTTCCTGATCGTGGGTCACGTAGATAAAGGTGATCTCCATCTGCTGCTGAATGCGCTTCAGCTCGTTCTGCATATCCTTCCGAAGGCGCATATCCAGCGCGCCCAGCGGTTCATCCAGCAGAAGCACCTTGGGCTGGTTCACCAGCGCGCGGGCGATGGCGATACGCTGCATCTGGCCGCCGGAGAGATGATCCACCTTCCGGTCCTCGAAGCCGCGCATACCCACGACCTCCAGCATTTCCGCTACGCGCTTTGCGATCTCGGTCTCGTCCTGCTTTTTCACCCGGAGACCGAAGGCGATGTTGTCATACACGTCCAGATGCGGGAACAGGGCATACCGCTGGAACACGGTATTGACCTGCCGTTTATGCGGCGGGACATCATTAATCCTCACACCATCGAACAGCACAGTACCGGCTGTGGGCTTCGTGAAGCCGCCGATGATTCTCAGCGTCGTCGTTTTGCCGCAGCCGCTTGGTCCGAGCAGTGTGAGGAATTCCGAATCGTTGATATAAAGGTTCATGTTGTTCAAGACAACTTCACCGTCATACGCCATGCTGATGTCTGCAAGGCGAATGAGCTCTTTGGACATTTATCCTCCCCCGTTTCCTGTATATTTCGCCGGTTTTCTGGTTTTTGCGTGGTTTCTCACATCGTATACTAATAAAATGCATCTTAACATAGTTCTGCCAAATGTCAATAAATATCTGTGCCCGGAAACGAAAAATTCTCCGCCGAAGCAGAGAAAAAACGAAACCCCGCAAACAGTTCGGCGTTTGCAGGGTTTCGGCTGTTTTTCGGGGGTTAATCAGTGGGTTTTGTACCAATCCCGGGCATAGGAATCATAGAAATCTCCGATGAGCTTCATCTTGTGCTGGAGGGCGGGATCCCCGTAGTTGCCGGAGGACATGGCGGAGAAAACGAAGCCGCCGCCGGGGGCCAGCGTATCCACGTATTCTTTCAGCTTCTCCATGAACAGGTCGTCGTCATATTCCGGGTCGCTCACCGCGCCCTGGGAATCCCAGCCGCCGCAGATGATGAGCTTCCGGCCGAATTTCGCCTTCACGGCCAGCAGGTCGTTCTGGGGCTGGGCGGGGTTCCAGCTGGTGACGCCCATCTCCACCCAGTCCTCCACGAAGTCATCGCACTTGCCGCAGTCGTGCATTTCCAGCAGTGTGCCGTTGTTCAGCACCAGATCGGCGATGCGCTGATGGAAGGGCTTCACCAGCTGCCGGTACATGGCGGGGCTGATGAAGGGGGCGCGGGCGGTGGCGGTATCGTCCGGGATGCAGATGGCGTCGGGCTTATAATAATAAAGGAGATTCTTGATCAGCTCCTCCATATAGGTGCAGACCGCGTCAAATAGGGCATAGACCTCCTCCGGCTCCTCCGCGATGGCACAGAGCCCCTCCGTGAAGCCCATGAAGTCCGTGAGCTTCTGAAAGATCTTGCCGTACCACATGGTGAAGGCCTGCTTCGACCGGTCGATGTACTTGGTGTCCTCCTTCGCGAGCCGCTCCCAGTCGATGCCCTCCAGCGAGGGGATCTTCACGTCATCCCGCCAGCGGGTGATATCGTGGAGGATGAAGCGGCCGGGGTAGGGGATGGGCGTCCCGTCAAAGATACCGTCCTTGCCGATGTATTCCACGCCGAACTCGTCCACGTGGTAGCCGGGGGTCTTCACATTGGGGAAATAGGAGCAGCGGGCCATGGCCATGCCGCCCCGGGGCAGATATTCGGGCATTTCGCCGCGGTACATCCGCAGCAGGTTCTCTTTTTCCGAAAGCATGGAAGCGCCTCCTGTTTTGTTCATTTTGAAAACAGCATAGCATAGAAGCCTGCCCGCCGCAAGCGGAAATAAAAACACCGCGCACGGAAATTCCGTGCGCGGTGCGAAAAGGTGCAGGAGGGATTACTTCGTGCCGCCGTAGACGAGACGGGATTCCTTGTACATCCCCTCGCGGAAAGCGGGGGTCAGGAAGTGCGCGGCATAGAAGCTGTAGAAGCTGGGCTTGCCGGGCTTGCAGACGCGATCCACGTACTCGCGGGCGATGCGGCGCTGTTCCTCTTCGGGCAGAGCGGCAAAGGCGGCGCCCTTCTCGTTGTCGGTCATCTTGGACATGACGGACTCGGGCATATTCATGGGATAGGTGGCGATGAGGATCTTGTCGCCGAAATCGTCCCAGATCTTGT
>JAZQQF010000028.1:0-4428 GCA_045628925.1 Oscillospiraceae bacterium | reverse complement strand
CCCCCATCCCCCATCCCAAGAAGGTCGCCGGGGTCGGCGGCGGCAACGTGGCTATGGACGCGGCCCGCTGCGCGAAGCGTCTCGGCGCTGACGTTTCCATCGTCTACCGCCGCGGCATGGAAGAGCTGCCTGCCCGTCATGAGGAAGTGGAGCACGCCATCGAGGAAGGCATCATCTTCAAGACCCTGTGCAACCCCGTTGAGATCCTCACCGAGGGCGACGACGTGGCGAAGATCCGCTGCATCCAGATGGAACTGGGCGAGCCCGATGCAAGTGGCCGCCGCAGCCCCATCGAGATCCCCGGCAGCGAGTTCGATATCGACGTGGACTGCGTCATCATGGCGCTGGGCACCAGCCCCAACCCCCTGATCAAGTCCACCACCGACGGGCTGGAGATCAACCGCAAGGGCGGCATCGTCGTCAATGAAGACGGCCTGACCTCCCGCGCGAAGGTCTACGCCGGCGGCGACGCGGTCACCGGCTCCGCCACCGTCATTCTGGCCATGGGCGCCGGCAAGACTGCCGCCAAGGCCATCGACGAAGCCATCATGGGCAAGAAGGCGTAAGCCACACCCCCCGATACAGCACAAAGCTGCGATGCATCCGCATCGCTGCTTTTTTCGTGTCTGTTCAGAGCGGCAGCGCTTCCAGCAGCGACCCTTCCGGAACAAGTCCGCGCACCGCTTCAAAGGCAAACCCCAGCGTCCCGGCGCTGTGGCTGTCGCTGGAAAGGAGGAATTTCCCCCCCCGCTCCGCGAGATAGCGCAGCATCTCCGCCGAGGGATAGGGCTTCGTCCGGTACCCGCGGGACATAGCCCCGGTGTTCACCTCGAAGGGAACGTGAAGCGCCAGCAGCGCGTCCGCCGCAGCCTGCCACGCTTTCCGGTACCGCTCGTCCGACGACGGGAACAGCGTGTCCCCCTCGTTGAATTTGGAGATCAGGTCGAAATGACCGATGAGGTCGGGCTTCGTGCGGGGGATGCGCTCCGCCAGCGTTTCGTAATAGCATTCCGTAACGCAGAGGATATCCCCGCCGAAGTGCTGTTCCGCCGCCGCTTTCAGGATGTCCGCAGACCCGTCCACCTCCACGGTTTCCCCGCCGATGCGCAGATAGTGCAGGGAACCGATGACGTAATCAAATTCGTCCGTGGGTTCTTCCGAAAAACCGTCCTGCTCGATGCCGCAGAAAATGGTGAGCTTCCCGGCATACGCTTCCTTCAGTGCCTGTATCCGCGCCCGGTATTCCGGGTATTTCGCCCGGTGCATACAATAGCTCAGGTCGAAGTCCGTATGGCTGTGGTCGGAAAAGCCCAGCTCCGTGAAACCCCGCCGATAAGCCGCCTCCGCGACAGCCTCCGGCGTGTCTTCCCCGTCGGAGAACACCGTATGCACGTGGTAGTCCCGCAGCATCAGGTCATCTTCTCCTGCTTCACCTTATGGTCGATCACGTGGCGGGAGGCCAGCTCCCTGTGGATCTCCTCCAGCGTGATGCCCTGCTCCACCATCATGACCATGACGTGGTAGGCAAGGTCGGCCACCTCGTAGATGGTCTCCTTTTTGTCCTCGGCCTTGGAGGCGAGGATGACCTCGGTGCATTCCTCGCCCACCTTTTTCAGGATCTTATCGATGCCCTTCTGGAAGAGATAGGTGGTATAGCTGCCCTCCGGCATCTCCGCCTTGCGGCCCTTCAGCAGGTCCATGAGGCCCTGCAGAGAAAATTCCTCCCGCTCCTCGCTGAAATACACCGGGTATTCAAAGCAGGTCTCCGTATTCAGATGGCAGGCAGGCCCGTCCGGCTCCACCAACACCAGCAGCGTATCCCGGTCGCAGTCGGCGGTGACGGAGACCACGTGCTGGAAATTGCCGCTGGTCTCGCCCTTGAGCCACAGCTCCTGCCGGCTCCGGCTCCAGAAGCAGCAAAGCTCCTTCTCCATGGTGACGCGCAGGCTCTCCGCGTTCATGTAGGCCAGCATCAGCACCTTTTTCGTCACGGCGTCCTGCACGATGGCAGGGATGAGTCCGTTCGCATCAAATTTCAGTTCCGAAATTTCAACCATGTTTACCGCTCTCCTTCCAGCCGCGCGGGGATGCCCGCCTCGGCCATACGCGCTTTCAGTTCGCCGATCTTCACCTCTCCGAAGTGGAAGATGGAGGCCGCGAGGCCCGCATCCACCTTGGGGAGCTTCTGGAACAGCGTGATAAAATCATCAATTTTCCCCGCGCCGCCGGAGGCGATCACGGGCACGGATACCGCATTGCAGACGGCTTCCAGCATCTCCAGATCGAAGCCGCCCTTCACCCCGTCCGTGTCGATGGAGTTCAGCACCACCTCGCCCGCGCCGTTATCCACGCAGCGCCTGATCCACGAAACGGCCTCCAGACCGGTATCGTCCCGTCCGCCCCGGGCAAAGACGCGGAATTCCCCGTCGAGCCGCTTCACGTCCGCCGAAATGACCACGCACTGGCTCCCGTAGCGCTTCGCCGCCTCGGGGATCAGGTCGGGGTTGCGGATGGCGCCGGAATTGACGCTCACCTTGTCCGCGCCGCATTTCAGCACCCGGTCGAAATCCGCGACGGTGTTGATGCCGCCGCCCACGGTGAGGGGGATGAACACGTTCGCCGCCGTCTCCGTGAGGATCTCCGTGAACAGCTTCCGCCCCTCGGCGGAGGCAGTGATATCATAGAACACCAGCTCGTCCGCTCCGTGGTCGGAATAGTATTTTGCCAGCTCCACCGGGCTGGACACGTCCTTGAGCCCGGCGAAATTCGTTCCTTTGACGACCCTGCCGTCCTTCACGTCCAGACAGGGAATGATTCGTTTTGTGATCATCTTGCCGCCCCGATCGCTTCCGGGAGCGAGATCGCCCCGGTGTAGTATGCTTTGCCGATAATGGCCCCGTAAATGCCGGTCTCCTTCAATGCCAGCACGTCCTCCATGCCGGAAACGCCGCCGGAAGCCGTAATGTTCACGCTGAGCGCCCCGGCGAGTTCCCGATACAGCGCCCGGTTCGTGCCCTGCATGGCCCCGTCCCGGGAGATATCCGTGCAGATGAGGGTCTTCACGCCGATGTCCTGCATCTCTCTGCAGAAATCCAGCGCGGTGACTTTGCTCACTTCTGTCCAGCCCTTGATGGCAACGAACCCGTCCTTAAAGTCCGCGCCCACGGCGACCTTCTCGCCGTATTCCGCAACGGCAGCGCGGAGAAACGCCTTGTCCGTCACCGCCGCAGTGCCTAAAATCACCCGGTCCAGCCCGGCGGAAAGATATTTTTCCACCGTCGCCATGCTGCGGATGCCGCCGCCGATCTCGCAGCGTAACCCCGTTTCGGCCTTGATGCGGCAGACGGTGTTCAGGTTAGGGGTCTCGCCGCTTTTAGCCCCTTCTAAATCCACCAGATGCACCCATTCGGCCCCGGCGGCGGCAAAGTCCCGCCCCACGGAGACAGGGTCGTCATTGTAAACGGTCATCTGTGCGTAGTCGCCTTTCAGCAGGCGCACAGCCTTCCCGTCAAACAGGTCGATGGCAGGAAAGATCAGCATTCGTCCATCTCCTTTTCCGTCATCTCGCAGAAGTTTCGTAAAATCTGCAGGCCCACGCGCCCGCTCTTTTCCGGGTGGAACTGGCAGCCATAGACCCGTCCCTTCGCCGCCGCGGCGGTGACGGACACGCCGTATTCCGTCCTTGCGATGGCGTTCGGATTCTCCCCCGGCACGTAGAAGGAATGGACGAAATAGACGCATTCGCCCGGCTCGATGCCCCGGAACAGGGGACTTTTCTGCGCCGGAAATTCCAGCCCGTTCCAACCGATCTGGGGAATTTTCAGCGCCGCCGGAATGGTCCCCTCCATGGGCACCACCTCGCCGGGGATCAGCCCCAGCCCTTCATGCACGCCGAATTCATAGCTCCGTTCAAAGAGGAGCTGCATCCCCAGGCAGATGCCGAGAAGCGGCTTTCCTTCCCGTACTTCGTCCAGCACCGCATCGTACATCCCGGTCTCCCGCAGCTTATCCGCCGCATCGCCGAAGGCGCCCACGCCGGGCAGCAGAATTTTCTCCGCTTCGTGCAGCTTCGCCCGATCCGCGGTGACCAGCGCGTCCATACCCACGGTCTTCAGAGAGGAACGCAGAGAAAACAGATTCCCCACGCCGTAATCCACGATGGCGATCATCACAGCGCCCCCTTCGTTTGCGTTTCGCAAAAGTCCGCGGACTTTTGCGAGAAGGCTTGCGGTCTGCTCCCCGCACTCGCTTCGCTCGCACAGTACGCAGACCGAGAAGAGTTTTTCGCCACGCACATGTCGCGGCGAAAAACGGATTTAACTGGATTCGCCGCCCGCGGGCAGCGAAATCTGCGGGGCTCCCTTGCAGAGTATCCGCCGGGCTGCGTCCATCGCCAGTTTTTGCCGGTTTGCCCGTATTCTATCATCA
>JAZQQF010000027.1:0-2762 GCA_045628925.1 Oscillospiraceae bacterium | reverse complement strand
CCGTCCCGAAGCCACCGGCTACGGCGCTGTCTACTATGCGCAGGACGTGCTGAAGCACTTCGGCGAAGACCTCAAGGGCAAGACCGTCGTCCTCTCCGGTTACGGCAACGTGACCTGGGGCGCCGCCAAGAAGCTGGCCGAGCTGGGCGCGAAGCCCATCACCATTTCCGGCCGCGCCGGTTACGTGTATGATCCCGCCGGTATCGTTACCGACGAGAAGATCAGCTATCTGCTGGAGATGCGCGCTTCCGGCAAGGAAGGCGTTCTGGAAGACTACGCGAAGAAATTCGGCGCGGAGTTCCATCCCGGCGAGAAGCCCTGGGGCGTCAAGGCTGACATCTATATGCCCTGCGCGACCCAGAACGAGGTCGGCATGGACGAGGCGAAGCTGATCGCCGCCAGCGGCTCCAAGTATTATCTGGAAGTTGCCAATATGCCCACCAAGAACGAAGCTATCGCCTATCTGGTGGAGCAGGGCATGGTGGTCGCGCCCTCCAAGGCGGTCAATGCCGGCGGCGTGAGCGTGTCCGGTCTGGAAATGAGCCAGAACTCCATGCGCTATGCGTGGAGCGCTGAGGAAGTCGACGCCAAGCTGAAGAACATCATGGATAACATCTATGAGGCTTCCGTCTCCGCGGCGGAGCGTTACGGCCTCGGGTACAATCTGGTCGCCGGGGCGAATATCGCCGGTTTCGAGAAGGTAGCCAACGCCATGATGGCGCAGGGCTGGATCTGATATCAAGCCCGAAAGGGAAGAAGCAGACAGGATCGGCCCGGGGAAGCTGCAGATTCGGCGCCCCGGGCCGATTTTCAAGTATGATATGCAATTATTTTTCGGAAATATGCAGGGATTGACTTGAAATCCCGCCGTATATCCGCTATACTTGCGCTATCTTGAATTTTCGGCGCGGGCTTCATGCAAAAATGACGCGGCCGAACAAGGAGGAAAATGATGAAAAAGAAGATTCTTGCGATCCTGCTCGCGGCTCTGATGCTGCTTGCACTGGCTGCCTGCTCCGGTAACGGCGGCAGCACCAACGCCGGTTCCAGCACTGCTTCCGGCTCCGATTCCGGTTCCGCTCCCGCGGCCTCCGGCTCCAAGCTCACCATGGGCACCGGCGGTGAGTCCGGCACCTACTATGCCTTCGGCGGCGTTCTGGCCAACTACATCGGCCAGAAGACCAACATGAGCATCAACGTGGTCTCCACCGGCGGAACGGCTGCCAACATCACCGGCATTCAGGGCGGCCTGTATGACCTCGCCACCGTCCAGTCCGACGTTTCCACCTATGCCTACATGGGCACCAACAGCTTCGCTGAGAGCGGCGCCATCACCGACTTCCGCGTGCTGGGCGCTCTGTACGCGGAGACCGTGCAGATGGTCACCTGCGATCCCAGCATCCAGTCCGCCGCCGATATGAAGGGCAAGAACGTCTGCGTCGGCGATATCGGCTCCGGCACTTACTTCAACACCATTGATATCCTCGCGGCCTACGGTATGACCCTCGACGATATCAACCCCGTGTACCAGTCCTTCGGTGATTCCACCGAGAGCATCAAGGACGGCAAAATCGACGTGGCGTTCATCTGCGCCGGCGCTCCCACCACCGCCGTCACCGATCTGGCCACCAGCAAGACCGTTTACCTCATCTCCATCGACGATGAGCATATGACCAAGCTGCTGGCTGACTGCCCCTGGTACGCTTCTCTGACCATCCCCGCCGGTACTTACAAGGGCTTTGATCAGGACGCCGTCACCATCACCGTGAAGGCGACCCTCGTCTGCAAGGCCAGCCTGAGCGAGGAAGACGCTTACCAGATCGTCTCCACCATCTTCGACAACACCGCCGACATCACCGCGCTGCACGGCAAGGGCGCCGAGCTGAGCTGGGATTTCGCCACCGACGGCATCGCTGTTCCGTTCCATGCGGGCGCTGCCAAGTACTTCGCGGAGCACGGCATCACCGTTCAGACCGCGAACTGAGCAAAACTGCAATAGAAACTACGGGGTGCCGTCTCCCATGGCGGCACTCCGCACTTTTGTTATCGGAGGCAGCTCATGGCATTTAAGAAAAAAACAGAAGCGCAGCAGGCGGAAGTGAAACCGCAGGCTGCGGAAGAAACAGAATTTGATGCGGCAGCGGTTGAGGAGGTCATGAAAAAGTATGACCGAGACTCCAACGTCCGTATCTGGACCGGCTGGCAGAAATGGGCTGTCTACGGGATCCTCGCGGCATTCGCGCTGTTCGTCATTTACGTGACACTGTTCGCAACGTGGCTGGACCTGATCCGTTATCCGTCCTTCCTCGGCTGCGTACTGCTCTGCGGCTATCTGGTCTACCCGGCGAAAAAGGGCGTTCAGAAGGTCAACTACATTCCGTGGTATGACTGGATCCTGATGATCCTCGGCGCGGGCGCATTTTTCTACGTGTGCTTCTGCGCGAAGGATCTGACGGTCCGCCTCGGTTTCCTGAATATCCACGGCTATGAGATCATCATCGGCATCATCGGCGTTCTGTCAGTGATGGAGCTGTGCAGAAGAAGCACTGGCATCCCCATCCTCTGCGTGGCGGCGGTTTTCGTGCTGTACGCCATCTATTACTACTGGTTCAGCAAGGGCCTCGGCTTTACGAAGGCCATCCGCCAGCTGACCATCGGCCTGTTCTATAACATCAACGGCGTGCTGAAAGTCGGATCGTAGCCATGTCGTTCTGTGAGCCAAGGAGTTGCAACCTAGAGTTGTCTTCCTAAGACCCATTGGG
>JAZQQF010000026.1:0-6285 GCA_045628925.1 Oscillospiraceae bacterium | reverse complement strand
GCGGTGAAGAATCCCATCGACGTGGACGTGGCTTACGACACGGATCTGGACTACGCCGTTCGCGTGATGGGCGAAGCCATCGCCTCCCACCCGCTCTATACCGGCCCCAGCCCCGCGACGGTGCTCGTCACGGAGTTCGGCGCAAGCGGCATCTCCCTGCGGGCCGTCATGTGCACGGAGAATGCGGCCGACATCATCGGCGCCAGCAGCGAAGCCCGCATCCTTGTGAAAAAGGCTTTTGACGCGGCCGGGATCGGCATTCCCTTCCAGACCATCACCATCGCCAATCAGGCGCCCGGTGAAACGATTCCCGTCCATCTTGTATCGAACAAGTGATACGATTGAGATATGTAATTGAATAGTCCGATTCCCGGAAGCATAGCTTCCGGGAATCTTTTATCAGAATTATTTGGATACCTTACAGCGCAGCCCGTAGCTCTCCATAATGGCTGCAGCCCGCTGTTCCTCCGCCTCGGTGAGCTTGCGCAGTCCCGAAAGCGGATAGACCCGGTCGATCATGCGGTACTTGTTCGCGCCGTAGTTATGATACGGCAGGAAGCACACCGCGTCAACCCCTTCGCCCAGTTCTTTTACGAATTTACCCAGCGCATGGAGGTTTTCCTCGTCCGCATTATGCTCCGGGATGAGCGGCACGCGGATGACGACCTTCACGCCCAGCTCCAGCGTCAGGCGCAGATTGCGGAGGATGATATCGTTGGAAACGCCGGTATAGGCCCTGTGCTTTTCCGGGTCCATATGCTTCAGGTCGAAATAGCTCAGGTCCGCATACTGCATCACCTTGCGCACGGCCTCCTCCGACCCATAGCCGCAGGTGTCGGCATTGGTATGGATGCCCTCTTCCCGACAGCGCCGGAAGATCTCCGCCACGAAATCCGGCTGCATGAGGATCTCGCCGCCGGAACAGGTCACCCCGCCGCCGGAGGTCTCGTAATAGAGCTTATCCCGCAGCACGGTCTTCATGACCTTGTCCACGGTGACCCGCTCGCCTTTCCAGTGCATGGCGTCATACAGGCAGGCGTCGACGCAGGTGCCGCAGCTGACGCACTTCGCGCGGTCGATCTGCGCGCCGTCCTCCCCGATCGTGATGGCCTGCTGCGGACACTTCGCCGCGCAGCTGCCGCATTTCTTGCAGGCGGTATAGCGGTTCGCCGTCATGATCTCCGGGGACTGGGATTCCGGATTACTGCACCAGAGGCAGCTCAGCGGACAGCCCTTCACGAACACGGTGGTCCGCATCCCCGGCCCGTCATCCAGACTGTAGCGCTGGATATTGAAAATGGTTCCTTCCATGGAAGCTCCCTCGTCGCAGCACGGGTACACAACTGCGCAAGTCCGCAAGCGGCCTTGCTTGTTGGTGTCCCGGCTGCTCCTCTCCAAATCGCACCCGCTTCGCTGGGCTGCGATTTGGTAAAAGAATAATGCATTTTAGTCATTCACCGCCATGGGAAAGGCAAAGCCTCTCCCATGAACCGGAGTTTTTTACACGTCGTCGTGCATACTGCGCTGCACGATCTCGGCCTGCAGTTCCTTGGGCAGATCGATGAAATAGGCGCTGTAGCCGCCCACGCGGACCAGCAGGTTCTTGTGCTTTTCGGGATGGGCCTGCGCGTCGATCAGCTCCGCACGAGAGTGGATGTTGAACTGCACATGCCAGCCATTGCGCAGCATGAAGGTCTTGATGAGCGCCGCCAGATTCTCCAGTTTCTCGTCCGTATTCAGAACGGCCTTGGAGAACTTCATATTCAGCGCGTAGCCGCAGAACTCATGGGCATAGTCGCCGCGGGCGGCGGAATTCACCAGCGCGGTGGGGCCGTTCACGTCCATACCGGGCATGGCGGAGCAGGCCGCGTCGCAGATGGGGGTTCCGGCCATACGCCCGTTGGGCAGCGCGCCCAGCGCCTTGCCGATGCCCACGTGACCGGCGGCCGCGCCGATGAACAGCAGGGGCTTCTTGCCGGTGATGGGATCCACGCGGCGGGTCATGATCTCCGGTACGCGGGTGCTGAGAACGTCGTAGATCTCATCCACGTAGTCGTCGTCGTTGCCGTATTTCGGGGCGTTGAGGCAGAGCTGATGCAGCTCCTCATAGCCCTCCCAGTTGGCGTCGCAGGCGTCCAGCATCTCGCCCATGGTGCAGACCTTCTTATCGAAGACCAGCTTCTTGATGGCGGCAAGGCTGTCGGCCAGATCGACCATACCGCGGCTGCCCAGCCAGCTGGTACGGCCTTCGGGATACTTCGCGCCGCCCTCCTTGGGGGTCAGACCGGCCTTGATGGAGGTATCGAACTGCATGGCGCAGCGGAGACCGCTCATGGGCCCGTCAGCCACCTCGGTGGACAGGGAGATCATTTTGAACATATGCAGCTTTTCGGTGAAGTAATCCAGCTGCTTGAAGTAGGCTTCCATCACCTCGTCGATGCTCTTGAAGTTCCGGGCGTCGCCGGTGTGGAGGCCGAGCTGCTTCTGGGTGCGCAGGTCGAACCCGTCGTGCAGGGCCAGCTCGAAGATCTTGGGCTGGTTCAGGTTATGGCCGCCGCCCAGATGCTCCATACTGGCAAGGTGATAACCGAGGCAGCCGGAAGCGCACCAGTCGGAAGCGTCTTCCATGGGAACGCCGCGCTCGAAGTAGCGGATCGTGCCCAGCTTATCGTTCAGGAACGCGGGGTTGCCGCCGCCGAATTCCACGTTGCATTCCAGCGCGTGGATCATGAATTCCTGCGGCATCTGCTCGCTCCAGCGGATGTAAATGGCAGGCTCGGAGAGCTTGATCTGCGCCATTGCTTCAAGGATCAGCCAGCTGATCTCGTTGGTCAGCTCATTCCCGTCCGCGTCCACGCCGCAGATGGTGATATTGGGCAGCAGAGAGCCGGGCGCGGCGCGCTGCTCGCGGGGGATCGTCACGAGGTTCTCGCATTCGCGGATCTTCAGCCACAGAGCGCCAAGCAGCTCGGCAGCCTCCTGCGCGGTGACCTTGCCCTCAGCCTTGTCCTTGGCATAGTAGGGATAGAGGATCTGATCGAGACGGCCCACGGGCACCTCGGGCCGGTCGGAGGATTCCTTCCAGCAGATGAGGTGATACAGTCTTACGCACTGCACAGCCTCGAAGAAGTCGCGCGGCGGCTCGGCCGGGCAGCGCTCGCAGGCTTCCGCGATGCGGAGAAGCTCTTTCGCACGCTCCGGCGTGGCGCTCTCGGCCTGCTTGCGGGCCAGATCGGCATAGCGCTTCGCATAGCGGATGAAGGCTTCGCAGGAGATGATGCAGGCCTTCAGCAGCCAGAACTTGCGGAGGAACTGGGCTGCGCCGTGGCTGTTCTCATTGTCGCCCTCGGCCATCATGCGCTCGCGTTCCTGCTTGCAAAGCTCGATCACGTGGTTCAGACCCACGGCGATGCACTTGTCGCTCACCTGCGCGACGCCGCCGCCGTAAGCGGAATAGTTCTGGAACAGACCCCGATCCATCATATAGCGGACGCCGCGGCCCTCGAAGACCATGCCCCGGTCAAAGAGCAGGTCGAAGGCTTCCTCGCCCATTTCAAATTCCACAGCCGCGTTGACGGTGCTGACCTTGGGCATATTGTCGATCCAGTAAAGCGCATCCTGCCGGAGGGCTTCCAGATCCTCGGGGGTGATGTTGGTAGAGGCGGTGTCGCTTGTCTTGCGGTCGAACTTGCCGCTTTCCACCATCTTCAGGATCTCATGGGGTTTCATGGCGCAGAGGGTGCCGTTGCCCCGGATGAACTTCGTCAGGCTGCCGGCCAGCAGCTCCCCATCGCGCAGGATGATGGGGCATTCGTCCAGCCGCTTCTCGAATGCCTTCGCCCAGCGGATGTCCACAGGCAGACCCTCGGTCTCCTTCCACGACTGGGTGAACAGCAGGGTATCATCTACGTAGACCTGCGGTTCCGCTTCCTCCCACTGCTTTTTCAGCTTCTGCAGGCGGGGGGTCAGGACCTGCACGGATTTGATCTCTTCCTTATTGACAGCCGGAAACTTGTTTGCCATCGTTCTGTGCTCCCTTTCTTTTCATCATTCGGCTCCCATTCTGCCCGGAGCCGGAGCGTTTTCAGTTTTCGTCGTATGCGCGGCTGACGATCTCCGCCACCAGTTCCTTCGTCACGGGCAGCGGCGGAGGCGCGATGCCGCCGAAGGCCTTGATCTCCATCTCGATCTGCATGACCACCTCGTCGGGCACGGCGGCCAGCAGTTCCTCCTTGTTCAGGCCCAGCTCCTTCATATTCTTGAGGCCGGTCTTCTTCAGCAGCTCATGGGCCGCATCGTAGGCCGCTTTGCCGATGACGGCGGCATCCGCGCCTTCCGGGATGACCGCGCCGAGGCATTCCGCGATGTATTTCACTTCTTCCGTCCTGACCGGGGCGATGATCTCCAGTACCTGCGGCAGCGTCACGGCGCAGGCATTCCCGTGGGGCACGTGAAACTTGGCGCCGAGGCTGCGGCCCACATCGTGGCACAGGTGGCAGAACGCGCCGCTCATGGCCATGCCGCCCAAAGAAGCCGCCTTCGCCATACCGGCACGGGCTTCCATGTCGTTCGCGCCGTTTTCGCAGGCGCGGACCAGATATTTGCCCACAAGGCGGATGCCCTCCCGGCCCAGCACGGAGCTGATGGAGTTGGCCATGGCGGAGGTATAGGATTCCACGCAGTGGCAGAGCGCATCGAGGCCCGTGGAGGCGGTGACGCTCTTGGGCAGATTGGCACTCAGCTCCGGGTCAACGATGCCCAGGCTGACCTGACAGCCCACGCCGGAGATATTCGTTTTGATATTCTTTTCCGTATCGGTGATGGTGCCGCCCGGTGTGCATTCGCTGCCGGTCCCCGCCGTGGTGGGGATGACGACCAGCGGGACGCTGGGCTTCGTCACCACGCCGGTGCGCCCGAAATACTGCCGCAGCGGAGGCGGGTTCGTCTGCAGCATCTTGGCGCCCTTCGCCGTATCCAGCGAGCTGCCGCCGCCGATGCCCACGACGCCGTCCACCTTTTCCTTCACGCCCAGCGCGCCGGCTTCCTCCACCGACCAGACCGGCGGATCCGCCTGCACGTTGTTATACGACACCGTTTCGATGCCTGCCGCCTGAATGGCCTCGATGACCTTCGCGGCTACGCCTGCCTTCTCGATACCGGGGTCATAGACCACCAGCACCTTCGTGCAGCCAAATTCCTTCAGTTTCTTTCCGGTCTCTCTGTGCGCACCGATGCCGAACAGGATCGGATTCGGGCTGTTGAATACGCTTTCCATGGTATTACCTCCGAATCAGGATAGCGCCGCCGCGCCGTATCTCATAGTTATATAACTATAACTTATCGCATTTAAGACGAAAAGTCTATACAAAACTTTGATTTTTCCGGAATTATTTTCGCTATATCCTGTGTTTTCCGGGCTGCGCGGCCCGTATCGAACCGTTCAGAAGCAAAAAGAGAGCCTGCCGTGCGTTACCGCTGCGGCAGGCTTTGGACATATTCAGTTTTCCGCTTCCTCCGCGGGCGCTTCCGTTTCCGCTTCGGCGAAGTCTTCGGCATCCGCGTCGACGATCTCGATATCCTCATCCAGATCCAGTTTCAGATCCGCTGCATCGGACGGCTCCACGTTGATGGAAATATGAAGGCCGCCATTTTTCTGCAGGAAATACGCCGCCGCACCGGCAGCCGCTGCCCCCAGCGCAAAGTACCAGAATCCCTTTTTCGCCATGAAATCCAGCCTCCTAAGATATGATAGGCGTAGTATATCACAAAACTGCCAAATTGAAAAGAAATTCCGGCGGAAATTTCTGCCTGTCTGTTCAGATTCCTGTTGACTTTCAAGGTGCAACTGTGCTATTATGCTTGTCGACGCTGATACCGGGTTCCGGCAAAGCGCAGACGCGGGCGTAGTTCAGTGGCAGAACACCAGCCTTCCAAGCTGGATATGTGGGTTCGATTCCCATCGCCCGCTCCAGCATTTGAAATGCGCCAATAGCTCAGTAGGATAGAGCAACTGCCTTCTAAGCAGTAGGCCGGGGGTTCGAATCCCTCTTGGCGTGCCAGCGCGGCAGGCTCATCCTGCCGCAGATATGGTGGGTGTAGCTCAGTTGGTTAGAGCGCCAGATTGTGGCTCTGGAGGCCGTCGGTTCGACTCCGATCACCCACCCCACCCGCCCCAGTAGCTCAGCAGGCAGAGCACCTGCCTTTTAAGCAGGGTGCCCGGGGTTCGAATCCCCGCTGGAGCACCAGTTCATACCCGCCGACACGGTCGGCGGGTATGCTGTTTTC
>JAZQQF010000025.1:0-2146 GCA_045628925.1 Oscillospiraceae bacterium | reverse complement strand
CCGTGGGCAACGCCGTAAAGACCGCCGAGCGTGTGGCCGACGGCGTGGACATAGCCGACGCAGCCGCGGGTGAACGCACGACCTGCAAAGAACGAGGCGCGCTGCATATTCTGGCGGGCTTCCAGATTGCTGCCGTCCCTGTAGGCGACCAGCAGATTGTCATAGATGAGGCGGACGGCCTTCTTTGCCAGATCGTCCTCCAGCGGGGTGTTGTAGGTATGGTTGGTGTAGGCTTCGACCGCGTGGCACAGCGCGTCCATGCCGGTTGTCGCGGTCACCTTGGGAGGCAGACCCATCGTCAGCTCCGGGTCAAGGATGGCGTACTTCGGCAGAATGGCGGGGTCGTTGATGGAGGCCTTGTGGTGCGTCGCGCTGTCCGTGATGACGGCGGCGACGGTGGTCTCCGAGCCGGTGCCGGAGGTGGTGGGGATGGCGAAGAACAGGGGAATCTTCTTATGAACCTTCAGCAGACCCTGGAGCTGGGCAACGGTCTTGTTGGGATGCACGGCCTTGGCGGCCACGGCTTTGGCGCAGTCCATGGGCGCACCGCCGCCGAACGCGACGAGGCACTTGCAGTTTTCCTCCATATAGAGCTTGTAGCCGTCCTCCACGTTGGCGCTGGTGGGGTTCACGGCGATATCGGAGAACACGACGTAACTGAAGCCGGCCTCGGTGAGGGAAGCCAGCATCTTATCCAGCAGACCGAGCTTCACGAGGTTGGCGTCGGTGACAACCAGAACTTTATTCTCTTCCTTCGCGCCGTTTTCCTTCATGAATTCCGGCAGACGCGCGATCGAGCCGGGGCCCTCGATGTATTCGGGCATACGGTAACCCATGAAATAGTTACCGACCTTCATGACTGCCTGAAACGTTCTGCAATACGCTTTTGAACTCATTCCTGCTCCTCCTTTTTGATTACCGTCGAACACGGCAGGTTCGGCGGGCTTTTTCATTACGATCGCATGGATCGGGCAATGACTTTCGCAGCGGCCGCAGCCGATACAGTCCTCCGGGCGGACGAGAGCTGCGACGGTGCGAATGTCACCGCGCGCTTTCGGCTCCGTCAGTGCGAGACAGCCTTTGGGACAGTTTTCGATGCAGACGGAGCAGCCTGCGCAGGTGTTTTTGTTCACCGCGGGCTTCAGCCATTCCGACTTCGGCGCCCTGACCGCGGCAACGCCCTCCGGCGTAAGCACCGCGCCTTTGGCGCAGAGCCTGCCGCACAGTCCGCAGCCGATGCACTTTTCCGCGTCGATCTCATGCTTTTCCTTCGGTGTGCCGCTGATCGCCCCGACCGGGCAGTTTTTTGCGCACAGCGTGCAGCCGATGCAAGCATCGGAAATTTTATAAACGCTCATTGTATCAACCTCCGCATACCGGCGGCATCAGCCAGACCTCATCACCGTCAGAGAGCCTGTCGGTCTTTTTGCACTGCTTGCCGTTGATTGCCACGATGCAGCCGTCGATATCCCCGGCGGTGATCTTTGTCGCGGGATTCAGACGCTGCGCTTCGGCCAGAAGAACGGGATAAAGCTCCCTGACTGTACCTGCTTCCGCGTTCAGCTCTCTGATTCCGGTGTCCAGCCGGAACAGACCGAACAGCTTTACCTTTACCATATCCGTACCCTCCCTCAGTCAATGATGCCGAGCTTGCGGAGCGTGCGCTCGGTGGGGATGCCGTTTTCGTCCCAGCCGCGGGCGCGGTAATAGGTCTTTTTCATCTTTTCAAGCGGCACCTTCGTTGTCGGACCCTTCGGGTCCTGCGGCACGTCGGTCAGACGCTTCGGAAGCGTGTCGTCCTTCGCGCTGACGCCGAAGCGGGCGGAGGCATAGCGGTTCAGCGTGTAGCCGCGCTCGCCGCAGCGGAGATATTTCCCGAAATTCATCGGCATACCGACAGCGTATTTGATCGCTTTGGTGTGGTGGAATACCGGAAGATGAATCGCCAGCGCACCGGGACATTTGTTCATAAAGCGCACCGCCCAGCCGATGTGCGGGATCGCGGCGTTGCAGATGCCGGGAATCGCGCTGTTCGGGCGGGGGATGAGGTAGTCGGGGAAAAACGCAGAGGAGGTAACCAGACACAGCCCGGTCGCGGAGATCATCTCTATCAGATCCTGAAACATCATGGTGAAGTCCGCCTTGG
>JAZQQF010000024.1:0-3275 GCA_045628925.1 Oscillospiraceae bacterium | reverse complement strand
TCGTCCTTCGTCTCTCGTCCCCCGTCCCCGGGGGTTATTTCCACAGAAGGGGGCCGTGGCCCCCTTCTTGGCGGTTTTCAGGGGGCGTCGGGGGGCGGCTCCGAAAAAAGCCCCCCGACCGGCGCTCTTTCTCCATACTTTCTCTCGCCGCGGAGAGAAAGTATGGCCGCCGGAGGCGCGGCACAAGCCTGCAAATTTGTATGCACCCCCGGCGAATCCGCACAACCTCCGCGGGCGCATCGTGATGCGCCCCTACGGGAAGGGGCGGACAGTTCGCAGAGCTGCCGGAGGCAGCGGCACCATCTCACAGTTCCGTATGCACCTCCGGCGAATCCGCACCGCCCAAAACACCTGCCCTCTTGCAACTTTCCGCAAACCACAGTATAATATTCCCAAAACCGAAACCGAAGAAAGGCAGGGAATCCCCTTATGTACGAATGCCAGTATCCCCACCTGTTCACCCCCATCGTGCTGGCGGGCCAGCTCTTCAAGAGCCGCCTGTTTGCCTCCCCCACCGGCCTGCAGCACAATCACTACGGCAACCATCCCATCAACGAGACCATCAACTATTATGAACGCAAGGCCATCGGCGGCGCGGCGAGTGTCTGCATCGGCGACGCCATGGTGGACGGGGAGATCGCCCTCGCCAACGGGAACCACATCCTGCTGGACGATCCCACCGCACGCCCTCATCTGAACAAGCTGGCCGAGGCCATCAGGCGGCACGGCGCGGTGGCCAGCATGGAAATGTCCCACGGCGGCAACGCGGCCCGCATCTCCTACGGGCAGGGCCACACCATCTACGGGCCTGTCGCCAGCGACAGCGCCGGTTCCTTCGGCCAGCCCATCCACGCCGAGGAGATGACCGAGGAGATCATCCAGCGCACCATCCGCAAGCACGCGGAGGCCGCCGCCTTCGCCAAGGCCTGCGGCTTCGGCATGGTCACCCTCCACGGCGGCCACGGCTGGCTCCTGCACCAGTTCATGAGCCCCATCACCAACACCCGCACCGACGAGTGGGGCGGCAGCTTCGAGAAGCGGATGCGCTTCCCGCTGGCGGTGGTGAAGGCCATCCGCGAGGCGGTCGGCCCCGCCTTCCCGATTGAGATCCGTCTCAGCGGCAGCGAGGTCTTCGACGGCGGCTATGATATCGACTACGGTATCCGCATCGCCGAAGCGCTGGACGGGAAGGTCGACCTGCTGCACATCTC
This sequence comes from Oscillospiraceae bacterium, assembly GCA_045628925.1. Lineage (GTDB taxonomy): Bacteria > Bacillota > Clostridia > Oscillospirales > Oscillospiraceae > UBA1774. Next base: position 2,064 of record JAZQQF010000024.1, on the reverse strand, counting down.
CGCCGGCAGCCATGAGGTCGCCGAGGTGTTCACCGTCACCCACCCGAATATGTTCCTGGAGGACGGCGTGAACGTGAAATACGCCGCCGAGATCAAAAAGCACGTGAAGACCCCCGTGGCCACCGTGGGCGCGCTGGCCGACCCGGAGTTTCTGGAGGAGATCATCGCCTCCGGCAAGGCGGACGTGGTGGAGCTGGCCCGCGGCCTCATCGCCGACCCCGACCTGCCCCGCAAGGCCCGCGAAGGCCGGTCTGACGAGATCGTCAAATGTATGCGCTGCTTCACCTGCTTCTCGAGCCTTATGACCCGCGGGCAGATCTGCTGCGCGCTGAACCCGGAGATCTGCAACGAGGCGGACGTGAAGTTCGAGACTCCCGCCCCGGCGAAGAAGACCGTCCTCATCGCGGGCGGCGGCATCGGCGGGATGCAGGCGGCGCTCACGGCCAGTAAGCGCGGCCACAAGGTCATCCTCTGCGAAAAGACCGATAAGCTGGGCGGCGTGCTGCTCTGCGAGGATAAGGTCCCCTTCAAGAAGCACCTGAGCGAATATTTGGAGCATCAGGCGCTGATGATCTCCCGCGCCCCCATCGAGGTGCGGCTGAACACCGAGGTCACGCCCGAGCTGGCGAAGGAGATCTCTCCCGACGTGATCATCGCCGCCCTCGGCTCCCGGCCCAGCATCCCGCCCATCCCCGGCATCGAGGGGAAGAACGTGGCCATCGCGGAGGATATCTACACGGATCCCGACAAGGCCGGGAAGAAGCTGGTCATTCTGGGCGGCGGACTCGTGGGCTGCGAGCTGGGCATCTACATGGCCTCCCTCGGCCGGGAAGTCACCATCGTGGAGATGGCCCCGGCGCTGAACGCGGGCACGAACCTGCTGCAGGGCCAGTCCATCGGCCTGCAGATCCAGAAATACGGCATCGACGTGCATCTGAACACGAAGGTGACGCGGGTCTCCGCAGAGGGCGTCACCGGGCAGGCGGCGGACGGCGAGGTGTTCTTCCCCGCCGACACCGTGGTCTGCGCGCTGGGCATGAAGCCCAACCGGGAGGCCGGCATGGCACTGGCCCTCTGCGCGCCGGAATACCACCAGATCGGCGACTGCGTCACCCCCGCCACCATCTATCAGGCCACCAACGCGGCCTACTATGCCGCCATGGATATCGGCAAGCAGTAAAGTTTTCCGTCAGGGATTGACATTTTTCGACAGTGTGCTATGCTGAATACAAAAGGAGTTGAATGAAATGGATACGCTGAAAAAACTGTTCCCGTTTTCTTTCAAGGAATTTGACGGTAAGTCCTTTGCCCTCACCATCGTGGGCTACGTGGTCGCCGGTTTCGTGCTGGGCCTGATCCTGAGTCTGCTGGGGCGGATCCCCCTCATCGGCTGGATCTTCAATGTCATCAACTGGCTGCTGGAGGTATATCTCACCGCGGGCGTCGTCCTTGCCATCCTGAAATTCGTAAAAGTCCTGAAGTAAACAAAAACACATCCCCCACCGCGATACGCGGTGGGGGATGCTGCTATCTGGAATGTTTATTTGCCGAGCCACGGTGAATCGAACGGGGCCGGCTGCACGGGCGCAGGCTTTTTCTTTCCGAAGATGACGATGGCCAGCACCGCGAGGATGACCGCCGCGCCGATGACGATGAAGAGGATCGGCGAAAGGGTCTTCAGCTCGATGGACACCTCCGCGGGCATATCCGTCATCTGATAGGACACGGTATGTCCGTCGCCCGAAAGCTGTCCGTTCGTTGCCTTCACTTCGCCCTCCATGGTGAAGGTGAAGGGCATCTCGATGATAACGCCCGCCTCTGTCATGTCCGCCATGTCGCCGCTGGAGAAGAAATCGGGATTCGGCACCGCCTGAATGCCCTTCCGGTCGGCATGGAAGGTCTTGAAGAAGGTCAGCCCGTCTTCATCCGGGGTGGTCATGAGCGTTTCCAGCTCGTCGAAGGAAGCGTACGCGACCGATTCCTTCGTGCCGTAATAGGTCTCCCCGCCGATGACCATTTTCTCATAGTCGGCGTATTCGTCGTCCCCGTCCACGGCGACCGCGG
>JAZQQF010000023.1:0-11634 GCA_045628925.1 Oscillospiraceae bacterium | reverse complement strand
TTTGTGGGAATTACGCTTCCACGACTTCGAGGATCTGCATGGGGCACTGCTTGGCGCAGATGCCGCAGGCGATGCACTTGCTGGGCGCTTCGGTCTCCAAAGGCTTCACGATCAGACCGAAGGGGCAGGCTTCCACGCACTTGCCGCAGTGGACGCACAGCTTCTTGTTGATCATGTAGACGCCCTTGGGATTCTGGGTAATGGCACCGGCCTCGCAGGCACGGGCACATTTCCCGCACTGGATGCAGGAGCGGACGGCCAGGGTCTTATCCTTCTTCTCTTCGATGCGGATGCAGGCCTTGGTGATATCGAACTCCTTGTAGAAGGACGTGGCGCAGGCACCGGCACACTGCAGGCAGGCCTTGCACAGGCTGGCGTCCGTCACTTTGAGCTTTTTCATTCGGAATCTCCTTCAGGCTTACTTGAAATCGCGCAGGAAGCGAACCAGCTGAGTAGCCTCAGTGGTGCCCACAACGATCTTCCAGTTGGGGAGCTTGGCTTCCAGTTCGCCCTTCAGCACGGCGACCTTGCCGGGCAGGATGAGAACCTTATTGTTGTACTTGCTGTCAATGTCGAAGTCCTTGAAGAACTTCTCGATGCTGCCGGCGGAGAACTTGCCAGCGGCCCAGGAGGTCAGAACGGAGTAGCCGCCCGCGTCGGTGATGAACAGGTTCACGGGCACGCCGCTGCGCTCCAGCTCGCCGGAGACGAGGAAGTAGGTCAGGGCGAAGTCGACGGTCACGCAGCAGATGCTGTTCTCGTCGGCGCCGTTGATGGGGTACACGCCGGGAGCCTGACGCATGGGCTTCTGAGGGTCGGTGAAGATATTCTGGCGCAGGCCGTAGAGGGGCAGAGCCTCGGCGTAGGTCATGGTATCCATCACGACGATGGAGCCGTAACGCAGGGTGAAAGCGGAGGCCAGAGCGGCCTGCATATACTTATCGTCGGCCGCGATCTTGGCGGTATTGACGATGGCGGGATAACCGAAGCTGCGGTCCTCGTTCTTGAGGGCGGCGCGGCGGATCTGCATGGCGTTGGCGAAGGTGGTCTTAATGTCGGCGCCGGTGGCGTCGATGATCAGGTTCTTGTTGCCCGCGGCTTCCAGCTTCTCGATGGTCTCGTGGATGTCGTTCAGGTCCTCGCCCTTCACGCCCAGCACGAGCTTGCCGGCGGCCAGCGCATTGAAGGCTTCCCAGTTGTCGGCCTTGGCGCCGGAAAGCACCTTGGCAGCGTCGCCCACGGCGTTCAGAACGGCCTCGGCACGCTCCGCGTCGGCGGCGTCGATGATCAGGTCACGGCCGGTGGCGGCAGCCTTCTGGGCCACGGCCACGCAGCGGGCCACGTCCTGAGAGGCGGGAGCGCCGACCAGGATGGTCTCCACATACATCTTCTCGCCGATGCGCTCGTAGTTGACGGCCATGGCGGAGGCGATGCGGGCGTCGATATCGGCGTCGTCCATGCAGGCACAGACGAAAGCGCCGTACAGGTTGCGGTTGACGAGGGTCTTCTCATGACGGAGCATGACGGTCTCGCCGCCCAGCTTGTGCTCGCCGACGGAGATGGTCTTCATCGGGGGCTCGGTCGCGGCGGAGAGCTTGCCCAGCGCTTCCGCGGACATATGCGGGCAGTCCTCGATCTTCTTCGCGCCCTGAGCGACCTTCATGCCGAACGCCATGCAGGTGGGGCAGCCGCAATCCTTGCAGTTGGTCTTGGGGGTGAGTTTGAAAATATCAAGTCCTTTGAGTGCCATGGTTGCTCCTCCTTACGCCATGGCGGCGATCATCGCCGCGATGGTCTTCACAGAAGTGGGATGACGGAGAATGACAGCGTCGGAGCCGGAGGCGAGGCAGGCGGAGGCGGTAACGATCTCCATCTGCACCGCGCGATCCTCGCGGCCGCCCCAGCCTTCGGGCGCGTCCGCATTGACCGTGGTGGCTTCCTTGACAGCCCAGGTCTCCAGCGCCACGGGGGTGATGACGGGCATCTGCAGCATGGCGTCGTTCTGGCCGAGGGCAGCGTCCTTCACGCGATCCATGGTGGTGGAAACGTACTCGAAGCCGTAACCGGCGGCGGCGGAGCCCAGGTTCATGACGATGCTCGCGGGGGCGACGCCCAGCTGGGTCATCAGAACGTTCAGCTGCTTGGCCAGGTTGATGTCGACGGCGCTTTCGGCGCCGACCTTGTTGCCGTCGCCCATGGCGCAGCCGGCGCCGATGGTCTTATAGTCTTCTTCGCGGGCGGAGAGGAACAGCACGTTCTTTCCGGCCAGCTTGCTGGAGATGGCGGTGAAGATGGCCTGGTCCTTTTCCACGTTCTTGCAGCCGGTCACGACCAGCGGCAGATCGGTGGCGGCGGCAGCCTCTTCGGCCAGCGCGACGATCTCATCCACGCTCTTGTTCTCAGCACCGGGGTCGGCGCCTTCAAAGTGCAGGCAGACGAACTTGGCGCCTTCCATGGAGGCAGCCTTGGCGACGCGGGCGCCGAAGGTCTCGCAGCCGGCATAGAAAGCGGCCAGCTCGGGCAGGTCTTCGGTATCAAAGGGCAGGTCGGAGACTTCCGCGCCGACGGCGGGAGCGTTCTTCCAGGTTTCGTCGAAAGAGCAGAGCGGCTTCGTCTTGCTGCCGCCCAGCGTGAGGGCCTTCTCACCGGCGCCGATGACGGTTTCCTGAATGGCGGCGGTGTAGACCTGCGGTTTAGCAGTGAATCCCATAACTATCAATTCCTCCTGTTTTGAGTGTTGATTACATCAGAGGCTCCATGCCGAGGACGGGGTGACCCTTCTCGGTCAGGTAAGCCATCAGGGTCTCGGGATCGCCGTCGCCCGCGACGGTTTCGTCCGCGATCATGTCGACGAAGTTGTCAATGCCGTAAAGCTCTTTGGCATTCTCGTTCAGGCGCTCCGCGACGGACTCCTTCAGGGCCTTGGGCATCCACACGATACGGGCGATGCCGCCTTCGGCCTTCATGAACTTCTTGGAGGGGATGAAGTGACGGCCGTGGCCCATGAAGCCGGGGGTCTGCTCGCCGCCGCCGGTGCTGGCAGCCAGCTCGGAGAAGCTCATGCCCAGAGGGGTAACGCCGCCGTGCTCACGGTTGACGATGACAACGCCGTTGGAGAAGGGCTCGATGCCGCAGATGCACTCGAAGCAGCCGCAGGAAGTCATCGGGTCGACGAGGATGGAGTACAGGGAGACCTGCTCCAGCGCGCCGTGAGAGTAATTCTTGACAGCCTCGTTCACGTCTTCCCAGATGCCGATGCTCTCGTCGATGACTCTTTCCTTCGTGACGATCTGGCAGGGGCCGTTGGGGTCGAGCTGGTTGGTGGCCTTGGCGTCCATCCAGGAGACAGCGCCGCAGAGGCCCAGACGCTCGGGGGTGATGATGCAGACGTGGCTGGGGGAGAAGGACTGGCAGAGGATGCAGGTGTAGAACACGTCAACGCTCTCGTCGGTCAGCTTGGCGACACGGGCGTCACGGGCGTCGTAGATCTTGTTGGCTTCCTTGCGGAGCTCCTTGATCTGCTCGGGATCGGTGTAGATGGTGACCTGGCACTTGTCCACGACGGCGTCATACTCGTTCTTGATCTTGGCGTAGAGCAGCTCGCCGAAGTGCTTCATGCGGAAGCCGGCCTCGAAGGCGGACTTGCTGACGCGGATGCGGATCATGTCGCGCTGGCCGGTATGCATGATGCCCTCGAGGCAGTTGATGAAGGCGTGCATCTTGCGTTCCATAACGGGCTCGAAGTCGGGCTGCATCTTCACGCCGCCGACCTCGACGATGGTGGCCATGCTGATCATCTCGCCGTAAGCGAACTCGTCGATATCCTTGCCGATAACGGTGATCTTGTGATCCTCGATGTCATGCACATCCAGCGTGCGAACCAGCTCGAAGCAGTCCTTCTTGGCGCCGTAGGCGTCGATCTGGGTGTCGGCACGACGGATGACTTCGCCCTCGAAGGCGGAGGAGCAGGCGATGGGGATATCCATGTTGGTGACCTTGAGCTTGATGCCGCGGGCTTCCAGAGAGCAGTCGATCCACTGATCCACGTTCTCGTTGATGATCAGGCTCTTGGGCACGCGCCAGCTCAGGTCCTTGACCTCGTTGGTGATGACCGGGAAGCCCAGCGCGATGGCGCCGGCGCCGCAGGCCACGGTGATGTCATTGACAGGGCTGAAAGCATTGACGAACGCGAACAGACGGTCCATGGTGTAGCGGTTCATGTTCACGTAATCGTTGGGCTGGATGTTGCCGAAAATGAAGGCGGCGCGGACGACCACGGAGATGATGTGGCTGACGCTCCAGATCTCGGGGCCGACGGGCACCACGCGGACCTTGAAGCCCATCTTGACGCCGGCTTCCATGGCCTGATCGATGATGCCGCCGATGAGGAACACGAAGATGCCGCGGCTCTGGTAGCCCTTGATGAGCTGCACAGCCTGCTCGGTGGTGGGGGCCTTGTCGATCAGCACGACGAAGCCGGGGATATCGCGGGTGACCAGCGGCACGCCCAGCTCACGCACTTCGGCGTCGCTCATGTGGCCGTGGTACTTGTTTTCGTTGGGGTCGTCAGCATCGCCGTAGGGCTTGGGGTTCACGGCGTACTTGCAGGCCTCGATGACTTCGGCGGCCATCGCGGTGGCGACGCCGGAGTGGAAGATGTCGGCGGTGTGGCCGCCGCGGGTCATCATGGCGCGGATGGGAACCAGCGCGTCGCGCAGTTCGGCCATGGTGGTGACCTTCAGGCCGGTGTAGGCCAGAATGCAGGAGAGGTTGAAAGCGGTGTTGGCGAAAGCGACAGGCGCGTCGGCACCGATCTTTTCGATGGTTTCCTTGACAGCGGCTTCGGCCTTGAAATACATTTCATCCGAACCGCGGTAAACTACGTCAAACAGTCCCAATGTGTTTGCCTCCTATATGTTGTCGATGCGGTCTTTGATCTCGCGGATCTCCGCGACGGTTTGTTCACTGTACTCATAGGGAGAGCGGCCGGCCCGGTCGGCCTCGGAGACGTCGTCGTTAAAGTGGACGATGCCCAGCAGGCTTTCCGCCGGGATGTGGGCGCGGATAAACGCCTCATCCTCCGGGGTGCGGACCTTGTTGGCCACGACGCGAACCGTGCGGATACCCAGATCCGCAGCCAGTTTCACAATGTGCTGGTAGGTCTGAACGCTGCGGGAGCCCGGCTCGATGACGACGATGAACTGGTCCATCATATCCGTGGTGCCCCGGCCCAGATGCTCCAGACCCGCCTCCATGTCCATGATGACCACGTCCTCCCGCTGGATGATCAGGTGAGAGATCACCCGCTTCATCACAACGTGCTCCGGACAGACGCAGCCGCTGCCTCCGGTCTCGACGGTGCCCAGCACCAAAAGCTTCACGCCGTTCTTTTCCTTGGCCAGCATATCGGGGATATCGTCCACCTTCGGGTTAATCTTGAAGAACTTCCCGTAGGTCTCCGCGCTGGTGCCCGTGCGCTCGGCGATGAGCTTCCGCATCTTGGAGATGGGGGTGATATCCGCCAGCTCCTCCTCCGTAAAGCCCAGAGCCGCGCCCAGATTGGCGTCCGGATCCACGTCGGCTGCCAGAACCTTGTGCCCCTCGTCGGCATAGAGCCTTGCGAGGATGGCGCTGACGGTGGTCTTGCCGACGCCGCCCTTACCGGTGACTGCGATCTTCATAGGTGATTGCCTTTCTTATTCGGAAATCGGATCAGATGCCCAGCGCGGCGCGCTTGGCTTCGATGCCGGCGATCATGGCGTCCGCCAGAGCGTCGGTATCGGTGTTGATGACGTAGCCGGCGCCGACCATTTCCTTGGTGCCCTCGGTGATCAGCTCCATCATCTTGCTGCTGCCGCTGACCTGCGGCTCAACGCCCAGATAGGTGTCGATGCCGGTGGCGACGACGTAGTTGGCGATGGAGACGGCCTTCTCGCTCATCCATTCGGGAGCGCAGCCCACCACGGGGACCTGAGACACGTTGATGCCCCAGTCCTTGGCGATGCCGGTGGCCAGCAGCATCATACGGCTGATGTCCACGCAGGAGCCCATGTGCAGCACGGGAGGAATGTCAGCCAGCTCGCAGACGCGCTTCAGGCCTTCGCCGCAGAGGTCCTTGGCTTCCTTGCTCAGGAGACCGGCCTTGCCGGCGGCCTGCGCGGAGCAGCCCGTGGCGACGACAACGATATCGTTGGCGATCAGCTTCTTGATGATCTCGATGTGGCCCTTGTCGGGGCGGATCTTCGGGTTGTTGCAGCCGACGATGGCCACAGCGCCGCGGAGAACGCCGGACTTGACGCACTCGATCAGGGGCTTATAGGTGCCCAGCTCGTCCACAAAGGAGTTGGTAACGGTATCCAGCTGGCCGATGATGCCTTCGCAGGAGTAGCCGACGGTGGCCTTCTGCTTGTTCTTGGGAACGTAGACCTTCGCGGGGTCGCGGTTCACGAAGTTGTCGATGGCCATCTTCACGATGTTGCGGCCCTGCTCACGGGCGGTCTCGGCATTGAACTGGATGTACTGGCTGCCGGGAATGCGGGCGATGGGGGAGGTGGTGATGAACTTGGTATGGAAGCACTCGCTCAGGGGGCCGATGGCGGGGAAGATGCACTGCACGTCCACAGCGATCAGCTCGACCATGCCGGTGAGCAGCGCGTTTTCCTGCTGCAGGAAGTTGCCGGCCATCCGGATGCCGTGACGCATGGTGATCTCGTTGGCGGTGCAGCACAGACCGGCCAGGTTGATGCCCTTGGCGCCCTTACTGCGGGCGTACTCGATCATGTCGCGGTCCTCGGCGGCGGCGACGACCATCTCGCTCATGGCGGGGTCATGGCCGTGGAGGATGATGTTGACCATATCCTTTTCCAGAACGCCCAGGTCGGCCTCGGTGTCCTTCGGGAAGGGCGTGCCGAACAGGATGTCGCTGAACTCGGTGCCGGTCATGGAGCCGCCCCAGCCATCGGCCAGGCCGGTACGCAGGGACTGACGCACCAGCGCCTCGGGGTCGGCGGTGTTGCCCATGTGGGTCATGTGCATGGCGGTGGTGATCTCACGGTCCACGGCGCGGGGCATGATGCCTTCGCGTTCCCAGACCTGCTGACGCTCTTCGGTGGCGCGGGAAACGAAACGCTGATAGCCGTAGGGCTTGCCGTATTCGTTCAGGGCAGCCTCGCCCACTTCCCTGGCGACCTCATAGATGTCGCGGCCTTCGGTCTCGAAGCCCCATTCCTTGGCAAGGCGGAGGAGCTTGTCAACGTCGGTGATCTGGTAGCTGCCGTCGGGACGGGCGGCGAGCATGGTGTGGCAGATCTCACGACCGTGGTCGGAGTGCGCAGCGCAGCCGCCGGCGACCATGCGCAGGTAGTTGCGGCCGGCAATGGCGCCAGCGTCGGCGCCGCAGATGCCGCGGGGGGATTTCGGGGTAACGCGGCAGGGGCCCATCGAGCAGATGCGGCAGCAGATACCGCCGTCACCGAAACGGCACTGAGGGGTCTGGGCCTTTTTACGGTCCTCCCAGGTCTCGGCACCGGCAGCGATGGCCATCTCTTTCAGCTTGATGGTTTCCGCTTCCATCTGTTCGACTGTGGTGAAGTGACTCAAATCCATAGCGCGAAGTCTCTCCTTATATAAAAATACTAAAAGTAACGCTGGGGATAAGCATGGGAAAACGCCAACTTGTATACACAGGTTAGCTTATGGATTATAACTTTTTTTGCAGATAAAGTCAATGGCAACGGGCTGGAAACGGGATTTGACAGAAATTCTTGTGAGATTGCACAAGCAGCAAGCGATATTCTGCCGGAATTATGGAACATTTCCCGTTTTTGCGTTTTTCCTCAATGAAGCCCGTAATAGCCGGAACCGGCCTTCAGCGGTCCGAACTCCGGGGTCATGTACTGTCTGCCGAAGCCGACGCGCTGATCCTCCGAGGCCAGCACCAGCCGGGCCGCGGTGAGCAGCCGTTCCTCGCCCCGTCCGAGGGTGGTGAGCACATAATCCGGCGGCAGCTCGGCGCGCAGCTCCATCTCCGTCCGCAGGGACATGGAATCGAAACGGTCGGCGAACATATCCGGAAAATCGGCGAAGTGCAGCTCCACCTCCACGCTGGGAACGCCCCGCTCATAGGGGATGAATTTCTCATCGAAGGCCACCGGCACCCCGTCCTTTTCCAGCACACGCCGGACGGAGATCACCAGCTGACCGTTCCTCAGGCGGAGCATCCGGCTCACCTCGGCGTCCGGCTCCAGAATGTTCACGCCCAGATAGCGGTATTTCCCGCCCTCCCCGGCTTCGCCGAAGATGAGGGTAAAGACCGCGTGGCGCGGGGGCTGGACGATATAGCCCTTGCCCTGCCGGGGCTTGATGAGGCCCTCCCCTTCCAGCACCTGAAAGGCCTTCCGCGCCGTGGTGCGGCTGGTGCGGTAGGCGCCCGCCAGCTCGTTTTCCGAAGGCAGCACGTCCCCCACCGGATGGCCGCCGCTGAGGATGCGCTGCCGCAGGGAGGCCGCGATCCGCATATACAGCGCCTCGCTCATCGCTTCTCCCCCGCCGCCAGCGCCATGAACTCATGGCACTTCCGCAGCGAATCCAGCACGGTGTCGCCCTTCGCGTCCGCGCCCAGCACCCGGGGCGAAACGTCCTTCACAGCCGCGCCGCCCACGAGGATGCGCACGCTTCCGCGCAGCCCGCTCTGCTCCACGGCCCGGATGGTCTCCCGCATACTGCGGGCGGAAAGGTTCAGCATCCCGCTGAGGATGAGGATATCGGGCCGGTGCTGCTTCAGCGCCTCCACCACCGCCTCGGGGCTTACGTCCACGCCCAGATCGCGGACGCGGAAGCCGTTGTGCGTCAGCACCTCGGCCACGGTCTGCTTGCCCAGATCGTGGATATCGCCCTGCACGGTGCAGATGACCACGCTGCCCATGCTGCCGCTCTCCTCGGTATCCGGAAAGACCAGCGCGGTATCCATCACGCTGCGCATGATGTGCCCCGCCATGATCAGGTCTGCGATGAAGTATTCTCCGGCTTCATAGGCTTCGTCCACCTGCCGGATGCCCTCCAGCAGCGCCTCGAACACGCTGAACGCGGATTCGTCCGCCTCCACCATGTCCAGCGCCAGCGAAAGCACCTTCATCTCGTTCAGCTCCCGCATGGCCGCCGTCAGCTTCCGGGCCTGCTGACTCTCCAAGGGCATCACCGCCTTTCCCACGTTTTTCCGGCTTTTTACCTTAATATATAATACTCCCGTCCGTGCCGCCCGTCAAGGGAAGACCGGCATTTCGGCGGTGCCAAATGGAGGCGGGGACGGGAGGAGTTGACAGTGGAAAGCGGAAACTGGAAAGTGAGCGGATCGCATCACTGTCCATTCAGCAAAATATCGCTCCCGGAAGGCTCCGGGAGCGATGTTTTGCGTCAGAACGGCATCTGCCATTCCTCGCCCTTGTCCAGACCCCACATTTCAAAGAGGGTGTTGTAGAACGGGGGATGACCGAAGTCCAGATTGAACTCGAACATGGCGTCGTTCAGGCCGCCGAAGGGGGAACCCAGATTCAGCGCGCCGATGAACTCATCCAGCCGCGCACCGGGCACGGTGAGGATGATGTCCTCGTCCTTCGTGCGGGCGCGCTCCCGCTCGCCGGGATCGGGCAGGGTCACGCGGTATTCGTTCTTCAGGAAGGACGGTACGGTGCAGTAGATGCAGGAATCGATACCGTCAAATTCGCTGGTGAAGGTGCCGCCGAGGACGCCCTTGATGGAGCGGCACATGACGTTGATCTTCGCGGGGTTCGAGTAGATCATCACCACGTCGGGCACGAAGTTGATGCGCTTCAGCGGCGCGATGACCACGGCCTCATACTTGCCCAGCGGCAGGCGGGGGAAATTGGCGAAGAAGTTCGCGGCCTTCTCCTTGTCGGCGATGCCGATGTACTTCACCACCTCGTCAAACTGGGGCTGGCCGGGGACGCACTCCACCACGCCGTAGCCGATGAGGGGGTTCCAGCACCAGTGATCCTCCTTGGTCAGCACGATGCTCATACCCTTCATGCGGGCATAGGAGAAAGCCTGACACAGGGCCATGTGCTTGCCCAGATCCTTCTTGGGGAACTTGGCGCCCTCTGGCGCGTCGGACGCCTTTTCCAGCCACTTGAGGCCGATGGGCATACTCTCCAGCTTGAAGCTCTGCTCCAGCTTGACTGCATTTTCGCGGATTTGTTCGATCGTCATGTTTGATTCCTTTCTATATCGTTAAATTTCTTCCACGGTGAGAGACTGGAGCTGGATGCCCCACTTATCCTTGAGCGCCTGCACTTCCTCCGGCTTTGCCAGCCGCTCGGGTTCATAATGGCGCACGGATCCATAGTCCAGCAGGAAAGCGAACCACTTCGTCTGCCCGCCCATATCGTAGACCTCCGCGTCCTCCAGCGCCTGCAGGCTGAACGGCGCCAGCTTGGGTACCTGCACGATGCAGCCCTTTTTCGCGGTGTATGTTTCGCCGAACACGGTGAGGCGCACGCTGCCCTTGCGGATGTAATACTGCTCCCGGTAGCTGTGGTAGCCCCATGTGAGCTTCGCGCCCTTCTGCAGCTCCGCCATGCAGCACTCCGTCACGCCCGCGTTTTCCCATCTGGGCACGATGACCTTCACCGTCGCCCCCGGGAACTCGAAGGCTGCCAGCGGGCGGCTGGGGTTTCGCACCGCGCCCATCTCCTCCGGCGGCACGTCCTTGTAATAAGGCAGCTCGCACCGGATAAAGTCCGCCGCCAGCTTCGCCTTCTGAAACGCCGGATCGTCCGCCGCCGCGGGGATGCGCTGGGTCACGGCGGTGACGGCGCCGGCGTCCAGAAACGAATCCAGATCGTGGAAGAAGCCGCGCCACTTCACGTCCTCGATGGAGGCCATGGAGTGCATCTGCCCGGCCTGCAGGTGGACGATATCGCCCTCCTGAATGATGGTGCGCTTCCCGTCCGTATAAAGATACATCTTTCCGCTGTCCACAAAGAAGGTCTCATACCCGTAGGTGTGCATATGGGCCATTTTGCTGGCCTCCTCCGGGGTCACGCCCGTGGGCATTTTGCACATCACGGTATCCGTCACGTTATACAGGCCGTGGGGGCCTTCCCCGTCGATGACGGGGCTCATCTCCTCTTCTTCCTCCCCGTTTGCGTGATAGCGGATCATGGTGGGGATGCCGCTGGCCTCATGGTCGTCCAGATCGATCACGTAGGGAAAGGGAATGGGAATATTCGCCATATCGTTCGCTCCTTTTCTCCTGTTTTTGGATTTAGCATACCATATCCGTCGGGCAAAATCAACCAGCGCGGCCCGTCCGGCAGCGTTTATGACAGGATTTTCCGTTTTCACGCAAAAAGCTGCCTGCCGGAAGCACCGGCAGGCAGCTGCGATCCTGTATTTTTTCCGGCCCGAGGTCCGGCGTCCGTTTATTCCGGCCTGTCCTCGTCCAGCGTGACGGTCACCTTCAATGTCTGGTCGCCACGATGGATGGTCAGCTCCACCTTTTCGCCGGGCTTCCAGTTCTTTTTCAGCTCCAGCAGGTCGGCCGTGCCGGTAACGGGGCTGCCCGCCGCCTCGACGATGATGTCGCCCTCGGCAAGTCCCGCCTTCTCGCTGCAGCTC
>JAZQQF010000022.1:0-3264 GCA_045628925.1 Oscillospiraceae bacterium | reverse complement strand
AATGAGGAGGTCGGCTCCAATACCATGCAGGGCGCCATGCCTACCTTCCTGCCGGATACGCTCCGGCGGCTGAACCGGGCGCTGGGAAAAGCCGAGGATGATTACCACGCCGCTGTAGCCAGATCCTTCCTCGTCAGCTTTGACAATGCCCATGCCGTCCACCCGAATCACCCGGAAAAGACGGACGCAGCGAACTGCTGCCATCTGAATAAAGGCGTCGTCATCAAGGAATACCCCGCGCAGAAATACACCACCGACGCCTTCTCCCGGGCCGTTTTTACAGAGCTCTGCCGGAAGGCCGGGGTCCCCTTCCAGCTTTTCGCCAACCGCAGCGACAGCGCGGGCGGCTCCACGCTGGGCAATCTTTCCAACACGCAGGTGAGCCTGCACGCGCTGGATATCGGGCTGCCCCAGCTGGCGATGCATTCCGCTTATGAAACGGCGGGCAGCGCCGACACGCAGTATGCCGTGGAAGCCCTGCGCTGCTTCTATTCCACGCTGCTCCTGCTGGATGAGGCCGCCGGGTTCACCCTTGGAAGCTGACCTTTCTCCGCAAAAAGTCCCCCTGTCCCGCCCCGGCATTCCGACCGGCAGGACAGGGGGATATTTCGTTTTGTGTCAGTTGCCCGCGGCGATCTCCTTGTTTTTGCGCTCGTTGTCTACGCTGGCAGCCGCTTCAGCGTTGACCTTCTGCGGATCCTTGAAGGTCGGCACCAGCGACTTCAGCAGGGCGGTCAGTTCTTCCCGGCTCTTGCCGGCGTCGATCGCGTCGCCCAGGATCGTGAGCTTTTCGTGGATCTCGTCCCGCTCGATGGGCCGCTGCTCCTCCACGTAGATCTTCCGGTTCGCCGTCGCGGAGAGCTTTTCCGAGCTCATCAGCATTTCTTCATAGAGCTTTTCGCCGGGACGGAGTCCGACCTCCTCAATAGCGATATCCCGGTAGGGCTCCAGACCGCTGAGGCGGATGAGGTTTTCCGCCAGCGTGAGGATCTTTACCGGTTCGCCCATATCCAGCACGAAGATCTGACCGCTGGAGGCCATCGCGCCCGCTTCCAGCACCAGCTGGGAAGCCTCCGGTATCGTCATGAAATAACGGATGATCCGCTTGTCGGTAATCGTAACGGGGCCGCCCGCGGCGATCTGCGCCTTGAACAGCGGCACGACGCTGCCGTTGGAGCCAAGCACGTTGCCGAAACGGACCGCGCAGAACTCAGTCCTGCTGTCCTTCCGGCTCTGCAGGATCATCTCGCAGAACCGCTTCGTGGCGCCCATCACGTTGGTGGGGTTCACCGCCTTGTCCGTGGAGATCATCACGAATTTCCTGACCTCGAAGTCCTCCGCTGCGCGGATGACGTGGTAGGTGCCGAAGATATTGTTCTTGATGGCCTCGGAGGGGCAATTCTCCATCAGCGGGACGTGCTTATGCGCCGCCGCGTGGAAAACGATATCCGGGTGATAGCGCCCGAAGATCTCATAAACCTTTTCTTTATCCCGGACGGAGGCGATCTCCACCCGCAGATCCAGACGGCTCCCGTATTTCCGGGTCAGCTCCTGCTGGATATCATAGGCGTTGTTCTCATAGATGTCCAGAATGATCAGCTGCTTCGGCGCGTATTGGGCGATCTGCCGGCACAGCTCCGAACCGATGGAACCGCCGCCGCCGGTCACCATGACCACCTGATCGGCCAGGAAGGTCTTCAGCGTCGCAAGGTCCAGCTTCACCTGCTCCCGGCCCAGCAGATCCTCGACCTGCACGTCCTTCACCGAATCCACGGACACTTCCCCGTTCACCAGCTGGAAGATGCCCGGCACGATCTTCAGACGGCAGCCGGTCTGCTTGCAGATATCCAGGATCGCTTTCTTTTCTTCGGCGGTCGCCGCCGGAATGGCGAAGATGATCTGTGTGATCTTTTCCTTTTTTGCCGTGGGAATGATCTGATCCCGCCCGCCGACGATCTTGACGCCGTCCATGTATTTGCCCCATTTGGCCTCGTTATCATCGATCGCGCAGATCACACGCCCGGCGATCCTGTGGCTGGCCGCAATCTCCCGGGTCAGCACACGGCCCGCCGCGCCCGCGCCGATGAGCATGATGCGCTCCGTATCCGTTGCCGCCAGTTCATTCTGTATCAGGCAGAAGAAACGCATCGAGCAGCGCATCCCCACCATCAGGAACAGCTCCAGCACCAGCTGCAGGAAATAAACGCTTCGCGGCAGCCTCCACCCGAGCAGCATACAGACAACGAAGGATACCGCACACGCCGCCAGCACGGAGAGAACCATCTGCGCCACGTCCCGGATGCTGACGGTGCGCCAAACGTAGCTGTACATCCTTGTGAGCGCATACACAGCAACGGTCAGTACCGCGCGAAGCGGGAAATAGCGCAGGCAGATGCGTATGTAATGCCTGTCGATCATGCTGAACGAAAACTCAAACCGGATAAACAGGGAAATATAATCAATGGCAAACAGGAAAAGCAGATCCAGAAAAACGATGACAAATATATTCAGGAGCCGATCCTTTGTGATTTTCTTCATGTTCTTCACCTCAGGTGAAATGGTTACTGACCAGGTGTGAAACCATCACATATTACGATTAAGTCAGTATATCTCAGTTTTCGCCTGATTGCAAGACCAAATGCTGCTTTTGTCCGCTGCCTTCCGCCGCTTCAGGCCGGAGCCTCCCCGTTCATTTCGGAAGCTGCCGCCCGGTATGGTCGATCCTGCTCTCCCCCGTCAGCAGAAGCTCCGAGACCGGCAGGATGGTGTAGCCCTCCCGCAGCAGCTCACTGATGATATCGCCCAGCGCCTCCGGGGTGTGCTTTGCCGCATTGTGGAAAAGCACGATGCTGCCGGGCTGAACGCGCTGGGTCACGCGGGCGTAAATGGTCTGCGCGTCATAGTCCTTCCAGTCCAGACTGTCCACGTCCCACTGGATCGGCGTGATGCC
Organism: Oscillospiraceae bacterium; assembly: GCA_045628925.1. Classification (GTDB taxonomy): domain Bacteria; phylum Bacillota; class Clostridia; order Oscillospirales; family Oscillospiraceae; genus UBA1774. Next base: position 314 of record JAZQQF010000022.1, on the reverse strand, counting down.
GAGGCTGCGCACCGCCGCGATCACGTGGTCGTCGTACTCTCCGTAAGGGCAGCGGAACAGCGTCGGCCGGATGCCGGTGACGGCCTCCACCCGGTCGCAGCAGGCGCTCACGTCCGCGATGATCTCGTCCGTGGACAGGGCGTTGAAATGGTCGTGGTGGTTGGAATGGTTCATGACCTCATGCCCCGCTTCCGACAGCGCCAATACGCTCTCCGGGTATTTCTCCGCCCAATCGCCCACGACGAAAAAGGTCGCTTTCACACCGTACTGCCCCAGTATGTCGATGAGCTGCTGCGTATCCTCGTTGCCCCACG
>JAZQQF010000021.1:0-6015 GCA_045628925.1 Oscillospiraceae bacterium | reverse complement strand
GATAGGTGAGCCCCACCTCCCGGATATCCTCCGGCACGCCGTACATGGCTTCCGCCATGCCGCCCGCGATGCAGGCGATGGTATCGCTGTCGCCGCCGATGCTGACGGCGAGGCGCACCGTGCTTTCGTAGTCCGTCCCCTCCAAGAAGGCCCGGATCGCCTGCGGGACAGAGCCCTGACAGCTCACGTCAAATTTATAGCCGGGGCGGATGTCGTCCAGCGGGGTGTCCAGCTCATAGCCGAAGTTCTCTTCGATATAGGCCTTGATCTCCGCCTTCCCCGCGCCCGTCCTTGCAAGGAAGATGGCCGAAGCAACGCTTTCCGCGCCCTTGATGCCCTCCGGGTGGTTATGGGTCACGGAGGCGGTGAGCGCAGCCATACGCCGGGTCTCCTCCAACGTGGGATAGAGCCAGCCCGCCGAGCTGACCCGCATGGCGCTGCCGTTGCCGTAGCTCCCGTAGGGCTGCGGGTCTTCGGAGGCCAGCCAGCTGATAAATCTGCCGCCATAGCCCGCATCGGGATAGCGCCTCCCGATGCGCTGCATCTCCTTCACCAGCGCAGCATAGACTCTGTCCTCGTCCTGCCCCATGGTGTCCATCAGGGCCTTCGCCGCGGCAATCGTCATCACGGAATCATCCGTTGGGCTGCAGTTCCGCCCAAACAGCGGAAATTCCGTCGTTTTGATGTTCTTCCATTCATAGACCGAGCCGATGATATCGCCGATAATAGCGCCCAGCATTCTGATCCCTCCCATCATGAAACGCGGGCCGCTCCGGTGAGAGCGGCCCGCCGCGTGCTAAATGCTCAGTATTTGCCGTATTCCCTTACGGTCTCGAACATGGCGTGGACGTTTTCCTTCTTGCAGTTGTCCAGGCCGCTGGAGCACTCGAAGATATAGCCGCCGCCGGGGGCGCAGGTGTCGATGAGGCGCTTCACCTCGTCCACGATCTCCTCCTTGCTGCTCCACGCCAGCTTCCACGTGGGGAAGCCGCCGGTGATGCAGGCCACGTCGCCCAGCTTCTTCTTGGCCACCGCCATATCCACGTCCTCAAAGTGGTAGATGACCTTGCCCTTGGGCACTTCCTTCAGGAAGTCCAGACGGGTGTTGTACTTGCCCTCGGTGTAAACGTAGGGGGTCTTGCCCGCGTCGATGATCTCATAGATGACGCCGCGCAGATACTTCCAGTAGAACTTCTCATAATGCTCGGCGCTCATGAACCCGTCCATGCCCTTGTGCAGCGGCATGAAGACGAAGGCGCCGTCGTTGTGGCCCTTGCCCATGCGGATCATGTTCACCGCGTTCTCGTAATTCTCCTCCACGCGGGCCAGCACGAACTCCTCGTTGTCATACAGGTCGCTGAGGCTGAGGATCGTGCCGCGCATCCCGTTACTGTAGCTGTCGAACGGCGCGCCGGCCATGCCGCCCTGGAACATGGGGTAGCCTTCCTCCTCCACGGCAGCGACCACTTCGGCGGAAATGCGGTTATGCTCGGCATAGAAATCGGAGATGGCCCACAGGTCCTTGATCATCTTTTTGAACTCGGGAGTGGAGAACACGTTCGCCACGCCGGTGACGCCCATCATCCGCCCGGAGGCGATAGCGGCAAGCGGCTCCAGCAGCTTACTGCCGCGGGGCAGCTGCTTCCGAAGCGTCCACCCGAGGCGATCCTTCTCATACTCCTCAAATTCCTCGTCCAGCAGCATGGGGAACTCGATGTGCTGCTGAATGGAGTTGATGTCGATCACGTCGCCGGGCATACCGGCCCAGCGGTTGGTGGTGGGCTGCTGCAGCTCCAGCGCGGGACCTTCGCCGGGCAGCACATTGCACAGGCCGGGGTTGCAGTCCGGGTCGTACTCGTTCACGTACTTGATGAGCGCGTCCTTCATCTTTTCCATGCTGGTATCGTAGACCACTTCGCCCACGGTGTAACCCGCATTCAGGATGGGGAAAATGGACGCGGACGGCGTTGCGGGCACCCGGTCGGGCTCCTGCAGGTTCAGCGCGGCATAGACTCTCGCTTTTTTCTCTTCATATTTCTTTTTGTTCTCAGGCGTCATGTCAATTCCTCCAAACTCCGTCTTGTTCTGTCCGCTCGTCTTGGACAAGTTTAACATTTCTGCGCACAGCTTATCATTCCGCATGGGTTCTGTCAAGAGGGGCGGAACGCGGAAAGGCGAATCAAATCGGCAAAAACTTACAGCCTTTTACCCTTGATATTTCCGCGCAAATGTGGTACATTATCCTTGCAGGCGGAACCGCACGCGGTCAGACCTGCAGAAGCCCCTGCCGTGTTCGTGATGGGCTCTTTTAGAACCCACATCTACGAAACGGGATGCTTTCTCCTGCTGCGTATTGCAGGCCTCCCTTCCCCTCCCTGCCCTGTGCCGGAGCGTGGAAGGACGTTGGAAGCAGAGCAGCCGCAGGGAGGCGGCCCACCTGCCATCTGTGCAGGTTATAAACGGGTTCACACGGCATACGCGGGGGACCTTTTCAAACGCAGAAAAGTGCCGGATTTCCCGATGATTCGGAGAGATCCGGCACTTTTTTGTTGTTTTCGGGCTGCGTTACTCTTCTTCCTCGTCCTCGTCGAACAGGCGCTCCATGAACGCGGCATAGACCCGCTCCATCTCGTCCTCGTCGTCGATGACCTCCAGTAGCTCCTCGCCGTCCTCCTCCACCACGCGGAAGAGGATCATTTCATAAGGTTCCTCGTCGTCTTCGCTGACCGGCAGGAACGCACGGTATTCCTTTCCCTCAAAGGGGATCGTATCCAGCAGCTCCAGCTCGTATTCCTGCCCGTCCTCATCGGTAATGACCACGTAATCGTCGCCGTATTCGTCTTCTTTTTCCAGATCCTTTGCCATGCTTCCTCGCTCCTTTTGTGCGGAATGAGATGATTTTACCCGAAAAGCGGGCAGAATGCAACAGGAAAAGCGGGCGACTTTCCGCTTTCCTGCCGCTTTGGACGTCGGGAAGCGGATAATTCATGGTTTCTTCATTGACAGCGGCCCGTGGTTCGGTATATATTGTACAAGTATCTTTGCGTCCGGAAACGGGTCGGACGCAGCATTTCTCATCTGTCCAAGCGAGGTGATCTCTTTGTCCGGTTTTCAGGAATGGTTTCAGAACCTGAATAAAAAGCAGCTGGCGGCGGAAGCGGCCGGCGGTGCGGGCAGAACGGTCGGCCGCATCATCGGGCTTGCGCTGAAGATCGTGCTCACCATTCTGCTCATTATCATCTGCACCGGCTTCCTCTTTGTGCTTATCTTCTCCGCCTATGTGCGGAATACCCTGTCGGAGGACCTGTCGGTCTCCCTGAGCGAATACAGCCTGAATCAGACCAGCACCATCTGGTACTGGGACAAGAATACCCAGCAGTATGAAGTGCTGGAGCGGCTCAGCGGCAAGGACGGCGACCGCCAGTGGGTGAACTATGAGGAGCTGAACCCCTATTTTGAGAAGGCTGCCGTGGCCATCGAGGACCACCGCTTCTATGAGCATTACGGGGTGGACTGGTTCCGCACCTTCGGCGCGTTCTACACCGTGTTCTTCTCGGATTCCGACAGTGTGTTCGGCGGCTCGACGCTGACGCAGCAGCTGCTGAAAAACGTCACGCAGTACGACGATATGACCGTCAAGCGCAAGCTGGTGGAGATCTTCCGCGCGCTGAAGCTGGAAAAGACCTACACGAAGGAAGAGATCGTGGAATGGTATCTGAACGCCGTCTATTTCGGCAACCGGAAGAAGGGCGTTCAGTCCGCCTCCCGCTACTATTTCGGCAAGGATCAGAGCGAGCTGACGGCGGCGGAGTGCGCGGCCATCATCGGCATCACCAATAACCCCAGTATGTACGACCCCTTCGAGCATCCCGAGGCCAACAAGAAGCGGCAGGAGACCATTCTGGACGAGATGTATAAATACGGATACATCGAGACGGAGGCCCAGCTGAAGGAGGAAAAGGCCCGGGAGCTGGTGCTGGACTATGCCAGCGACGAGGACGACAGCACCCTCACCGGCATCGGCGGGCGCTACACCAGCTGGTATGTGGACGCTCTCATCGAGGACGTCATCCACGACCTGATGGAGCTGAAGGACGTGGATTACGACACCGCCGAAACGCTGCTGTTCAGCGCGGGCTACAATATCTACGCCGTCATCGACATGGGTGTGCAGGATATCATCGACGACGTGTATTCCACCTTCGATAACATCCCCAGCGGCTACCGGAAAAGCTCCGGGCAGGATCTGCAGAGCGCCATCGTGCTGATGGATCCCAAGACCGGCGACATTCTGGGTCTCAGCGGCGGCATCGGCAAGAAGTCCGGCTCCCGCATCTTCAACCGCGCCACGCAGATGGAGCGCAGCCCCGGCAGTACCATCAAGCCGCTGTCCTCCTATTCCCTCTGTCTGGACAAGGGCCTCGTCTGGCCGTGGACGATCTTTGACGACAGCGACCTTGTGAAGCTCAACGGTTCCAACTGGTACCCCAATAACGACGACTCGCAGAACGAAGGCGGCGTGACCCTGCGCTATGCGCTGCAGGTCTCCATCAACACCGTCGCCGCACAGATGATCGATATGCTCACGCCGCAGGTCGCCTATGACCAGCTGGTGAACAAGCTGGGCTTCACCCATCTGGTCGCGGACGGGCCGCTGACCGATATCAACTACCCCGGCATGGCGCTGGGACAGCTGAGCTACGGCGAGACCGTTCGGGAAATGTGTCAGGCCTACACCATCTTCTGCAACGACGGTATCTATACCGAGGGCCGCACCTATTCCCGCATCGAGGACTTCAACGGCAAGCTGGTCTATGAAAATATCCCGGAAAGCCACGTGGCCGTCAGCTCGACCACCGCCTATTATATGACGGAGATGCTGAACAATGCCGCCAACCGCGGCACCGGCTGGCTCTCCAAGTTCGGCAATATGGCCGTCGCGGGCAAGTCCGGCGGCTCCAGCGACTGGAAAGACCGCTGGTACTGCGCCTATACCCCCTACCTGCTGGCCTCCGTCTGGACGGGCTACGACATCCCCGAAAACATGGGTTCCTCCAACCCGGCTACCGGTATGTGGCGGCAGGTCATGGAGCGTGTGCATGACTACTACGGCTATGAGGACACCCAGTTTGCCACGCCGGAGGGCATGAAGCGCGTGACCATCTGCTGCGACACGGGCCTGCTGGCCTCCGACGCCTGCAGCCATGAGGTTCGCGGCGACCGGACCATGACCCTCTATATGAACCCCAACGATATCCCCACCACCGCCTGCAACGTCCACGTGTATACCACCCTCTGTTCCACCAGCATGGATCTCTGCGGCCCCAACTGCCCGGCGGACTGCAAGATCCGGCGAAGTGTGCTGGATCTTTCCAAGACCGATGAGGACATCACCCTGCCGCTCTATTTCCGCAACGGCAGCTATCCCCGCAAGTCGTGGTATTCCAGCGAATCCGCGCTGAAGGCTCGCATCGCACAGGCGACGAATTACACGAAGCAGTCGCTGGTCTCCTGCCGCTCCCACAATCTCGATCCCAAGACCGGCTGGTTTATCGAATCCACCCGCGGATATCTGATCAATCCCGATACCGGTATGTATTACGACCCGGCAACGGACACACTCATCGACCAGTATTCGTGGAAGCAGATCGACTGGTACACCGGCTATCTGATCGACCCGGACACCGGCGATTTCATTGACCCCTACACCGGCAACATCGTGCAGATGAGCGACGAGGAATACGCCACCTACCGGAAGGCCAAGTATATCCGGCCGCCCGGATACGGACCGGCCAATACGGATAACCCCGCTTCCCCGCCCATCGTGCAGCCGACCCCGACCCCCGCGCCGGAGACCCCGCCGCCGGATGCGGAGCTTCCCGTGGAGCCCGCGCCGCCGGACGAACCGGACGAGGGCAACCCGGAAGACCTGACCTATTAAGCAAAGATCCCATGACGGAAAACTCCGTCATGGGATCTCTTTTTGGAGTCGAACAAGCCTCGCAGAGTTCGCCG
>JAZQQF010000020.1:0-4708 GCA_045628925.1 Oscillospiraceae bacterium | reverse complement strand
GCTACACCGAGAAGTGCGCGCTGGAGCGCCGCGCTTATGCCCCCGGCCAGCACGGTCAGGGCCGCAGCAAGACCTCGGAATACGGTCAGCAGCTCCGCGAGAAGCAGAAGGCGAAGCGCTACTACGGTCTGCTGGAGAGCCAGTTCCGCAAGTATTACGAGATGGCCGTTCAGAGCAAGGGCACCACGGGCGAAAACCTGCTGGCGCTGTGTGAGAGCCGCCTGGACAACGTGGTCTACCGTCTCGGCTTTGCGATGAGCCGTCCGGAAGCCCGCCAGCTCGTCACCCATGCGCACTTCACCGTGAACGGACACAAGGTCAACATCCCCTCCTACCTCGTGAAGCCCGGCATGGTCATCGGCATCGCCGAGACCAGCCGCGACATGGAGAAGCTGAAGCAGAACGTGGAAGCCAATGCGTTCCGTCAGCCTCCCCAGTGGCTGGACTACGACCGTGATCACCTGACCGCCAAGGTCGTCGGCGTGCCTCAGCGCGCGGACATCGACCTGCCCATCGAGGAGCACCTGATCGTCGAGCTGTACTCCAAGTAACACACACGACGCCCTCAAATTGGTAAGCTGAGATCAACTGACTTCCGGCGTGTCCGGCACCGGGCACGCCGGGGGAGAATAGTAGGAGGGTTTATATGGTAGAAATTGAAAAGCCGCGCATCGAGTGCATCGAAACCCCCGGTGACGATTCCTACGGCAAGTTCGTGGTGGAGCCGCTGGAGCGCGGTTACGGTACGACGCTTGGCAACTCTCTCAGGCGGATGCTGCTGTCCTCTCTGGAAGGCACTGCGGTCACCTCGATCAAGATTGCCGGTGTTGCACATGAGTTTTCAACGATACCCGGTGTGAAAGAGGACGTCACGGAGATCGTTCTCAACATCAAAAGCATCATTGCAAGACTGTATTGCGAAGGCACCAAGACCGTATATATTGAAGCGAGCGGCGAATGCGAAGTGACCGCGGGCGATATCAAGACCGATGGCGAGGTCGAGATCCTGAATAAGGATCTGCACATTGCCACCCTTGGCCCGGACGCGGTGCTGAACATGGAAATGACCATCAGCAAGGGCCGCGGCTACGTCAGCGCTGACCGCAACAAGCCCGCGCAGACGATCATCGGCGTCATTCCGGTGGACTCCATCTATACGCCGGTGCTGAAGGTCAATTACTCCGTGGAGAACACCCGCGTGGGCAATATGACCGACTATGACAAGCTGACGATCGAGGTCTGGACGGACAGCACGCTTTCCGCCCGGGATGCGATCAGCATGGGCGCGAAGATCCTCTGTGAGCACTTCGCCCTGTTCACCGACCTGAGCGAGAACCTGAGCAAGAACCCGACCATCGTGGAGAAGGCCGAGACCCAGCGCGACAAGGTGCTGGAGATGACGGTGGAAGAGCTGGACCTGTCGGTCCGCAGCTTCAACTGCCTGAAGCGCGCCAATATCAACACCGTGGAGGATCTGATCAGCCGTACGGAAGACGACATGATGAAGGTTCGGAATCTGGGTCGGAAGTCGCTGGAAGAAGTCATCCACAAGCTGACCATGATGGGCCTGTCCCTCGCCAGCGACGACAATAATTGAGGAGGAAACGGAAATGCCCCTTAAAACCAAGCTCGGAAAGCCGACCGATCAGCGTATGGCGATGCTCCGTCAGCAGGTTACCGATCTCCTGATCTACGGGAAGCTGGAAACCACCATTGACAGAGCGAAGGCTGTGAAGCCGCTGGCCGAGAAGATGATTACCCTCGGCAAGAAGAACACGCTGGCCTCCTATCGTCAGGCGCTGTCCTTCCTGACCAAGGAAGAAGCCGCCCATCGCACCTTCCACGTGCTGGCCCCCATCTATGCCGGCCGCAACGGCGGTTATACCCGCATCCTGCGTCTGGGCGCACGCCGCGGCGACGCTGCGGAGATGGCCATCATCTGCCTCGTTGACGAGGACAAGATCAAGGAAGCTGACGACGCCGCCAAGAAGGCTGCGGAAGAAGCTGCCAAGGCTGCCAAGCGCAACGCGAAGAAGGCCGAGTAATTCGGCGTTTCGGAAAGAGAAGAACCTCCCTGCGGATTTCCGCAGGGAGGTTTTTACGTGTCAAAAAAGTCCACGGACTTTTTTGAGAAGGGATGCGGGCTGCTGCCCGCACTCGCTTCGCTCGCACAGTTGCAGCCCGAGATGAGTTTTTCGCCACGCACATGTCGCGGCGAAAAACAGATTTGATTCTATTCGCCGCCTACCGTGGCGGCGAACTCTGCGAGGCTTTTCCAAAAATACCCTGTTTCATTTCGTTTAGAAGTTTTTGTTTTTGGTGTGATCGGGATCAGCGTGTCAGCGGTCTAAAATCGGCAGCCCAAGCGCCAGCACCAGCCCGGTCTTCGTTTTCCGGACGGCGCAGAAGCTGCCGGGGATGGCGGCGGAGGCCTTTCGGAGCTTCGCGCCGGGTGCGTCTCCGTCCGCCGGAGCGATGTAGATGCCGCTGTAGAGCAGGTAGAATTGCTCCTCATGCTGGCGGTAGCGGGTCCGTATCTCCGCCTCGGCCAGCAGAAAGTCGGAAAGCTCCCGAGTGCGGAGCGTCATGTCCCGCCCGGAGTCCGCATAGGTCACGGCCTCGCGCAGGAGGGCCAGCAGCGCCCGTTCCAGCCGGTCGGACGCGGCGGGGACCATGCCGTCCGCCGTCAGCTCCCAGCGGAGTTTCTGCCCTCGGTCCAGCAGGATGGGCAGGAGCTTCGATTCCGCGGTTCGGAAGGTGGGGCAGAGCTGCGCGGATTCCGGCGGGTTTTCCGGGACCATCGGCAGCGCGGCCAGCATCTGCCGGCGGAGGAGATATCCGGCCTCCACGCCCCGTAGCTCGCTGACGCGGGAGGGAAAGTCAAATTCTCGTTCCGAAATGTCCAGCGGCTCGGCAGCGAGCGCGGCGGACAGCTGCTCCATCGGCTCCGTCAACAGCGGGCGGAGGGAACGGTCCAGCAGCCAAGCTGCCAGCAGGAACAGAAAGAGCGACAGCAGATAAACGAACGAGAGGCTATTCATGGCGGTGAACAGAGGCATGAAACCGTAGGCGGCGAGGACGAACGCATAGGGGGTTCCGGCGCCGTCCCGCAGCCACGCGCCGCGAAGGACGGTGGCGTGGAGGATGCGATGCGAATCAAAATGATACGTGCCGCTTTCGATGCCGTCCAGCAGGCTCTGCGCTGTATGATCGCCGGGCGCGGCAGCACGAGCGCCGTCATAGATCGGGTAGCTGTCCCTGATTTCTGCCGAGGGAAAACTGCCGTGGCGGGCAGGGGCAATGCGGAAGGTCAGTCGGAATGTGTGCGTTCCCAGTATCTCTGAGGTGTCAAGCGTGGTATTGCGCGGGTCGACGGTAATGTATGGCCTGAGGCTAAGCCGCCCTTCGACCACGCCCAGACCCGTGCTGCCGGACGGAAGCTCGCCCAGATCGAAGCCCTCTGAGGCGGTGATCGTAGCCGTCTCATCCAGCGTCATGCTGGCCGTCCAGCAGGCGGATTCCACAGAGCGCAGCAGGGGCAGCATATGCGCCGGGGTGAAGTGCAGCTCCGGCAGCGGCAGGAGGACATCCTGCGGTTTGAGGTATTCCATGTCAGCTTTCTCTGCCTGAAACTCTGCCAGCGTGCCTTCCAGCGCGGCGGCGAAGAAGTCCGATACCTGCCGCTGATAATCCCCCGCCAGCAGGGCGGTCGCCAGCGCCATCGTGAGCGCCCACAGGCAGAGCGCGGCGGCGAGCAGCTTTCCGCCGAAGATGCGCCTCAGCGGCTTCGCCTCCGAAACGGGGCGGTCGTAAGCCCGGTAGTCGTATTTCACGTCCGATTCCGGCAGGGCGAGGGGCGCGGCGGCGTCGTTCAGGCGTTCCGCCAGCGTCAGCACGTCCGGCGCTTCGGATAGCTCCGATTGCGACAGCTTCACACGCAGTTCACCCATGGCGGCGTAATTCTTCTCCACGCGCCCGCGCACGTCGTCCAGCGTGGTGGGGATCTTTTCCGGCGCCTGCAGCAGCTCGGCGATCTCTTCCAATCGGAAACAGGCGCGGCGCAGCGTGGCTACGGCGGAGAGCAGACGCAGCTGCTCGGGCGTGTAATCCCGCCAGAGGCGGCCGTTCCGTTCCTCCATATTCGGCACCACAAGGCCCCGGCTCTCATAAAAGCGGATGGTCGCCTCGCTGAGCCCGGTCTGTTTTGCGGCTTCCTTGATGCGCATTTTCCTCACCTCGAAAGAAGCGTAACATATCAGGTAGGTTCATAGTCAAGCAAAATTTTGAAAAACCGGACTTTTTGACAAAAAACGTGCGGGAACGGAGCTTTCCTCCATTCTCGCACGAAATTTGCGTGATTTACAGGGTCGCCGCCATGACGGCCTTGATGGTGTGCATCCGGTTCTCCGCCTCGTCAAAGACGATGGACTGGCTGCTCTCAAAGACCTCGTCCGTGACCTCCATCGCCGTCAGCCCGAACTTCTCATAGATGTTCTTTCCGATGGTGGTGTTCAGGTCATGGAACGCGGGGAGGCAGTGCATGAAGCGGCACTGGGGGCCTGCGTTTTTGAGGACCGCGCCGTTCACCTGATAGGGGAGCAGATCGTCGATGCCCTGCTTCCACCCCTCGTCCGGCTCGCCCATGCTGACCCACACGTCCGTATAGATCACGTCCGCGTTTTTCGTGGCTTCCATGGGGTCGGTGATG
>JAZQQF010000019.1:0-2957 GCA_045628925.1 Oscillospiraceae bacterium | reverse complement strand
TGTTATACAGGTCGACGAACACCTTGCGCACGGCCTTACTGCAGCCCTCGTCCATGGTGAAGCGGTGGCGGCTCCAGTCGCAGGAGGAGCCGAGGGTGCGCTGCTGCATGACGATGCGGTCGCCGTATTTCTTTTTCCAGTCCCACACGCGGTCAAGGAAGGCTTCACGACCCAGATCGTAGCGGGTCAGACCCTCCTTGCGCAGCTCCTCTTCCACCTTGATCTGCGTGGCGATGCCCGCATGATCCACGCCGGGGAGCCAAAGGGCGGCATAGCCCTGCATCCGCTTGAAGCGGATGAGGATATCCTGCAGCGTGCAGTCCATGGCATGGCCCATGTGCAGCTGCCCGGTCACGTTCGGGGGCGGCATGACGATGGTGAAGGGCTTTTTCGCCGGGTCGCGCTTGCCCTCGAAATAGTTCCCGTCCAGCCACATCTGGTAGATGGAATCCTCCACCAGCTTGGGATCGTAGGTTTTCGGCAGTTCTTTCATCTTTTCCTCCTTAAATGCAGAAACGCCCCGTGCATCGCTGCACGGGGCGGAATACGTTCCGCGGTACCACCCGGATTTCTCACTCTGACCGCAGACACGGCCTCGCCCGATAACGGGGGCATCCGTCGGCTCCTACTGACCCATGGCGTTCAGGCCGCAGCTCGGGGGCGACTTCTCTGCGCGCTTCGGAAAGGCTTGCACCACCCGCCTTCTCTCTGAACCGCGCCGACGCAGATACTATTCCCCGTCAATGCTTTTAACAGGGGGAGTATAGCGCTCTTTCCGGAATTTGTCAAGTGGATTTGTCAATACATCGGCGCATCCATGCCCACGACCAGCTCCAGCGCGGAAACGGTATCCCCGTCGAAGCGGAGGAAAGCGGCCCGTGCTCCCACACGATCTCCGCAAAGCCGGTCTCCACCTCGCCCATTTTCCCGAACACAGCGCGTCCTCTCCCTTGGACTACAGGTTGCAGACCCGTTTGTCAAGCAGATCCTCTGTTCATTTCCGATTAGTTCTGCTATAATGAGATAAAAAAACAGGAGGCGCGGAAATGAACGTGTTATTCGTAGGCAACAGCCACACCTTTTTCAATGATATGGTGCATACCTTCGCCCGGCTCTGGGAGGCGGGCACCGGGGAGAAAATTCACCCCATCATGCTCTGCCATCCGGGCATGGGCTTCGACTACCATGTGAAGGAGTATTTTGAAGTCCGATACGACCTGCTTTACGGCGGCTTCGACTATGCCGTGTTCCAGCAGAAGGCCCATCCCTTCGCCGGTACGGACGAGGATTTCGAGGCAGCGAAAAAGCTGGCGGCGCTGGCGAAGGCGGGCGGAACACAGCCGGTGTTCGCCCTCACGTGGGCAGAGCAGCGCGCGCCGGAGCATCAGGACACGATGAACGAATTCCATGACCGCCTCTGCGCCGAAACGGGCGCGCTCCTCAGCCCGGTGGGCCGGGTATGGCAGGAGGCGCTGCGGCTGGATCCGTCGCTCCCCCTCTACTGGCAGGACGGGGAACACGCCTCGGTCTACGGGGATTACCTCGTCGCCGTGACCCATTACCGCCTGTTCAGCGGCAAAAGCGCACTGGGGCTGCCGAATCTCGGCACGGATTTCTTCGACCCGGAGAAGAAGGCCATCCGGGAAGACCCGGAGAGCGGACACGTGCTGCTGGACGAAGCGAAGTGCCGCACCATTCAGCAGGCGGCGGAAAACATCTTCGGCGCGTAAATATGAAAACGGACACCCTGCTGAAAAGGCAGGGTGTCCGTTGATTATTACTGCTTATTCCGCCGCCGTGTCGAAAATGCGGTAAGCCCCGGTCTTCAGTACCCGGAGGAAATCCGCGTCGTCCCTGATCGGCTCGTCCGTTTCGATCCCGGCGAGGCGCTTCTGCTTCCCGGCATGGTGATTGTCGCTCCCGGCGATGGCGGGCAGCCCGTAATTCTTCGCATACTGGGCGGCCAGCTCGTTCTCAAAGTCCTTGCGGTTGGCGTTGATGATCTCCACCGCGTCCACCGCACGGGGCATCAGCTGGATGCGGGGGATGTAAAAGTCCTCCCGGAAGGGGTGTGCATGGGCGACGAAGGCCCCCTGCTGCCGGACGAACTCCAGATAGCGGGAGATGGTCATCTTATCCACGTTGTCATGCTCCAAAAGCCAGTTCTTATCGAGGCCGTAGGTCAGAAAATCGGTGCCCTCGTTGGCGTGTTCCCACGCGAAGAACACCTTGAGGCCCAGCTTTTCGCCCGCTTCCTTGGCCTTTTCCCAGCCCACGCAGAACATCCGTACCTTCTGCTGCCAGTTCAGCTCGTCGGGAACGGTGGTGTTCCCGCTGAGGAAATGGTCGGTGATGCACACGCCCGCATAGCCCTGATCGGCATAGAACCGCACCTGCTCCTCCGCGGAAGCCCGGGCGCAGCGGCTCCCTTCGGCGGTGTGCATATGTGTTTCGTAACGGTAGCTCATGACAGCACGTACCACAGAGCGTCCATCATCATGCCGCAGGCGATGGCCGCATTGGGATCCTCCGGCTGCATGGGGTCGCGCCCGCCGAGGGTCATGGTGAAGCCGTGGGCCGAGCCGAGGAAGCGGCGGCTCCAGACCGGCACGCCCGCCGCCAGCAGCTTCCGCCCGTAGGCTTCCGCCTCGTCCCGCAGGGAATCGTATTCCGCCGTGATGATGACCGCGGGCGGCTGCCCCTTCAGCATCTCCACGTCCGCCACCGCCGGGCTGACCAACGGATCGTTCCCCTGACCGGGGGCGATATAGCAGGCGTCGAACATGGTGGCGATCTGAGGCGGGATCGCCATGGGGTGTTTGAGCTTGTCGAAGGCGCTGATGCTCAGGTCCAGCGGCGGATAGTCCAGCACCTGCAGCTTGAAGGGGAAGGGCGGGTCCTCGATCACGCTCCGCAGACAGGTGACAGCCGCCAGATTGCCGCCGGCGCTGTGTCCG
>JAZQQF010000018.1:0-7148 GCA_045628925.1 Oscillospiraceae bacterium | reverse complement strand
CCGCCGACAAGCTCTATTTCGAGCCGCTGACCCCCGAGGACGTGATGGCCATCATCGACTTTGAGCAGCCCGAGGGCGTCATCGCCACGCTGGGCGGGCAGACCGCCATCAATCTGGCCGAGCCGCTGATGCGCCGGGGCGTGAAGCTCATCGGCACCGACTGTGAGGCCATCGACCGGGCCGAGAACCGGGACAGCTTCGAGAAGGTCCTGCTGGAGCTGAACATCCCCCAGCCCAGGGGGCAGGCCGTCACCAGCATCGAGGACGGCGTGAAGGCCGCCGAGGAGATCGGCTATCCCGTGCTGGTGCGCCCCAGCTTCGTGCTGGGCGGCAGAGCGATGGAGATCGTCGCGCAGGAGAGCGACCTGCGGCACTACCTGAAAAACGCCGTGGAGATCGACGCGGACAAGCCCGTTCTGGTGGACAAGTACATTCAGGGCAAGGAAGTGGAGGTCGACGCCATCTGCGACGGGCATGACGTGTTCGTGCCCGGCATCATGGAGCTGGTGGAACGCACCGGCGTCCACTCCGGCGACTCCATCAGCGTCTACCCCGCGTTCAGCATCTCCGACAAGGTGAAGGGCATCATCCTGCAGTACGCCAAAAAGCTGGGCCTCGGCATCGGCATCGTGGGTCTGTATAACATCCAGTTCATCGTGGATCAGAATGAGAACGTGTATATCATCGAGGTGAACCCCCGCTCCAGCCGCACCGTGCCGTTCCTCAGTAAGTCCACCGGCTATTCGCTGGCGGATATCGCCACCGAGGTCATTCTGGGCAAGAGCCTCAAGGAGCAGGGCTTCTTCACCCTCTATCCGGAGGAGAAGAAGCGCCATTACGTGAAGGTGCCCGTGTTCTCCTTCAATAAGATCAAGGGGCTGGACGCGTATCTTTCCCCCGAAATGAAGTCCACCGGCGAAGCCATCGGCTATGACGATAAGCTCTCCCGCGCCATGTATAAGGCGCTGCAGGCAAGTGGCATGAAGCTCCAGAACTACGGCACCGTGCTGGTGACCCTTGCCGACGAGGACAAGGAGGAGGCGCTCCCGCTGGTGCGGCGCTTCTACGACATGGGCTTCAACATCGAGGCCACCATCGGCACCGCCATCTTCCTGCGGGAGCAGGGCATCCGCACCCGCGTGCGCGGCAAGATCAGCGAGGGCAGCGAGGAAATTCTGGACTCCATCCGCACCGGCTATGTGAGCTATATCATCAACACCCGTGCCATCCTCTCCGGCGTGCATTATGACGACGGCGTGGCCATCCGCCGCTGCGCCACCGAAAACAACGTGACGATCTTCACCTCTCTCGACACCGTCCGCGTCCTGCTGGACGTACTGGAGGAGACGACCCTCACCGTCAGCACCATCGACGCATGAAGCAGGGCCTCTATACCATCGCGGAGCAGGTGAAGCTGACGGACAGCGTTTACCGGCTCCGCCTCGCGGGGGACGTGAGCGCCCTCACCGCCCCGGGCCAGTTCGTGAATATCAAGCTGGACGGGAACTTTCTCCGCCGCCCCATCTCCGTTTCCGACTGGGACGGTGAGAGCTTCACGCTGCTGTATAAGGTCGTGGGCGCAGGGACGAAGCAGCTTTCCCAGCTGCAGCCCGGCAGTACGCTGGATGTGCTGACCGGCCTCGGGAACGGCTTCGATCTTTCCGACGCGGGGGAAGCTCCCCTGCTTCTGGGCGGCGGCATCGGCGCTGCGCCGCTTTTCCGGCTGGCAAAGGACCTGATCAGCGCCGGAAAGTCCGTCACCGTGGTGCTGGGCTTCAATACGGCGGACGAAATTTTCTATGAAACCGAGTTCCGGGCGCTGGGGGCGGACGTGCGCGTCGCCACGGCGGACGGGAGCCATGGCGTGAAGGGCTTCGTCACCGACGCGGCGAAGGGCCTCGACCACAGCTATTACTACGCCTGCGGGCCGGAACCCATGCTGAAGGCGGTGTTCCGCGCCGTTTCCGGCGAGGGGCAGCTGAGCTTTGAAGAGCGCATGGGCTGCGGCTTCGGGGCCTGCATGGGCTGCACCTGCCGCACCGTCACCGGCTGGAAACGCATCTGCCGGGAAGGCCCGGTGCTGCGAAAGGGGGAAATTCTATGGGACGCCTGAGCGTTGACCTCTGCGGCATCGAGCTGAGTAACCCCGTCATCCCCGCCTCCGGCACCTTCGGATACGGGTATGAGTTTGCGGAGATCTACGATATTAACTGCCTCGGCACCTTCTCCTTCAAGGGTACCACAAGAGAACCCCGCTACGGGAACCCCACGCCCCGCATCGCGGAAGCGCCCGCGGGCATGGTGAACGCCGTGGGGCTGCAGAATCCGGGCGTGGACGCGGTCATTTCCGAGGAGCTGCCGAAACTGAAAAAGTGCTTCTCGAAGCCCGTCATGGCCAACGTGAGCGGCTTTTCCGTCGACGAATACGCCGAGGTCTGTGAGAAGCTGGACAAGGAAGCGCAGGTCGGCTGGCTGGAGGTGAACATCTCCTGCCCCAACGTGCACGGCGGCGGCATGAGCTTCGGCACCGACCCCAAGGCCGCGGCCGAGGTGACGAGGGCGGTGAAGGCCGTCACGAAAAAGCCCATTATCATGAAGCTCAGCCCCAACGTGACGGATATCGTCAGTATCGCCCGCGCCTGCGAGGACGCGGGGGCGGACGGCATCAGCCTCATCAACACGCTGATGAGTATGCGTATCGACTTGAAAACGAAGAAGCCCGTCCTCAGTAACGTGACCGGCGGTCTCAGCGGCCCGGCGGTGTTCCCCGTGGCGCTGCGCATGGTCTGGCAGGTGGCGAAGGCCGTCAGCATCCCCGTGGTGGGGCTGGGCGGCGTGAGCAGCGCGGAAAACGTCATCGAAATGCTGCTGGCCGGGGCGACCGCCGTGGTGGTGGGGGCCATGAATCTCACGCAGCCCACCGTCTGCCGGGATATCATCGCCGCCCTGCCGGAAGTGATGGACCGATACGGCATTCAGAATCTCAGAGATATCATCGGAGGAGCGCACCATGGCTAAAGACGTCATCATCGCCTGCGATTTCAGTTCCGCGCAGGAGACCTACGCATTTCTCGACCGGTTCACGGGCCGCAGGCCCTTTGTGAAGATCGGCATGGAGCTGTTCTATGCCGCAGGGCCGGACATCGTCCGGGAGCTGAAAAGCCGGGGGCATTCCGTGTTCCTCGACCTGAAGCTGCACGACATTCCCAACACCGTGAAAAAGTCCATGGCGGTGCTTTCCGGCCTGGGCGCGGACATCGTGAACCTCCACGCCGCCGGGACGGGGGCCATGATGAAGGCCGCGCTGGAGGGTCTGACGCGAGCGGACGGGAGCCGCCCGAAGCTCATCGCCGTCACCCAGCTCACCAGCACCGATCAGGCCGCGCTGGAATCGGATATCCTCATCGAAAAGCCGCTGGAGGAAGTGGTGCTCAGTTACGCCCGGAACGCCCGGGACTGCGGGCTGGACGGGGTGGTCTGTTCCCCGCTGGAGGCCGGGAAGGTGCATTCCGCCTGCGGGGAAGGGTTCCTCACCGTGACCCCCGGCGTCCGCTTCGCGGATGGGGACAAGGGCGACCAGAAGCGCGTCACCACCCCCGCCGAGGCGAAGAAGCTGGGTTCGGACTATATCGTGGTGGGGAGACCCATCACGCAGGCAAAGGATCCGGCGGCAGCCTATGAGCGCTGCCTTGCGGAATTTCTCGGATAACGCACAGAGGCAATACCGACCATCATCGGCTCCGGTATCGCCTCTGTTTTTTGTGCAAAATTCGGGCTTGCAGAGCAGGCGTGAATCCAATATACTACATAAAATACCCCATCAGCCGGAATCCCCGGCGAAGGAGGACACAATGGAACGAAAGATCGCAAAAGGACTCCTCTCCATCGGCGCGGTTTTCTTCCGCCCCGATGAACCCTTTACGTGGGCCAGCGGCATCCTCAGCCCCGTCTACTGCGACAATCGGCTGACGCTCACGGCGCCCGAAGTGCGCACCGAGGTGGAAAACGGCCTCGCCGCCCTCATCCGGGAATACTACCCCAGCGCGGAAGTGCTGATGGGCACCTCCACCGCCGGTATCGCCCACGCCGCCATCGTGGGCCATCTGATGGATCTGCCCATGGGCTACGTGCGCTCCGGTGCCAAGGATCACGGCCGGCAGAACCAGATCGAGGGCAAGCTGGAAAAGGGTCAGAAGGTCGTCGTTGTCGAAGACTTAATTTCTACCGGCGGCAGCGTTCTGGAAGTGGTGAACGTGCTGCGCGAGGCGGGCGCGGAGGTGCTGGGCGTGGTCAGCATCTTCACCTACGGGATGCGGAAGGGTCTCACCCGCCTGCAGGAAGCCAATGTGGAGAACCATTCCCTGACGAATTTTGACGTGATCGCCGCCGTCGCCGCCGAGGAGGGCTACATCCAGCCCGACGATGTGGCCCGGCTGCTGAAATTCCGCAATAACCCCTCGGATGAAAGCTGGCGCAAATGAGAAGCCTCATTGATATCCTCGACCTCAGCGTCGAGGAGCTGGACGAGCTCATCCAGACCGCCTGCGACATTATCGCAAACCCGGAGAAATACCGGGAGGCCTGCAGATACAAAAAGCTGGCGACCCTGTTTTTTGAACCCTCTACCCGCACGCGCCTCAGCTTCGAGGCCGCCATGCTGGAGCTGGGCGGCAGCGTCATCGGCTTCAGCGAGGCCACCAGCTCCTCCGCCACCAAGGGCGAGAGCGTGGCCGATACGGCGCGGGTGGTGAGCAACTATGCGGACATCATCGCCATGCGCCATCCGAAGGAGGGCGCGGCCTACGTGGCTTCCCGCAATGCCACCATCCCCATCATCAACGCGGGCGACGGCGGGCACTGCCACCCTACCCAGACGCTGGCCGACCTGCTGACCATCTACCGGGAAAAGGATCGGTTCGACCATCTCACCGTGGGTCTCTGCGGCGACCTGAAATTCGGGCGGACGGTGCATTCCCTCATTAACGCGCTCAGCCGCTACGAGGGCATGAACTTCATCCTCATCTCCCCGGAGGAGCTGCGGCTGCCGGGCTACGTGAAGCAGGACGTGCTGGAGAAGCAGCACCTCCGCTATGAGGAAACGCCCAGTCTGGAGGCCGCCATGCCCAAGCTGGACATCCTCTATATGACCCGCATCCAGCAGGAGCGCTTCGCGGACGTGAGCGAATATCTGCGCCTCAAGGACAGTTACATCCTCACCCCGGAAAAGCTCGTCACTGCCAAAAGCGACATGACCATCATGCACCCCCTCCCCCGCGTGAACGAGATCAGCGTCCGGGTGGACAGCGACCCCCGCGCCAGCTACTTCCGGCAGACGCTGAACGGAAAATATATGCGCATGGCGCTCATCCTGAAGCTCCTGCGCGAGGCTGAGCAGCCCGATACCGCGCCGCCCGAATGGTCCGCCGCGGTGGACGGGCTCAAGTGCCTGAATCCCCGCTGCATCAGCCAGACGGAGCAGGAGCTGCCCCAGCGCTTCAAGCTCACCGACCCGAAGACCGGGACCTACCGCTGTCTCTACTGCGAGACGAAAGCGAACTGAGAAACCGAATCAAAAAGGAGGAAACGACCCATGGCCACCATCATCAACGAACCTTCCCATACGTTTAATGAGTATCTGCTGATCCCCGGCTATTCTTCCAGCGAGTGCATCCCCGCCAACGTGTCTCTCAAGACCCCGCTGGTGAAATTCCGCAAGGGCGAGGAATGCCCCATCACCATGAACATCCCCATGGTCTCCGCCATCATGCAGTCTGTCTCCGGCGACCGGCTGGCCGTCGCGCTGGCGGCTGAGGGCGGCGTTTCCTTCATTTACGGTTCTCAGACCATCGAAAACGAGGCCGCCATGGTAGCCCGCGCCAAGAGCTTCAAGGCGGGCTTCGTCCCCTCCGATTCCAATGTCGCCCCCACCTCCACGCTGGCGGACGTGCTGGCGCTGAAGGAAAAGACCGGGCACTCCACCGTCGCCGTCACCGAAGACGGGACCGCGCAGGGCAAGCTGGTGGGCATCGTCACCAGCCGCGATTACCGCGTGAGCCGCATGGACGTTTCCACCCCCGTGAAGGACTTCATGACCCCGCTGGAAAAGCTGATCACCGCGCCGGAGGGCACCAGCCTCAAGGAAGCCAACGACATCATCTGGGATCACAAGCTCAACTCTCTGCCCATCGTGGACGAGGCGGGCAGACTGCTGTACTTCGTTTTCCGCAAGGACTATGAGAACCACAAGCAGAACCCCAATGAGCTGCTGGACGCGCACAAGCGCTTCGTGGTGGGCGCGGGCATCAACACCCGCGACTATGCCCAGCGTGTGCCCGCCCTGATCGAGGCCGGGGCCGACGTGCTGTGCATCGACTCCTCCGAGGGCTTCTCCGACTGGCAGAAGTTCACTCTCCAGTGGATCCGCGACCACTACGGTGACAGCGTGAAGGTGGGCGCGGGCAACGTGGTGGACGCCAAGGGCTTCCGCTTCCTCGCCGACTGCGGCGCGGACTTCGTGAAGGTAGGCATCGGCGGCGGCAGTATCTGCATCACCCGCGAGACCAAGGGCATCGGCCGCGGACAGGCCACGGCGCTCATCGAGGTCTGCGCCGAGCGCGACCGCTACTTCGCCGAGACCGGCATCTACGTGCCCGTCTGCTCCGACGGCGGTATCGTCTACGACCACCACATCACGCTCGCGCTGGCTATGGGCGCCGACTTCGTTATGCTGGGCCGCTACTTCGCCCGCTTCGACGAGTCTCCCTCCAACAAGGTCAGCATCGGCGGCACCTATTACAAGGAGTACTGGGGCGAGGGCCCCGCGCGCGCCCGCAACTGGCAGCGCTACGACCTCGGCGGCGACAAGAAGCTGTCGTTCGAGGAGGGCGTCGACTCCTACGTGCCGTATGCCGGCAGCCTCAAGGACAACGTCGCTATGACGCTGGCCAAGGTCAGGTCCACGATGTGCAACTGCGGTGCGCTGACCATCCCCGAGCTGCAGGAGAAGGCTGTGCTGACGCTCGTTTCCTCCACGTCCATCGTCGAGGGCGGCGCACACGACGTCATCCAGAAGGACAAGAGCGGCACCATCAAGTGACCGCCTGCCTGAACAAAAAGCCTCCGGAAAAAGTCGGATCGTAGCCATGTCG
>JAZQQF010000017.1:0-5942 GCA_045628925.1 Oscillospiraceae bacterium | reverse complement strand
AAGCGCCGTTTTTCCTATAAAAAGACCCGGCAGCCCAAGCTGCCGGGTCTCGATGCATAGTTAATTTATTTCGCTCGCGCGGCCTCGCAGATGAGCTTCACGCAGGTGTCATAGC
Source organism: Oscillospiraceae bacterium (assembly GCA_045628925.1). Lineage (GTDB taxonomy): Bacteria > Bacillota > Clostridia > Oscillospirales > Oscillospiraceae > UBA1774. The sequence continues at coordinate 5,827 of JAZQQF010000017.1, read as the reverse complement.
CCAGCGAGCCGGTATCCAGCATCAGGTCGAAGTTCCGCCGGTCGCCCCAGAAGCGGCCCGTGTAATGGGTGTAGTAATTGCGGCGGTCGTGGTCCTCCTTCTTCATGATGCGGGCGATCTCGGAGGCATTCTGCGTGTGATGCAGCTCGCCCACGCGCTGCGCCCGGTGCGCCTCGTCCGCATAGAGGAACACGTCGAGGCTCTCGATGCCCGCCTCCTCCAGCAGCGCGTCCGCGCAGCGGCCCAGAATGACGCAGGGCCCCTTCTTCACGATCTCCAGAATGACGCTGCGCTGGATATCGTAAATGGCGTCCTTCCGGTCATAGGAGATGGGGGTGATGGAGCGGATGAAGGATTCCGCACGGGAAATGACCTCTTCCTCCTCCTCCAGCTGGCTGGGGTCGATGCCCAGCGTTCTGGCGGTCTCCGCGATAATGTCCTTGTCGTAAAGCTCGATGCCCAGCTCCGCGGCCACCTTCCGGCCGATGGAGTGGCCGCCTGCGCCGTATTCCCGGCAAAGGGTGATGATCTTCATGCGCGCTTACCTGCCTCTCTGCTTGATTTTTGGGTTTTATGCGGTGACGATCTTTTCCGCGTCGCCCAGATCCAGGAGCTTCACCGCGTCCTCCCGCATCTTGTATTTCAGGATTTTGCCCGCCGCGTTCATGGGGAAGGAATCCACAAAGCGGAAGTAGCGCGGCACCTTGTGCTTGGCGATGCGCTCCACGCAGTACTGGCGGATCTCCTTCTCCGTCAGCGTGCTGCCCTCCTTCAGAATGATGCAGGCCATGACCTCCTCGCCGTAGCTCGCGTCGGGCACGCCGATGACCTGCACGTCGCTCACCTCGGGATGCCCGTAGAGGAAGTCTTCAATTTCCTTGGGGTAGATGTTCTCACCGCCGCGGATGATCATGTCCTTCAGGCGGCCCGTGGCCTTATAAGTGCCGTCCGGCAGGCGCCGCAGCATATCGCCGGAATGGAGCCACCCGTCCGCGTCGATGGCCTTGGCGGTGGCCTCGGGCATCTTGTAATAGCCCTTCATGATATTGTAGCCCCGGGCGCAGAATTCGCCGTCCTGATTGTCGCCCAGCTCCTCGCCGGTCTCCGGGTCGACGATCTTGCACTCCACGCCGAAGATGGGGCTGCCCACGGTGTTCACCCGCACCTCGATGGGGTCGGTGGCGCGGGACATGGTGGTGGCGGGGCTGGCCTCTGTCTGCCCGTAGGTGATGCAGATCTCCGGCATATGCATCTTCTCGATCACGTCCTCCATGACCTTGATGGGGCAGGGGGAACCGGCCATGATGCCGGTGCGCATATGGCTGAAATCGGTCTTGGGGAAGTCCTCATGGTTCAGCATACTGATGAACATGGTGGGCACGCCGTGGAACGCGGTGACCTTCTCCGAATTGATGCACGCCAGCGAGCTTTTCGGGGAGAAATAGGGCAGGGGATGCAGGGTGGCCCCGTGGGTCATGCTGGCGGTCATGGCCAGCACCATGCCGAAGCAGTGGAACATGGGCACCTGAATCATCATCCGGTCGGCGGTAGAGAGGTCAAGGCAATCGCCGATGGCCTTGCCGTTGTTCACCACGTTGTAGTGCGTGAGCATGACGCCCTTGGGGAAGCCGGTGGTGCCGGAGGTATACTGCATATTGCAAACGTCGTGCACGTCCACATTGGAGGCGCGGCGCTGCAGCTCCTCCGGGGAGACCTGCGAAGCATACTGCTGGGCTTCCTCCCACGTGAGGCAGCCCGCCTGCCGGTAGCCCACGGTGATGACCCGCCGGAGGAAGGGCAGGCGGCGGGAATGGAGGGCCTTGCCCTTCTTCGTTTCCGCCAGCTCGGGGCACAGCTCGGCGATGATATCGCAGTAATGGCTGTCCCGATATCCGTCGATGAGGATGAGGGTGTGCGTATCGCTCTGCCGCAGCAGATATTCCGCCTCGTGAATTTTGTAGGCGGTGTTCATGGAGACGAGGATCGCGCCGATCTTCGTGGCGGCCCAGAAGGTGATGTACCACGCGGGCACGTTCGTCGCCCACACGGCCACCTTGTCGCCGTGCTTCACGCCGAGGGCCATCAGCGCACGGGCGCATTTATCCACATCGTCCCGGAACTCGCTGTAGGTGCGGGTATAGTCCAGCGTGGTGAATTTGAAGGCGTACTGGTCGGGGAACTCCTCCACCATCCTGTCCAGCACCTGCGAGAAGGTCTTTTCGATGATGAGTTCCTTTTTCCACACGTATTTGCCGGTCCTCGCGGCATTGTCATAGAGGACGCTCCGCGCCCGGCTGGGGTCGTGGAACTGAGACATATAGTTGACGAAATGGGGGAGGATGACCTCCGCGTCGTCGATCTCCGGCATCCACGCGGGATCCCACTCCAGACTGAGGAACCCGTCGTAGTTCACGCTGCGCAGGGCGTTCATCATTTCGGGGATGGGGAGCGTGCCCTCGCCGATGAGGCGGTATTCCAGAACCCCGTCCACCACCTCGCTGTCCTTCAGATGCACGTGGCGCACGTAGGCGCCGAGGTTCTGAATGGTGCGGTCGGGGCTTTCGCCGCAGACGCGGTAGGGGTGCTGGAAGTCCCACAAAACGGCCAGATTGTCGCTGGCGAAGCGGTTCAGCACGTCCCGCAGCTTCGCCGTGTCGGCAAAGATGCCCACCGTCTCGATGAGGACGGTCACGCCCGCCTCCTCCGCCAAAGCGGAGGCGTTTTCCAGCGTGGTGAGGAGCTTTTCCGTCACCTCGCCGCCGCTGGTGGCGTGGACGCGGATATTGGGGATGCGGAAATCCTTCGCCGTCTGGATGCAGGCGGCGATCTCCTGCTGGTTTTCATCGAAGCGGCTGTCGTCCGCGATGTCGCAGACCGCGTCCACACAGGGGATGCTCAGCCCCTTTTCATACAGCTCCCGCAGCGTGGCGGCAGCGGTATGGGCATGGAAGGGCCCGCCCTTCTCAGTGAGGGGCGAATGCAGGACGTTCCGCAGCTCGATGCCCTGAAACTCCATCTCCTGCGCCAGCGCCATCAGTTCGGGCCAGTCGATCTTCTCCCAGCCCTTCATGGAAAAGGACAGCTTCATGCCTTAGCCCTCCTCATAGACGATCTTGTTCAGCGCGCTGATATAGGCGTGAATGGCGGCGGCGATGATATCCGTGGAGATGCCGCGGCCGGAATAGACCTTCCCGCCGCTGCGCAGCCGCACGATCGCGCTGCCCATGGCCTCGCGCCCTTCGGTGACGGCCTGGATCTGGAAATCGTCCAGCTCGTAATGCGTCCCGGCGATCTGCTCGATGGCGAGGAAGCTGGCGTCGATAGGCCCGTCGCCCGCGCAGAGGCCGCGCAGCTCCTTGCCGCCCTTTTCCAGCACGATGTTGCTGGTGGCGCTCATGCGGTTGCCGGAATTGATGACGAAGCTCTGCAGCGTATAGGTGGGCGGCACCTGCAGGGCAACGGAGGCGATGATGGCCTCCAGCTCCCGGGCGGAGACCTCCTTCTTGTCCGCCGCGGCGCGGAACGCATCGAACACCTTCACAAGGTCGTCGTCGCTCAGTTCGTACCCCAGCTGCAGGGCGGCGCGGTTCACCGCGTCCATATTATCATAGGCGCTGAGGGCGAAGGACGCATCCTCCCGGAGGTGAAGTCCGGCGTCCGCGCCTTCCTTCCCTTCCTTCCGGTGGGCGATCCATTCCACCTGCGCGGTGAGGCGCTGCATCTCCATGGTGCGGATGCCGCAGCGCAGGCCCAGCTCCTCGCCCCGGAGGGCGAGCACGTGCGCCAGCGCGCTGACGGTGGGCACCCGGTCGGAGCTGACGGCGGCCTTCACTTCCTTCGCGCCCGCCAGCATGGCGGCAATGGCGCAGGCGGTGGACATATTCAGCTCGTTCATGCACTGAACGCTGAGCGCCACCTCCCGAAGCTCCGGGATGTCCGCCTGCAGCGAACGCAGGAACGCCTGAAATTCCTCGGGCAGGAACAGCCCGGCGCTGTCGCTGATGGTGACAGTGTTCGCTCCGGCCTCCACGGCGGCCCGGATGGCCTTGCGGAGAAATTCCGGCTCGGCACGGGTCGCGTCCGCCGCGGTGAACTCCACCTGCGGGCAGAGGGCCTTGCAGTGGCTTACGAGGGCGGGGATCAGCTCCAGCACGGCGGCGGGCTTCTTCCGGCAGACGTACTCCATCTGCACGGTGCTGACGGGGATGATGACGTTCAGCCGGGGATTTTTCGCCTTGCTGACGGCTGCCCACGCATGGTCGGCCTCCTCCGCCGTGAAGCCCACGGGGATGGAAACGGCGCAGGAGCGCACCGTGGATGCGATGGTGCGGGTCAGCAGTGCGTCGGTGGTCAGGTTATGCAGCTCCGGCAGCTCCAGCACGTCCGGCTGCATCCGGTCCAGACATTTGGCGATCTCCAGCTTTTCCTTGAAGCTGAGGGAAAGCTCCGGCGCGGCGTCCAGCTCCCGCAGGGTCATATCGGTAATGCGCACGTTTTCCATGGTCGTTTCCTCCAAAACAATTTGGGAAAGTCGTTTGTAAGAAAAGGGGTCGGAGGGTGTTGCAAATTGAAAGCTGCAACACCCTCTTCTGATTTCGGTCGGTAGGGGCGATTCACGAATCGCCCGTGCGGAGAAAGCGGATTACCCGGGCGCATCGTGATGCGCCCCTACGGGTCATCCGATATTTGCGGATGCTCAGTCCAGCTTGCGGATCCAGCCGTAGGGATCGGGCTGGGTGCCCCACTGGATGCCGGTGAGGGTGTCATACAGGCTCTGGGTCACGGGGCCGATCTCGTTATCGTTGATGGTGAAGACCTCGTCGTCCATCATCAGATGGCCGATGGGGGAGACGACGGCCGCGGTGCCGCAGCCCCACGCTTCCTTCAGATTGCCGGTCTTGCAGGCTTCCTTCAGCTCCTCGGCGCTGAGCAGACGCTCGGACACCTTGAAGCCCCGGTCGCGCAGCAGCTGCAGGCAGCTCTTGCGGGTGATGCCCGGCAGGATGGAGCCGGTGAGGGCGGGGGTGACGACCTCGTCGCCGATGAGGAACATGACGTTCATCGCGCCCACTTCCTCAATGTACTTGCGCTCCACGCCGTCCAGCCACAGGACCTGAGAATAGCCCTTTTCCTCGGCCTTCTTGCCGGCACGGAAGCTGGCGCCGTAGTTGCCGCCGCACTTGGCGTAGCCGGTGCCGCCGCGCACGGCGCGCACGTCCTCGGTCTCGATCATGATGCTGACGGGCTTGAGGCCCTCCTTATAGTAGGTGCCCACGGGGGAACAGATGATCAGGAACTCGGATTCCTGCACGGTATGCACGCCCAGGAACGGGTCGTTGCCGAAGAGGAAGGGACGGATATAGAGGCTGGTGCCGGGCGCGGAGGGGACCCAGTCGGCCTCCAGCTTGATGAGCGTATCCAGCGCCTCGAGGAACAGATCCTCGTCGATCTGCGGCAGGCACATACGCTCGGCGGACTGGTTCATGCGGCGGACGTGCTCCTCCGGGCGGAAGAGCTGGATGCCGCCGTCGGGCCGGCGGTAGGCCTTCATGCCCTCGAAAATCTCAGCGCCGTAGTGGAAAACGGTGGAGGCGGGATGGAGGCTCAGGTTGCCGAAGGGCACGATGCGGGGGTTGACCCAGCCCTTCTCGCCTTCGAACTCCATCATGAACATATGGTCGGTAAAGACCTTGCCGAAGCCCAGTTTGTCAGAGGGGGTCTTGGCCTTCGGATTCTCGGTGCGGGTAATGGAGATCGCCATGGTGAATGCTCCTTTCCTCAGTCCGCGTAGTCATAGCCCAGCTGCAGGGCCTGATGGTTGAACTCC
>JAZQQF010000016.1:0-22471 GCA_045628925.1 Oscillospiraceae bacterium | reverse complement strand
GTATAGCTCAATTGGTAGAGCGGCGGTCTCCAAAACCGTAGGCTCAGGGTTCAAGTCCTTGTGCCCCTGCCAGAACAGGAATTCGCAGTTTTTCTGCGGATTCCTGTTTCTTTTTGCTGTAAAAGTTAGGAATTTGAAAATCGCGTTTTTCAGCCTCCCGAAACAAATACATTGCAGCACTCCCGCCTTGCCGGCGCGGTTGACAAGTATTACCGTAAAATGATATAATAAATTAGAATATACGCTGCCGGTAAGCTCGGGTAGTTTACGGCAGGCCGGAGGATAAGATGATCAATACATTGATTCGGTATCTGGCAGAGCGGGGCCTTTCCAACGCAGTCTACAACGCGTTCTTGGTGCTGAGCTTCGTGGGCTGGCTGCTGTACAATCTATGGAGCGGGAAGCGCTACGGCATCCCGACGGGCAAACGGCTCGTCATTTCCGCCGTGGTCTGGCCGGTGGCATACGGGCTTTTGTACGTTCTGTTCTGGATCGAAAGCAGCTTCACCCGCTGGGGCTCCCACAATATCGTGCGCGGCTATATCTGGTTCCCACTCATTGGGCTGGCGCTGGCAAAGCTGCTGAAGCTCCGGCCGCGGACAGTGGTGGACTACATCGCGCCGGGCTGCTCCCTCAGTCAGGGCATCGCCCATCTGGGCTGCAGCTTCGCGGGCTGCTGCTATGGCTTCCCGGCGGAGAAGGGCATCTGGAACCCGCAGTTCGATGCGATCCTGTTCCCGAATCAGATTTTGGAAGCGCTGGCGGCCCTGCTGGTCTTTGCCGTCTGCGCCCTGTATGCGAAAAAGCGGAAGTATGACAGCGACGGGCGGGTCTATCCGCTGTTCCTTATCCTGTTCGGCGTGACCCGCTTCTTTCTGGAATTTCTGCGGGATAATCAAAAGGTATTTGGCAATGTCTCCATCCTTGCGCTGCACTGCGTCCTGATGGTCGTGGTGGGCGCGGTGTGGCTCATCATCCGACAGCTGCGGGATCGGAAGGTCTCAGAACATAAAGAGAGGTAACTGCTATGAAAAAACGCGTTCTATCCCTGCTGCTGACCCTGCTCATGGTGCTGGAACTGCTGCCTTTGGGCGTTCTGGCCGATGACAGCGTCAGCGAGGCGGAATTTGCCGCCGGGCTGGCCGCCTCCGTTTCGGCGGAAGTCTATCCGGACGGGATGTTCGACTTCCTGACCGCCCGGATGGAGACGGGCGAGGGCATCCCGTTCGTGGAATTTGCCATCGTCCGGCGCGGCAATACGGAGCAGGAGGCGTCCGTCATCTTCAAGGCGGTGGACGTTTCCGCACGGTACGGCGCGGACTACTATATCGAGGTGGAAAACGGCCTCATTGATGAGGAGATCCCTCAGAATGAGAACGCGCCGCTGCTCATCGAAGGCGTGCCGGTCTCGGCGGAGCCTGCGGAGGAGGACGACGTGTATTTCGCTGCGGCGGACACGGAAGCTTACCTTCTGCCCGAAGGCGGCGTGACGAGCCTGCAGGACGCGGTGCTGCTCACCACCGGCCGGGATATGGACGCCTACGACTGGCAGGCGGACGACCGGGTTACGCTGGAGGCCTTTGAAAGCGCCGCGGCGGAGATGTATGACGATCTGGCGGGACATGAGACCGTTCTGACCTTCCTGCCCGGCGAATACCGGAAGATCCTCCGCTTCTACACGGTGGACGACCTGCTCTCCGAGGATGACGAGCAGGTCCTGTTCGTGCTTTCCCATCCGGTGAACTGCGCGATCTCCGAGAACCCCACCGGCTATATGAACATCGTGGACAATGAGGAGAGCGAAGCGGCGACCTTTGCCTTCACGGAGGAAACGGTAAGCGTCGGCCCCGAAACGGACGAGATCACGCTGGAGCTGCAGCGCCTGACGGGGACGGAGCGGACCGGCACCGTCTGCGTCGGAACGGCCGAGGGCAGCGCAGCCGCGGACCGGGACTATGAAGCATTCTTTGAAGAGCTTGTTTTCTCACAGGGGCAGACCGCCCAAAGGCTGACCGTGCGCATCCTGCAGCATCCGCTGGAGGAAGAACGGTGGTTCACCGTCAGCACGGAGGACGGCAGCGCCGCTGTGCGCATCCTGCTGGAGCCGCAGTATACCGTGCGCAGCTTTGAGCAGGATACGGTGGAGCTGCTGGGCGCAAGTGCGAAAAAGGAGACCGTGAAACTGAGCGTGACCGGGCAGGCGCTTTCGGGCAGCTGCAGGACGGAGAACGGTATCTTCTATGTGAATCACGGCGCCGTCAAGCTGGTCGGCGCAGACGGCGGCAGGCTGGACCTGACGCTGGTGGAGAAGATCGGCTTCACCTCCGGCGAGAACAGCGACGGTACATCGTATACATATAAGAGCGGCTGCAGAAAAAAAACAGGCTATCACAACACGATGTATAACGACCTGTCCGTCAATGGCTACAGCCTGTATAACCGCTACGGCAAATACAGCGAAAGCACCACGGTGGGACTTTCCTCCGGTATGCGCACCTCCAATGCCCTTTTGACCTTCACCAGCAAGGGCGAGAGCGGCTGCACCAACACCAACGGCTATCTCTATGAAAATATCGACCTGTATTACGAGCCGTTCTTTGTGGAGGCCGGATCGTGGGACAGCGACGCCACCATCACGCCTGTGATCTACACGGCGGTCGGCGCTGCCATTCCGCAGAAGATCCGGCTGGCCGACAATACGACCAGGGATTACAGCTTCCACGCCGGTTCCATGCGCCTCACCACGGGCGACACCAGAGGCACCTTCTATGACGGCGATATCATCGAGGTGGAGCCGGTCTTCGATTACGGTCTGACGCAGACCGAGATGGACGGCATCTACCTCTGGGGCGTGAAATTCGAGCGCATCCAGTCCGGCAGCGGCCAGAGCTACTACTATCTGAACCGGACCTCTTTCAGCCTGCGCGACCTGTATGACGGCAAGTATAAGGACTATTACACCGGTGAGACCATCGGTGCCAACTGCATCCTGAAGGACGGCAGCACCCGCGGCTATAAGATCCTGCCCGTTTACCGGCAGAAGCCGGCTTACACGATCCCGCAGCTGGCGGAGGGCATCCGCTTCGCGCAGAGCACCTTTACGGATGACGAGGGCCGGTTCCTGCCGGAGAACGTGATCGTCACCGGCCGACTGGATCAGATCGAGCTGGACACCGTGGGCACCGCCGATCTGGTGGTGCGCGGCTGGGACGCAGTCTCCTGTAATTACGGATCATACCGCACGTGGCAGATCGATGATAAGTTAAACAAAGCCGACCCCGACCGCTATGCCGATTACGTGAAGGACGCTGCGGCGACGCTGCGGGATGTGTGGCTGGTGTCCATTGACCAGTATCGCGGCTTTAAGCGGATGGCCTATACCCGCAGCGCCTATAACTACGGCGCGGACGTGCCGGGCCACCTGTACTATACCCCCACGGGCCTGTTCAACTGCATTACCATCTCCGTGATGACGCCCTCCATTTCCGTGACGGTCGCGCCCCGGCCCGGCTCGCTCACGGCGCAGAGCTTCGGCGTGGTGGGCTATGAGGACGGACAGTACGCCCAGTATACCGGGCTGGAGAAGGGCCTTGCCCGGGGCACCGAGATCGTCATCTCCCCCTATGGCATCGAGCCTTACGACCTGTATTTCATCCCCACCGAGGAACCGGCGGAGGGGATGCGCCTGAAGGTGACGTGGCAGGACTTCACCGGCGACACCAACCGGGACGGCGTTATCGATCAGGCGGAATATGAGGCCATGGGCAGTCAGGTGCAGGCGCTCTACGGCGGCAATCGTCTTACCTACGTGGGCAATACCTTCACCTATGTGCCCAAGGTCATCGGCAGCTCGCAGCTGTATTATGAGATCGCCGCGCTCATGGACGACCCCGGCCAGTCCTATCAGACCCTGTTCGGGCAGGTCGCCCTCACCGGCGGCGACGTGATCTCCCATTCCCTCGGCGGCGCCTCCACGCTGAAATTCCTGGGCGGCGTGAAGGTCAGCGTGAACGGGATGGAGACCGTCACCGATGAAAACGGCTGCTGGGAGCTGCAGTCCGGCACCTTCTACGGCGGCGAGCTTTACAGCGTTTCCTTCAGCTATGCCGGGCGGGTGTATACGGACACCGTGGGTGTCAACTCCTATCACGTGACCTATCTGGATGAATACGACACCTTCGACGTGACGGATTTCTCCGTCCGCGAGGGCAGCACGAGCCTCAGCGCCGGTACCCGCTATACGGAAGTGAAGGACAAGAAAATGCGCTTCAGCTTCCGCGTGGTGCCCGCCGTGTCCGGCATCGACCCCTCCCGCGTGGAGGTTGTGCGCCGCCATAAGGACGGGACCTTTGCGGCGGCCTACGAAGCCTATGCCACCCAGAACCGGGAGTGGGTCCTGCGCACGGAGGATTCGCTGGCGGGCTGGAAGAACGGCGACAGCGACTACAGCTTCAACCCCATGAGCGAGAACGTGCTGGCGGGCGACTATTTTGAGATCACGGTCTATGACCAGTTCGGCATGGCCTATCTCACCCACCAGTCCGGCTTCCATTTCACCAGCGCCCTCAGCTACGTGAGCGTGCTGAACTCCTTCCTGCCGCCGCAGGCGGGCGTGGTGTTCGATTTCTTTGACCGGATCGACGCCAGCTTCGATCTGGGCCTTGTGACCACGCTGGACAAGGCCGCCGGTGCGGGTATGAAGGCTGCCGGCATCAAAACGGTGGACGGCACCGAGGACGGCGTGCGCACCAAGACCATAACATGGGGCTGGAACGCCAACTATTCCAAGAAATACAAGCCCAAGGACGACAAGGATAAAAAGGCCGGGGATGCCGGGCCGGAAGCCGCAAAGGACGACGTGCGGCAGGCGGCCTCGGAACTGGACAACGTCGAAACCATGCCCACGGCAGCAGATGTGGCCGCTGCCGAGCTGCGGGACGATCCGGAGGCCGAAGCGGAGACCGACGCGGAGCGCGTGAAAAAAGCGGAGGCCGCGGCGGAAGAGATGGTGGACACCGGCAAGGACGGCAAGAAGAGCCGCAGCGAGTTTGCCGCCGGTATCAAGGTGGAGATCAGCATGGCCGTCAGCCTGCAGATGGGCTACGACGAGCAGGCTGACCGCTGGTACTTCATGGAGTTCCTCGTGGTGGGCAAGGTCGCGGCCGACGCCTCCGCCAGCTACTCCTACATGACACCTATCGGCATCAAGCTGGGCATCAAGGCCTCCCTCAGCGGCGATATCACCGCCATTCTCGGCTTCGAGCCTTATTATCAGAATCCCGGCCAGCCGGATTACCGCTATATCGGCGACAGCGGCTCCATCAACCTGCTGGGGGCGAAAAAGGGCAATCAGGATATCAACCGGGAGATCTCGGTCTACGGCAAGCTCATGATCCGGCCCACGGTATCCCTGACCGTTTCCGCCGCGCTCCTGTCGGAGAGCCTTGCCAGCGTGAGCCTCACCGGCTCCGCCGCCTTCGACATGGTGTTCACCACCGGGCATACCGGCTCCGGCGGCGTGAAGCTCTCGGCAAAGCTGCAGATGAAGCTGCTGGGCGGCCTTATCAAGAAGGAATGGACGCTGGCCGAAAAGAGCTACAATATGTTCTCCTATGCTAACGGCGGCCTTCTGATGGGCGCCGGTCAGGACGTGCGCTACGACACCATCACTTCCGACGATCTGGAGACGGAGCTGCATTCAAACGTGCAGAAAACGCCCGGCATCCTGCATGGCGGCGCGGAGCAGAAGCTGATCACCAACGTGAACTTCGAGCCGCGGCCTATCGTGGAGGTCCTCTGCGACTGCCTTCAGGAAGCAAACGGCGCGCCGCAGGCCTTCCTGCTGTATCTGGACCGGAAGCCCGGCAGCGACGATACGCTGATCCTCTACTACTGCGTGCTGCAGGATGACGTGTGGAGCGTGCCCCAGCCGGTGGACCCGGATTCCAATGGCGACGACAGCCACAGCGTGACGTGGATGGGCGACGACCGGCTTATCCTTTCGTGGAGCACCTACGTGGGCGACCCTGCCAGCACCGACCCTGTGGAGCGGCTGAACGGGCGCAAGCTCCGCACGGCGATCTTCGATATCCCCACCGCTACCCTCGGCCCGATCCAGGAGCTGACGAAGCAGACCGACGCCGACACGAGCGGCGATATCGACGCGCAGATCGTCTATTACCGCGATGGAGCGGGCAGCGAACAGATGCTGGCCCTTTACCGCAAGAGCCTCTATCAGCCCAGCGGGGAAAATCTGCTGGTGGGCGACCTGCTGAACGCTTCTTCGGCTTACGGTTTCCGTGTCTACGATTTCGCGGCGGGCGGATGGAACGACGCCTACGATCCCGCCTACCTTTCCGATCTGTTCGGCGGAGATACGGCGCAGATGGAAGCCTATGAGCGGAATTTCTACGGCCAGTATTTCATGGACTTCAACACCTTCGCTGATATCAAAAACGCTGGCCTGTTCCTGACCGCCGACGAGGCGGCGGGCCTGCCGGACGATACCCGCGGTATGGGCATCTGGACGCAGGAACCGACCGCGGCTGACGTGGGACTCTATCAACTGGCGGACAGGAGCCGCATCGTCAGTATGTCGGCTTCGGACTATCACGACTACGGAAAGGACTTCGGCGTGTTCGCCTACGTGGTGGACTATGACGGCGCGGAATCCACGCTGGAGGACCGGGATATCTTCCTGAAGGTCTATGACTTTACGGATGCGCTGGAATACCCCGCCTTCCGCCTGACGAAGAATGCCACGACCCAAAACCAGCCCACCATCTCCGTCACGAACGGCGGAATGCGGCTGTTCTATGCCAGCGACGGCTCCATTGCCGATCTGAAGCTGACAGATATCTTCGATCACATCTGGATGGGCACGCTGACGAACGGCAGCGAATCGGTCCCCTGTCTGCTGGAAAACCGCCTGCCCGAGGCGCTGGCGCAGGAGGAGATCGTGGTGGCGAAGAAGGTCAAACAGGACGAAAGCGGCGAGACCGTGGAGCAGACCTACGATACCTACTCGCTGGACTGGGACGATGAATTTGAAGTGCTGACCTATACGGAGCCTGGCATGACCTACGCTAATGGCCTGCAGGCGACCGACGCGGAGGCTGCGCTCCCCGAAAACCAGTATGCAGAGCGGCAGCTTTATGCCAAGACCCGCTGCTATGAACTGGTGCCGGGAATGATCGACGGTGAGATCGTGGAATTCTGGAACGGCGAATGGTGGCCCTATATCCAGATCACCGACGATCCGGGGCTGAACATCCTTGCGCAGGACAGCGCCTGCAACAATCTGGGCCAGATCGTCTGTGCCAGCCTGTGCGCGGATTGCATCATCGGCGAGGTGGGCGGCAGAACGACCGTCATGCCGGATGCGGAGCATTGCTGGCTCTCGGTGGGTACCTATGAGCGCTCGTTCAATGTCCGGAATCAGGTGGGCGTGGAGATCACGCCGGAGAATCCGGATGAGATCGGCGCGGCGGAGGATGGTTTCCAGCTGCTCCTGAACCTGAAAAACCTGTATTATCTCAGCGACACGGTCCTCCATGCGGAGGTCTTCTGCGAGCAGGACGGCGCGTGGGTCTCCCTTGGCCGGACGGAGCTTGCGGACGGCATCCCCGCCTATTCCGAATGCATGGCGGCGGTGGAGCTGACGGGGCTGCCCACAGACCGCAGCGGCCTTCGGCTGCGCGTGGAGGTCGTGGGCGACGGAGCCCGGAAGGATGAACTGCTGGGCGAAACGGAATTTACCTGCGATCAGGGTGGCGAAGCGGAGATCACCGGCGTCGTCCGCACCGTGACGGAGCGGAACCGGGCGGTCTATACCGTGACCGTTCGGAACCCGTCCGGCGCGGAACTGAAGGGGCTTACCGTTCAGGCCATCGTGGGCGATGCCGTGCGCGAAAGCGAGGCCTTCGATCTGGCGCCGGGCCGCGAGATCACGGTGCTGTTGGAGGCGGACTTCCCCGAGGAGACCTTCACGGAGACCCGGGCAGACGGTCTCATCACGGAAACGGCTGCGGCCATCATCCGTGTGGGAACGGCAAGCGTTGAGGATGCGCTGGTCCGTTCCGCGCCGGAGCGCTATGAAGAACTGATGGACGGCGTGACCCTTGCGGACGTGACCATGGAGGTGGGCGATTTCCTGCTGCCGCAGCCCACCGCGGACGGGCTGGAAACGGACGGCCTGCGCTATACCATGACGGTCAGCGGTGATGCGGTCGCGGCCGCGGGAGAATGCGGCATCACGGCGGTCTCGCCCGGAACGGCGGAGCTGACCATGCTGGTCACGCCCAACACGGCGGGTTATGCGGCCCGCAGCGAGGACGGAAGCATCGGCAGCTATGAGGATCCGCTGCTGCCCTCCGCGCTGCTGCGGACGGTCACCTGCACCGTAACGGTGGAAAAGCCGCAGACCCCGCCGCTGCCGCCGTATATCCCCGTGCCGCCGCTGCCGCCCGTGGAACCGGAGGAGCCGGAAGTGAAGCGCCCCGTATTTGAAGACGTTCCGGCGGACAGCTATTATGCGGAAGCTGTGGCGTGGGCGGTGGAAAACGGCATTACGAACGGCGTTTCGGCAACGTCCTTTGCGCCGGAGAAGCCCTGCACCCGCGCTGAGATCGTGACCTTCCTGTGGCGCATGGCCGGCTGCCCCGAAGCGGCGGAACCTGCGGACTTTGTCGACGTGGCTGCGGGCAGCTATTATGCGGAAGCTGTGGCGTGGGCCGTGGAAGCGGGCGTCACCGTCGGCACCTCGGCGGAGACCTTTGACCCGGATGCGGTCTGCACCCGGGCGCAGACGGTCACCTTCCTTGCACGATTCGCGCAGGCGGACATGGCGGGGAGCAGCGAGTTTGCGGACGTATCGGCAGACAGCTACTACGCCGGCGCCGTGGCGTGGGCCGCGGAAACGGGCGTCACTAAGGGAACCTCTGCCGACACCTTCTCCCCGGAACAGCTTTGCGACCGGGCTCAGATCGTGACCTTCCTGTACCGTTATTCTAAAATACAGTGATGAGGATCGCTCCCGACCGGCGGCGTACCGTCTGGTCGGGGGCTTTCTGCGGAGAGAACGATGAAGCTGAAAAAATGTCTGCTGATGCTGCCGATATGCGCTCTGATCCTGCTGTGCGCCTGCGCAGCGGATCCGGATATCCTGATGATCGACCGGGCGCCCTGTCAGCGCAGCCAGTATGCCGCCGCCTATCAGTACAGCCGCATTCGCCTGCGGGCGGATATGGAGCAGCGCGGGCTGCCGGAAGCGGACGTGCTTTCGGACCCGGCGCTCCGGGAGGAGTACTGCGGGCTGCTGCGGGAAATGGCGCAGGAGCAGCTTACGCTGCAGACAGCGGTGGAGAAACTGCTGCGGGAGCAGGGTGTGCGGGTGAAGCTGAAGGAGAAAGACCTGCTGCGGGAGGCGAAGGAGCACTTCGGCGGCGGGGAAGCCTTTCAGGCGTATCTCCGGGAGAATGGGCTGAGTGAAGGGGCGTATCTGGAGATCCTGAAGCTGCAGCTCCGTATGGACGAGCTGGCTGACGCCTGCGTGACAGACGCGGCGGATGAGAATGCTTTCCGCGACCTGCTGGAACAGCGGATGCAGGCCCTGCCGATGGAGATCGTCGGGGATATTGCCGCGATCACGCCGGAAACCGTGGAGAGCTATCTGCGGTAGGCAGCGGCATCGAAGAGAACCGTGCGAGATCAAAACGCCCGAAGGGGCCTGCAATGCTGCGGGTTCCTTCGGGCGCACGTTTTGCGGATGGCGGCGGAGACCGGGGCGGGCATAGCTCCCCCGATATTGACACATATGCACAGAATGTGGTAATCTCGCCCTGCAGGCAGGCAAGCGGCAAAGCAGAGAGCGGAGAAGAGGATTTTTCCGGACTGCGGGACGGTGCTCCGTGAGGGGCAGAGGCGCTGTGAGCGCTGCGGCGAAAAGAAAGGGATCGGGAGGGTAAACACGATGAAACACATTCGTATCAGAACGCTGGTTTTGGCAGCGCTGCTGGTTTTTCTGCTGGCAGCCTGCAGCGGACGGGATGATCCGCCC
Source organism: Oscillospiraceae bacterium (assembly GCA_045628925.1). GTDB lineage: Bacteria > Bacillota > Clostridia > Oscillospirales > Oscillospiraceae > UBA1774. The sequence goes on along the minus strand of JAZQQF010000016.1, from coordinate 12,414 downwards.
GACCCGGGCACACCGGAGCCGCCCCCGCTGAACGGCAGCTACATTTCCGAACTGGGGACGCTCACCTTCAACGGCGATGGGGAGACCGTGGCGCTGGATCTGTCACAGCAGCTGGCGGAGGCGGTGGGCTTCCCGGCCGGAGAGAGCGAAGGAACCTACGTTTTCCTGTTCCACAATGGAGCGTGGCGGTATGACGCGGCGGAATCCCTGCGGATCACCGTCGGAGACGTGAGCTTTGAGACGCTGAACGGCCACGGCGAAACGAATGAAGACGCCGTCGTCATCCAGTCGCCCCTCGATGATTCGTGGCTTCGGTTTGAAAGAACCGGGAACGCTTGAAAAACCGCGTACGGGGGACGATCGCGTCTGTCACTTAATTCAGAACGGAAGCGGATGAAAAATCCCGTGGGGATCATCTGCATCAAATCACACCGCACGGACGGTAATGACGTCCGTGCGGTGTTTGCTGTATTTTCTCGAACAGGGCGGAATGAATATGGTGCCGGGGCGGGGCGGATGAAGCGGGACGCGGCGGTGAAGATCGGGGAGGTGGTGGACGGGAGGATGTGAAAAGTAAAACCGCTCCCCACATTTTGACACAGTCTCTCAAAGTGCGGGGAGTGTATTTCTTCTCGGCAGAGTTGTCGAGCATAATTTAGGCTATTGATACCGAAAGCTACTTTAAAAATCCATTTCCATTTCGATTCCATATATTTTCGTTTGTTGCATCATCGTCATATAGCGAGTCTGATAGTAATATTGCCAAATCAAGCACGGCAGAATCGGCATAAAAACCATACTTGTTTTGATAGTTTGGATTTTTATCTATGATGTCGTGGAAAGGGACTTTAGCTCCACCTTCAGTATTGTATAGGAACTTCAAGGATGAAGCCAGCAGCAACTCAGCGGCTAAATATCGAGCATTCCAAATTGTATTTGAGCCGAATAGTTCGGCAGCTAATTTTCTTATGTTAATCATGCGAGGTTCGGAATAGCCGTAGATGGACAGCAGTACCCCAACATATACGACTAGATTTCGATAGATAAGTGTGTTGTAGTTTGATTTATCAATGGATTGTTTTAGCTTTTCTAGCTCTTCGTATTCTCTTTGGCAACCTCAAGTTTTCGCGCGAACTTAATGCACCTTGTGATTGCCTGTTTTTTATGCAAAGTGTTATTTCTTTGACGTAGTGCGTAGAACAATACCGTGCAAAGCAGCGCGACAATACCTCCTATGTAAAAGTATGGGTTCTTTAAAGTGTTTATCAACAATGATGTTTCCATGATATACACAACCTCCCACGGAATATTCATTTGGATTTTCAATATCAAGATAAGAGGGCAAATTGCTTATTGCGTCCGTTTGTAGTCATCTGTAATTATAGTTTATATGCAGAATACAGAAATCTCCTCGTGCGCTTTGTAAAACTAACAAGAATAGTATATCCGGCAAGTAGAAACTCATCAAGTCTAGATTTCCTGCGGTGGGACATTCTTGTATAGCGGGAAGATTTGCCTTGGCATTTCTTTTCTGTCGCACAAATCTGCGTCACCTTCCCGCACGTTACTGCCCATTTCCTTTATGGGTCAACCCCCGATTTCCCCCCACCCCCCACATTACAAAAATGTCAGACATCAAAACTCGGACATAACGAAAACGCAGCAGATTCATCTAAATCTGCTGCGTTTTCGTTGGTGGAGACTGGGAGACTCGAACTCTCGACCTCATGCGTGTGAAGCATGCGCTCTAACCAGCTGAGCTAAGCCTCCAATGGTGACCCGTACGGGACTCGAACCCATGTTACCGCCGTGAAAGGGCGGTGTCTTAACCACTTGACCAACGGGCCGATTTGCCTCCCCGGCTGGGAAGGCGATGGTAGCGGCGACTGGATTCGAACCGGTGACACTGCGGGGATGAACCGCATGCTCTAGCCAACTGAGCTACGCCGCCAAATCAGCGTAGCGTAGTGTACTATAAAAAAACCGAAATGTCAAGGGCTTTTTGCCCCGTTTCCGGAAAAATTTGAAATTTCCTGCAGCTCTCAATCCCGGAAGAAGACGAGGGAAAACCACGTGACGATATTGCCGCTGAAAAACTCAATGCCGTGGGCCTCCGCGATGGCGGTGGCGATGATGCCGTGGCTCTCCACGCAGGGGAACATCCGCTCCGGGTGGCGGCAGGGCGCGTCCGGGTAAGCGCAATGCTCGCAGAAGGCGCAGGCCTCCGTACTGAGTACCAGCACGTCCCCGCATTCCTCACGTACCAGCGCGGCGATCTGCCGGGTGATCTCCTCGTGGGGGGCGCGGGTGGCCAGCGTTTCCTCCAGATCGGCGATATCCCGCACCTCGGTGACGGTGGTGAACATCAGCGCCTTGGGATAGCTGCGGCAGCGCGCCTCGCATTCCGCCACCGTGCCCACCGCCGGGGGACAAGCCCAGCTTTTCCCGTACATCGGGCATTCCTGCTCGCAGACCATGCGGATGCGCTCCGAAAACAGCAGCTCCGAGGTGTCAATCCATTCATACTGACAGAGAGGGAAGGCGCAGAGCGCTTCCTCCAGCTTTGCATAATCCATTTTCTCACCCTCCGGTGAATATGATACCCGCATTTCTCTGCCCCGTCAAGAAAAGGCGCCTCCCGGAGAACCGGGAGGCGCAGCACGTATGGCGGGGTTTGCTCAATCCAGATAGGGAAGGTTTTCATACCCGGTCCAGCCTGCGATATGTCGGGCGAGGATGATGTTGTCCTTGGCGTTCACCTTGCCGTCCATATTCACGTCGGCGGCGGCCATGTCTACCGCGACGCCCGACCACCCGGCGATATACCGGGCGAGGAGGATATTATCCCTGGCGTTGACGGACGTATCACCGGACACGTCGCCTACGAGAACGTCCGTGGGCTTAATGAGCGCGGGGATGACCCAGCTGTTTTCTGAGATCTCGGAAGTCGCGTCGGCGTCGGAGAAGAATTTGCCGCATTCGGAGCAGCTCCAGTAGGCGGCATTGCCGTCAGTGGTGCAGGTTGCGCTGGTGGCCGGATGCCCGGTAAGTGTATGCCCGGTCGCGGGGATGATCCAGCTGCCAGCTTCAAGCTCCTCGGTGCAGGCTGCGTCGGAGAAGCACTTACCACAGGCACTGCAGGCCCAATGGGCGGTGCTGCCGTCCTCTGTGCAGGCGGCGGCATGGGCGGGACACGCGGAGAGAAGATGCCCGGATGCGGGCAGGATCCAGCCGCCGTCCTCCATGCGGTTTTTGCCCTCCGCGTCCGCGAAGAACGCGCCGCAGGCGGAGCAGTTCCAATAGGCGGTGCTGCCGTCCTCCGTGCAGGAGGCTTCAACGGCCTTGTGTTCGGTAAAAGAATGGCCCGGCGCGGAGATGACCCAGCTGCCCGATTCGATCTCAGCCGTGCAGGCGGCATCGGAGAAGAACTTTCCGCAGGCGGAGCAGGCCCAGTAAGCGGCATTGCCGTCTTCGGTGCAGGTGGCATCGTGGGCGGGATGGGCGGAGAGCAGGTGCCCGGAAGCGGGCAGGATCCAGCCGCCGTCCTCGATGCGGTTTTTCCCATCCGCGTCGGCGAAACTGCCGGAGCAGCGAGAGCAGGTCCAGTAGGCGGCGGTGCCGTCCTCGGTGCAGGTGAGACCGGTGGCCTGATGCTCGGTGAGGTCATGGCCCGGCGCAGGGATGACCCAGCTGTCCGCCTCGATCTCATTGGTCGCCTCGGCATCGGAGAAGAACTTACCGCAGGCGGAGCAGCTCCAATAGGCGGAACTGCCGTCTTTGGTGCAGGTGGCATCAGAAGCAGAATGGGCGGTGAGTGCATGACCGTGGGCAGAGATGACCCAGCTGCCCGCTGCGATCTCGGCGGTCGCCTCCGCATCGGAGAAGAACTTGCCGCAGGCGGAGCAGCTCCAATAGGCGGAATTGCCGTCTTTGGTGCAGGCAGCGTCAGAAGCAGAGTGTTTGATGAGGCTGTGCCCGGTCGCAGGGATCCGGCTCTCCGCTTCAAGCTCCTCTGTACCGGCTGCATCGGAGAAGTATCTGCCGCAGACATCGCAGACCCAGCAGGCTGCATGGCCGTCTTCGGTGCAGGTAGGTTCGGCGGCGGGGCACTCTGTCAGGGAATGCCCGGCGGCGGGGAGAATCCAGCTGCCAGCCGCGGCCGCGCTGCGGGCTTCCGCATCGGTGAAGCGCTTCTCACAGTGGAGGCAGGTATAGAAGGCGGTGTTGCCCGCGTCGGTGCAGGTGGGGTCGACGGCAGGCTGGAATTTCAGAAGGTGCGTCGTGCTGCAGAAAGCGTCCGCGCCGATGGTGTCAACGCTGTCGGGAATGAGGACGGCGGTCAGGCGGCTGCAGCCGGAGAACGCACGGCTGCCGATGCCGGTCAGCCCGTCAGGGAGATTGAGCCTGCTGAGTTTCGCACAGCCCTCGAACGCGTAGCTGCCGATGCTGGTGAGCGCATCGGGGAGGCTGAGCGTTCCGGAAAGACCGGAACAGCCGGAGAACGCATAGCTGCCGATGCTGGTCAGCCCGTCGGGGAAGCTGACTTTGGGGAGACCTGTGCAGCCCGCGAAGGCATACTGGGCGATGGAGGAGACCCGGTCAGGGATGACAAGGGCGCCGGTGAGGCCGGAGCAGTTCCGGAAAGCGCCGGTCCCGATGTCTGTCACGCCGTCAGAGAGAACGGCAGAGGAAAGGCCGGAGCAGCCGTCGAAGGCATATCCGCCGATGGAGGCAACGCTGTCGGGTATCACCAGCGGTCCGGTGAGACCGGTGCAGCCCGCGAAGGCTTTGTAGCCGATGCCGGTCACGCCGTCGGGGATCTCAAGCGTTCCGCGCAGTGCGGTGCAGTCCTGAAAGGCGGTGCGGCCGATGGTGGTGATCCCTTTCGGGAAGGTGACAGAGGTGATATCCGACTTGTAGCTGCTCCAGGTGGGAACGCTGTCGCTCATCGCACCCGTGCCGTGGATGACCAGCGGCCCGTCCGTATAGAGCGTCCACGTGAGATCTTCGCCGCAGCTGCCGCGCGCCTGCGCCAGGATGACATTCACGCCGGCAGGCACACCCGCGTATGTTTTGAGCCGATCCCAGGTATTCTGAAGGCCGTCAAAGCGGAGGGTGGTGAGCGCACTGCAGCCGGAGAAGGCGTAGTCTCCGATGAAAGTGACGCTGCCGGGGATGACGGCGGAGGTGAAGCCGCTGCAGGCGCCAAAGGCGCTTTTGCCGATGGAGGGAACCTTTTCCGGGATGACCAGCTCGCCGGTGAAGCCGCGGCAGCCCTCAAAGGCGCCTTCGCCGATAGAAGTGAGCCCGTCGGGAAGGGTAAGTTCACCGGTGAGACCGGAGCAGCGCGAAAAGACGCCGCGGCCGATGGAGGTCACAGTGTCGGGGATGACCAGCTGTCCATCCAGACCGGAGCAGTTACGAAAGGCGAGCTGGCTGAGCGAGGTGATGCCTTCCGGGATGATCAGGTCGCCGGTGAAGCCGCTGCAGTCATCAAAGGCGCTGCTGCCGATGGAAGTAAGGGTTTCGGGGAAGGTAAGGCTGCCGGTGAAGCCGGAGCAGCGGGCAAAGGCGCTTTCGTCGAGCGCGGTGAGATTTTGCGGGAGGACGAGGCTGCCGGTGAAGCCGCTGCAGCCATCAAAGGCGTTGCTGCCGATGGAGGTGATGCTGTCGGGCAGCGTGAGCTTCGTCAGACCGGCGCAGTTCATAAACGCGGAGTTGCTGATGGAAGTAAGGCTGTCGGGGATGACCAGCTCGCCGGTGAGACTGGAGCAGCCGGAGAAGGCGTTGTTGCCGATGGAGGTCACAGTGTCGGGGATGACCAGCTTGCCGTTCAGGCGTAAGCAGCCGGCGAAAGCGTGGCTGGGAATGGCAGTGAGGCTGGAAGGGATGATCAGGTCGCCGGTGAGGTGGGTGCAGTTCTGGAAGGCATTGTCGTCGATCCTGGAAACGCCTTCGGAGAGAACGAGCTTTCCGTTCAGACCGGTGCAGTTTAGAAAGGCGTTGCGATTGATGCAGGTGACATTGCCGGGGATGATGAGGTCCCCCGTGAGGTGCGTACAGTTCTCGAAGGCATGCATCCCGATCTCGGTCAGGCTTTCGGGGAGAACGAGGCTGCCGTTCAGACCGGAACATCCGGCAAAAGCGGACTCGCCGATTTTGGTGAGACCTTCTGGAAGCTGAAGATTGCCGGTGAAGCCGCTGCAGCCCACAAAAGCATTAAGCGGAATGGAGGTGACGCCCTCGGGAATGACCAGATCACCGATGAAGCCGGAGCAGTAGTAAAAGGCGTCGTTGCCGATTTTGGTGAGACCGGCGGAAAGAACGAGGCTGCCATCGAAGCCGGAGCAGCCGTCAAAGGCGCTGCTGCCGATCGAGGTCACACTATCGGGTATGACAAGACTGCCTTTCAATCCGGTGCAGCCCTCAAAGGCAAGCGTGCCGATGGAGGTGACCCCGTTCTGAATGGTGAGGCCGGTCAGGCCGGAGCAGCCCATGAAGGCGTAACCGTCGATGGAGGCGATGCTGCCGGGAATGATGAGGGTGCCGGTGAAGCCGGTGCATTCCTCAAAGGCACACATGCCGATGGAGCCTGCGGTATTGGGAATGGTGAGCGTCCCGTTGAAACCTGTGCAGTGGTAGAAGGTGTTTCGCTCGATGGAGGTGAGGCTTGCGGGGAGCGTGAGGCTGCCGGTGAAGCCGGAGCAGCCGGAAAAGGCGCTTTCGCCGATGGAGGTGAGACTTGCAGGGAGCGTGAGGCTGCCGGTAAAGCCGGAGCAGCCTTTGAAGGCATTTGCGCCGATGGAGATGAGGCCCTCGGGGAGCGTGAGCGTCCCATCAAAGCCGGAGCAGCCCTCGAAGGCAAATTTGCCGATGGAGGTGACACCCTCGGGAATGACCAGATCCCCAGTGATCGGGCTGCAGCCGTAGAAGGCAGTTTCACCGATGGAGGTGACGCCCTCGGGGATGACCAGATCCCCGGTGATCGAGCTGCAGCCGTAAAAGGCATTTTTACTGATGGAGGTGAGACCTTCCAGGAAGCGCACGGAGGAGATGGAACTCGCGTAGTTGAGCCACGGGACTCTGTTATCCATCTCGCCCGTGCCGCTGATGGTCAGCACGCCGTCGCTGTCCAGCTCCCAGGTCAGATTATCGCCGCAGGTGCCGGAATACGCCACGGTCGCGGCCTGTGCAGGCTGCTCCGTCCCCAGCATTCCCGCGCAGAGTACCAGCGCCAGCAGGAGACAGAGCAGATATCTCGTTTTGTGTTGCATGATCGGTGTCCTCGCTTTCGGTTCATGATACATATTTATTAATTATATCGGTTTTTCCCGGATTTGACAAGCACCGTTTTTCGGGTCACCGACGGCCTTTCCGGCGCGAAAACGGCGAAAAAACTTGACAAGTTCGCGGGTTTCGGGCTAAATAGGATACATATTGGTCAATGCGGGAGGCGGCGCATGGAACAGTCAGGCGTGAGCTTTGAAACGGAGGATACCCGGCTGCAGGCCCTGTACGATGCGGCGGAAAGGCTGTGTGAGGGCAATCTGCAGGACTTCGGCGGTCTGCGGGTGCTGGTGGAGGGCGGAGGCTACTTAAAACTCTGGCTGGAAACGCAGCCCATGGGCGGCGAGATGTACCTCAAGCGGGACCTGACCGTGGGGAGGAACAATATCGAGGTCTTCCTCCGCTGCCAGCGGGCCGACGGGCGGCTCCCCGGCTCCATCCGCTGGGCGGAGGGGAAGCTCATACCGGAGTATAATAAGATACAGGGCTTCTGCTTCCCGAAGCCCGCGCTGGCACTGTATTACCGGCTGGGGCGGGACAGAACGTGGCTCAGGGAGCTGGAAAGCTGCCTCGAAGCCTTCGACGGTTATCTCTGGCGCGTCCGGGATTCCGATGGGGACGGGCTGCTGGAAAGCTGGTGCGTTTACGATACCGGCGAGGATAACGCCCTGCGCTACGGGAAGGCCCCCAACTACTGGCTCACGGATGACGCGCCGAAGGACGAGGACACCGTGCCCATGGCCAGCATGGATTTTATGAGCTATTCCTATGCCTGCCGGGATACCCTTGCGAGGATATCCGCCGAGCTGGGGTCCGGACGGGAAGCATACTGGCGGGAGCAGGCGGATTCCGTCGCCCGCAGGCTGCGCCGGGGATTGTGGGACGAAGCGAAGGGCGCCTGCTACGATCGGGACAAGACCGGGAGAACGATCCCCATCCTGACGCATAACAACCTGCGCTGTATGTACTGGGGCTCCTTCGCGCCGGACATGGCGGCGGCGTTCGTGGAACAGCACCTGACGGACCCGCGGGAGTTCTGGACGGAGCTGCCCCTGCCCAGCGTGGCGGTAAGCGACCCCGCCTTCCGAAACGCCCCGGAAAACAACTGGTCCGGGCAGGTCGAGGGCCTCACCTATCAGCGGGCCATCGACGCGCTGGAGAATTACGGCTATGAGAAGCTGGTGACGAAGCTGGGAAAGCGCTTCCTGCGGGCCATCTGCGAGAGCGGGCTGAGCTTCACCCAGCAGTATGACCCCTTCACGGGCCGGGCGAGCCTTGTGGGGCAGATGAGCCACGCGCCCATCCCGGCGGGCAGCACGGAAGACGCGCAGAACGGCTATGGGCCCACGGTGCTGAGCGCGCTGGAGTACGTCGCCCATATCTGGGGCGTGCAGCCAACCATGGGGCAGGTATGGTTCAGCCTCGGCAGCGCGGAAAAGCCTTACCGCTATGCGCAGCGGGACGGGGGCAGCGAATACGCCGTCGAGAGCGACGGGAAACGGGCCGCAGCCTTCGTGAACGGAAAAGAGATCTGGCAGGGGGCCTGCGGCGTGCGTCTCATCACGGACGAAGCGGGGTTACTGCTGGGGATACGGGAGATCGAATGATGGAAAATTGCGAAACGCCCTGGTGGGCTTCGGAGCTGGCGGCGCGGCTGGAGGCCATGGCCGCGCGTCTGCGGCGGGAGCTGAGACCGCCGGATTTCGGGACGGTGACCGTCACGCCCGAGGAGATGGGTTATCCCGGCAGCGGAAAGGCGACGGCATACGTTCAATCGGCCATCGACCGGGCCGCCGTGACGGGCGGCACCGTGCTGCTGGCAAAGGGCGACTACGTGAGCGGGACAGTGGAGCTGCGCAGCGGCGTCTGCCTGCAGATCGGGGAAAAGGCGCGGCTTCTGGGCAGCACCGACCTTGCGGATTACCCGGAAAAGCACGCAAGGCGCCTTACAGTGCAGGATACCAGCATGGGGATGCACCAGAGCCTGATCTTTGCCGAGGGCTGCGAGCACATCGGCCTCTGCGGGACGGGGATCATCGACGGGCAGGGAAGTCCCGTAAATTTCCCCGGCAGCGAGACCGTTCAGGGAACGCCGGGGCGGCCCTTCCTCATCCGGGTCATCGACTGCCGGGGCGTTTACGTGCATGACCTTACGCTGCGGAACGCGGCCTGCTGGATGCAGAACTATCTGAACTGCGAGAATCTGCTGCTGGAGCGCCTTACGGTGCGGAACCACGCGAACTACAATAACGACGGCTGCGATATCGACGGCTGCCGCCGGGTGTGGATGCGCGGCTGCGATATCGCTTCCGGCGATGACGCGCTCTGCTTCAAGGGCGCGGGGCAGAGCGTGCTGGATGAGGTGCTGGTGGAGGATTGCCGCTTCAGCAGCGCCTGCAACGCCTTCAAGGTGGGAACGGACACGCAGGGGGATTTCCGAAACGTGCTGCTGCGCCGCTGCGAGCTCAGCGGGCTGCAGGAGGACCCCAGCGGCCTGAAGCATCCCCGCTGCGACAGCGGCGTCTCGCTGGAGATGATGGACGGGGGCACGCTGGAGGATTTCCTGCTCACCGACCTGACGATTACGGACGCCATGAGCCCGTTTTTCATGCGTCTGGAGGATCGGGGGCGGGTGAAGCCCGACGACCCGAAGCCCGGAGCGGGAACGCTGCGGCGCATCGTCATCCGAAACGTGGCGGGGACGCACAACGGGCCCCGCGGCTCCTATTTCCTCGGCGCGGCGGAAAAGCCCATCGAGGACGTTTATCTGGAACATATCCGGCTGGGGCAGCTGCCTTCGGAGAAGCCGCCGCTGCCGGCGGATATCTTTGAGCGCATCCGGGGCCGGTATCCCGACGCGCACATGATCGACGATCTCGGTGACGCCCCGGCTTACGGGCTTTGGACGAAATACCTGCGGGGGCTGACGCTGCGGGACTATGCCGTTCTGCCGGAGGGGGCGGAGACGCGCCCGGAATTTCGGCGGGAAGAAGAATGGGAGGAATGACCGTGTCCTTTGAAAAGGCTTATGGGGAATATGCGCGGGTCTTCGGCGGCGAGCCGGAATGCCGCGTCTTTACGCCCTACCGGGTCTGCCCGGTGGGGGCGCACGTGGATCATCAGTGGGGAAAGATCAGCGGCCTTGCCATTGACAAGGGCGTCGCACTGGTCTACACGCCCACGGAGGACGGGTCCTGCAGCCTGCGGAGCGTGAACTTCGCCGGACCTGCCGTATGGGACCTGAACGCCATCCCGGAAAAGAAGGTGGGCGATTGGGCCGACCATCTTCGGGGCGCGGCGGCGATGCTGCGGCGGGTCTGCCCCCTGAAACGGGGGCTGAAGGGCGTCATGGAGGGAGAGCTGCCCGTGGGCGGTCTCAGCTCCAGCGCGGCGGTCATCCTTACGTTTCTGACGGCGCTGTGCCGCCTGAACGGCATCACCCTGTCCAGCCGCCAGCGCATCGACCTTGCCCAGCAGGCGGAAAACGAATACGTGGGCGTGAGCTGCGGAAAGCTGGACCAGAGCTGCGAGGTGCTGTGCCGGAAGGATATGCTGCTCTATCTGGATACGAAGGATGACAGCTTCGAGTGCATCCCCACGGCTTCGGAGATGAAGCCCTACGTGATCGGCATTTTCTTTTCCGGGCTGGAGCGCAGCCTCGCGGGCAGCGCCTTCAATATGCGCGTGGACGAGTGCAAGGCGGCGTCCTACGCGCTGAAAGCCTTCGCGGGCATGGAATACGGAAAATATGCTGACAGCCGCCTGCGGGATGTGCCGGAGGAGGTCTTCCGGCAGTATGCCGACCGTCTGCCGGAAAACTGGCGCAGGCGCGCCGCCCACTTCTATGGGGAGAATGCCCGGGTCACGGCCGGGGCGGAAGCATGGCGGAAGGGTGATCTGGAGACCTTCGGCGAGATCGTGTTTGAGAGCGGGCGGAGCAGCATCGAGCTGTATCAGACCGGCTCACCGGAGCTGAAAGCGCTGTATGACAGCCTGCGCCGCACGGACGGGGTCTATGGCGGCAGGTTCTCCGGCGCGGGCTTCAAGGGCTGCTGCATGGCCCTGCTGGACCCGGACAAGGCGGACAGGGTACTGGAAACGGTGAAGCGGGAGTATCTCGCCCGGTTCCCGGCGCTGGAAGAAAAATATACGGCGGCGCTCTGCCGCAGCGCGGACGGCGTGGCCGCCATGGAGGAAAGCCGATGAAATGCATTCTGCTGGCGGCGGGCTATGCCACCCGCCTTTATCCGCTGACGGAGAACTTCCCCAAGCCGCTGCTGAAGGTGGGGGAAAAGTCCATTCTGGACTGGCTTACCGATGATGTGGCCGGGACCGGTCTCATCGATGAATACGTCATCGTGTCCAACCATAAATTCGCCGCGCATTTTGAAGCGTGGGCGGCGGAAAAGCCGCTGAACGTGCGGGTCGTGGACGATGGGACGGAGACGAATGAAACGCGGCTCGGCGCGGTGCGGGATCTGCTGCTGGCCTTCGAGACCCTGCCGGAGCCGGATGATCTGTTGGTCATGGCGGGAGACAACGTGCTGGACTTTTCACTGGCGGCGTTTCTGCGCTTCTGCACGGAAAAGGGCACCAGCTGCGTCATGTGCTATCCTGAGCCGGACGAAGCCCGGCGTCCGAAGACGGCTATCCTTGCCAAAGACGCGGACGGGCGCATCACCTCCTTTGAGGAGAAGCCCAAAGAACCGAAGGGGACCTTTGCCGCGCCGCCCTTCTACTATTATAAAAAGGAAGACGCGCAGCGTCTGCGGGAAGCACTGGCGGACGGCTGCGGCTATGACGCACCCGGCTCCTTCGCCGCGTGGCTCAGCGCCCACAGCCCCATGCACGCCTATGAGATGCCCGGCAGACGCTATGACATCGGGAATCTGGAAAGCTACCGGGCGGTGCAGGCGCTGTTCGGCGGCGCGGCGGCGGAAACGAAGGATTGAATTTTCTGCCGCGGATTTGAAAAAAACAGTTGACTTTGGAGAAAATATCGCTTATAATGACCAAGCTATCGAGCAGTACGTGGAGAAGTCGCGTAGTTTGGTCGAGCGCGCACGATTGGAAATCGTGTATACCCCATAAGGGTATCGAGAGTTCGAATCTCTCCTTCTCCGCCAT
>JAZQQF010000015.1:0-16835 GCA_045628925.1 Oscillospiraceae bacterium | reverse complement strand
TTGGCCTCCGACTTATGAGGAAGCGCACCGCGCACAGCGCCAGCGCCACCACGAAGCACAGCGTCAGAATGCCGTTGGTGCCCTGGAAGATGGGGTCGTGTTTCAGCTCCACCAGCTGTGCGGAGATGTCGCTGAAATAGGTGAGGCTCAGGCCGTTTTCCGTGACGAAATCATAGATGAAATCGGTGGAATCCTTCGCCTTCATCCAGACCTGATAGGGGACCGCGCCCCATGCGTTCATCATATAGCCGAAATGACCCACCACCAGATAATTCGTCAGCTCCGTGGTGGTCTCGTCGTCGTTGATGATGGTGGTGACGGGGTTGAAGCCCGGCCAGTAATCCACGAAACCGCAGATGGTGCCGAAGGCGGAGAACCCGTCCCGTGTGCGGTAGGTGATGCTGTCGCCCAGTTCGTAACCAAGCATGGTCTGCATATTGCTGGAGACCAGCACCGCCGTGGGGTCCTGGCTCATGGCGTTCAGGTATTCATACCAGTGGACGGGCAGCAGCTCCGTCTTGAAATCCACGCACTCGCCGAACTCCTTCGTGTTGATGCCCATGAGCAGACAATCCACCATCCCGGTGCCCTGCAGCTTCGTGGAGCAGGTGGCCTCTTTGTCGTAGATCACCTTCGTGACCGTTTCCGCCCCATCCAGCGCCAGATATTTGCCGAAGTCCGGCTCCGTGTAGCGCAGCTTGAAGGCGGGGTTCGCGTTGGGCCCGGCGGATTCCGCCCGGTTATCCGTCCACCGTTCCTGCAGCCGGATGTCCGCGCCCGCCATGTATTCGATGCGCTCCTCCTCGTTGGTGTTCACGGTGCGCGCCGTCCGGGCATTGAAGATGCCGATGGCCAGCGTGATGACCAGAAACGCCACGATATAACCCTGACTGGAGCGGGTGCGCTGCACCCAAAGGAAGGAGGAATACAGCGCCGGGCTCCAGCGCTTTTTGCCGATGGTATACACCAGCCAGCTGAAAGCCGGGATGATGCGCAGGCTGATGAGACCGAGGCTGACGATGAACAGGGAGGAAGCGAGGAAGAGGATGGGGTCCAGCCCCTGTCCCTGCAGCACCCGCCGCGCCAGCTCCGCCTTCTGCACATTGAAGGTATACAGCCCATAGAGCGAAACGGCCAGCAGCAGGAAATCCACGAAAAAGCGCTGGAACCACGGACGGTCGCTCTTGCGCTTCTTCTGCTTCTGCGCCACGATGGTGAGCCTTGCATAGCGCAGCGCGGGCAGCACCATGGCCAGCATACTCAGCCCCGCCGCGCCGAAGGCATAGGCCAGCACGGTCTTCGTATACCGCACGGCGAGGGCCTTGCGGGAGACAAATTCCAGAAACGCGTTGGCCGAGCCAAGCACCTGACACACGAGCGATGCCAGCGGCAGGCCAATGGCAAGGCTCACGGCGGCCACGATGACGCTCTGCAGCAGGTAGATGCCCACAATCTGCCGCCTTGCCGCGCCGCGGGATTTGATAACGCTGATCTCGCTCTGCTCCATGCTCAGGATCTGGCTGGTGACCATGAAGATGAAGGCTGCCAGCAGCGCATAGATGGGTACCTGCAGGATGCGCAGCGTGACGGTGATACGCGTCTCCGCATCCATATAGGCTTCCAGAATGGGGGCGAAATAATCATTGTAGCTGACGCCGTTCATGCTGTTCTGCTTATGGGCGGCCCGGTAGTCCGCCGAAGCCTGCCGCAGCGCCGCCACCTGATCGATGCTCACGGATTCATAGTCCATGATGACGAACCACAGGCCCGTGATCTTGCAGGGCAGACCGCTCATGTCGCCGGTCAGCGCATCGAACTGGTCCCGCTGGATGAACAGCTGATCCGCATAGCTGCTGGGGCTTTTATACCAGTAGTGGTCGTTTTCATCCGCCGCCTCATAGACGCCCACGATCTGCACCTGAACGGGCGACCCGTCCGGCCACGTGAGCTTCTCCACGGTGAACATCTCGTCCAGCAGCAGGTTCATGCTGATGAGCGCCTTCTGACTGACGACCGTTTCCAGCACCCCGTCCGTCCGCGCTTCATACATCCGCCCGGCCAGCAGTTTCGCGTGGTCCTCCAGACCGGAAAGACAGCCGAGGCGCACATTTTTGGAGGCAAAGTTGGAGCGCTTTTCCAGCGGCTTGATGGAAGCGTCCGCCAGAAACACGTTGCGCACCAGCCACTTTTCGCTGAGACCCAGCTCCTCCGGCATCCGGAGGGAAAGCGCGTCCTCCTCCCGGAAGGATTGGATGGCTGCATTTTCGGCTCTGCAGTTCGCCGGGACGTTGCTCAGCAGGTAGACGGTGGTGGGATAGCGCCCGTTTTCCAGCACGTAGTCGGACATGGTGCCGGTGAGCATCCGCTGGAGGGCCGCGTCGGTATACATGGGACTTCCTGCGGCGATGGCCACCAACAGGATATTGCCGATGAGCAGGGCGGCCATGAGCCATTTCTTGTGCAGCATTTTCCGAAGAACGAATCGTATCACGCTGATCCCTCCTCTCAGCTGTTATAGGAGCTGACGACCACCTGATCGCCCTCATGCAGGCCGTGCAGGATGGCGACCGTACTGCCCGCCATGGGGCCGCGCACCACGCTGCGGGTGCGCACCGCGTCGCCGATGAGCACGTCCACGTAGCTCTTGCCGTCCCGGTTCGTGATGGCGATCTTGGGCACGGCGTAAACGTCCTTCAACAGGGTGAACGTGGTCTCCGCGCTGCCGTCTCCCTCCGGGAACCGGTCAGCGGGCACATCCAGCTCCACAAGGACGGTGTTGTAATAGGGCGTGGAGACGACCTCCGGCGAGGAAACGACCCTGCCGGTGACCGTCTGCTGGTTTTTGCTCTTCCCGTAGCGGAAGGTGACTTCCCGCCCGTAGACGAAGGCGGAGGAGGAGCTCGTGCCGTAAAGCACCAGCCCGTCGTCCCCGTAGACGCGACAGATCTCCGTTCCGGCGGGCAGCACGTCGCCCTCCTCATAGCGGAGGAGCAGGCTGCGCACGCTGCCGGTCACCGGGCTTTTCAGCTCCACTTCACCGGCAGCCGCCTGCAGTGCTGCCAGCTGATCCTCCATGGCGCGCAGGGTATAGTCGGCCTGCAGCGCGTATTTTTCGTATTCCAGCTGCGCGTATTCGATCTGCAGGCTGCGGGCGGTACGCTGCCGCTCCGTGTCCTGCGGCAGGGCCTCCGCCGCGTCGATGGCGCTCTGATACCATGCCAGCATCTCCTGCTTGCCCGATTCATAGGCTTCGATTTCCAGCCGTTTCAGCTCCACGTCCGCCGCCGAGCCCATGCCCCGCAGAATGGCGACGGTCTCGCCCGCCTCCACGTGCTGGTTTCGCCCGACGCACAGCTCCTTCAGCCGGTATTCCGCGCTCCCGGTCCGGATGGTCTTCACCTGCTGACAGGAGGACGACATACTCAGGGACGCCGTGCGGCTCACGTCGGTGGGGGCGATGACCTGCAGATTATAGGTCGTGGACTTGCCGGGCGCGGCAGTATCCCGGATCTGCGCTTCTCCCGCGTTCGTACCCGCCGAGGTGCCGCAGCCGGTGAGCGCGGAAATCAGCAGCGCACCGGACAGCAGGATTCCCAGTTTCTTACGTACCCGCATAAACCAAGTCTCCTTCCTGCAGCCCTTCCAGGATCTGCGCTTCGCCGTCGTTCGTCACGCCACACTTCACGCTCTGGCGCACCTGAACGCCGTCCACCATCTTGTATACGTAGCTGCCCCCGTCGAAGCGGACGGCGCTGGCGGGAACCAGCAGGGCATCCTCCGTGCGGTCGCTGATGATAAAGACCACCGCGCTCATGCCGGCCTCCACGGGGTTCCCATTGTCATCCGTCACGTCAAAGGCGCTGGTGCCGTCGCCGCTGCCGGTAAGGCGCGGCACGTAGTCCCGGTCCGCGGCGGCGCGATAGGCCACCTCCACCCGGTTCCCGCCCACGGCCGCATAGACCTCACTGGCATTTCGCAGCTCGGAGGCACTGGCCTGCTCCACGGAAAGATACAGCGCCGCATCCTCCGCCAGCTGGATGACGCCCACGTTTTCCATGGCGTAGCCCCCGTCGACGGCGGTGCAGCTGACCACGGTCCCGTCGCAGGGAGCGACGAGCCGGGCTGCCTCGATCTGTTCTTCCAGCTGGCGGACGGTCTCCTCCATGGCGGCCTTGTCCAGCTCCCACAGGGCGCGTTCTTCCTTTCGCTCCGCTTTCAGCTTCTCAATGTCCAGCTCCTGCAGGCGCAGCGCAGTCTCAGATGCGCCGCTGTCCCGCAGGTCCTCTAGCGCCAGCTCCTGCAGCTGGATCTGGATATCCTGCTCGCGCCGGGTGATATCCTCGCTGCTCTGCCGGAAGGCCAGCAGCTCCCGCTGCGCTTCCAGCGCACTTTCATAATAGCTCACGTCCATGGCAGCCAACAGGTCGCCTGCCTGCACGTGGCTGCCGGGGAACACATAGACCTCCTGAATGACGCCGGAACCGGCAAAGCTCAGTTCCCGCACGCCGGGCAGCACCACGCCCTCCAGCACGGTGGTGCGCCAGATATCGCCGCGGGTGACCGCGACCGTATCCAGCGAAACGCCCTTCGGCTCCAGCAGCTCCGGGGCGGGATACCCTTCGTTCTTTGCCTTGCAGGCGCAGAGCAGCGCCATGAGCAGGAGCGCGGAGAGCAGTACCGCCGTTTTCCGCTTAACCGACAATGATCTCCTCCCCCTCTCCGAGGCCGCCGGTGATCTCCACCCAGCTGCCGTTATCCAGCCCGCATTCCACCGCATGGGCGGTCTTGAAGCCGGTCTCATCCTCATGATATACGTAACTCTGTTCGCCCACCGTGAAGATGGCGCGGGAGGGCAGCAGCAGCACGTTTTCCCGCTTTTCCAGCAGCAGCTGCACTTCGCCCTTCACGCTGCTGCCCGCCGGGGACTGCTGCCCGTCGGCGATCTCCAGCACCACGGTCCGCCGTCCGCCGGAATCCAGCGCCGTACTCATGCCGAAATCCGCAGGATCCCGGGCGATGCAGAAATACTCCGCCGAAGAGGTGACGACGGTGAACTCCGCGCCCTCGCTGAACAGCCCCCAATGCTCCGTGACGCCGGTGAACACGCTGGAAGCGCTGTCCGCGATGGAGACAACCGTTTCCGTCCGGGAAGAACGGCTGCGCTCATCCACCGTTTTTGCATAGGTCACCGTTCCGCTGATGGGAGCATAAAGGCGCAGCTGCTCCAGCTCCGCCTGCTGTTCGCTGCGCTGACGCTCCTGAATCTCGATGCAGGCGCGGTAATAGGAGATGTCCGCCTGCCGGGCTTCGGAGGTCACATGGTTCCCGTCGCCCCGGAGCCGTTCTTCCTCCTGCGCCAGCCGCAGCGCCGTCTCGGCGCTTTCCAGCTGAATATACAGCCGTTCCAGCTGCTGCTCGGTCTGCTGCAACGCTGCCGTTTCCGCGGCGGAATCCAGCTCGGCGACCAGATCGCCCGCCTGCACCGGATCGCCTGCGGCGGCATAGACGACGCCGTAGCTCCGGTCGGGGATGTCAAATTTCAGATCCTCCCGCAGGGTGGGGTAATAAGTCAGCGTGACCTTGGCATACAGCTCAACATCGCCGCGGGTGACGGCGGCGGTCACGTAATCCGCGCCGCTGAACGGTGTGACCAGCGGCAGCTCCGGCACGGACGCCTCCTGCGGCAGCAGGAAGCAGCCGGAGAACAGACACGCCAGCAGACAGGCCAGCAGGACGGCAAAGCATCGTTTCAACACTTGCTCAACTCGATTCTCCGTTTGATTTCTCCAGGGTCTTCAAAGGTAACATATAATTATACAGCATTTTCCACACGCCCGTCAATCCGTTTCGGGCGGAACAGAAGAAAACGCATATCGGATCGGCTCCGATATGCGTTGAAAAAACCGTTTTTGCGGGCAGAGACGCCTTACAGACCCAGATTCAGGCCGCCGAGACCGCCGATGCCGCCGGTGAGCTTGCTCATCCCGTCCGCCTTGGCCGCTTCCGCCTTGCGCAGCGCCTCGTTGATCGCGGCAACAATGGTATCCTGCAGCATTTCCACGTCCTCCGGATCCACCGCTTCCGGCTCGATGGCGATGCTGACGACCTCACCCTTGCCGGAAACGACGGCTTTCACCACGCCGCCGGCAGAGGCCTCATAGGTCTGCTGCTCCAGCTCCTCCTGCATTTTCAGCATATCCTGCTGCATCTTCTGCGCCTGCTTGATCATATTCATGTTGACGCCGCCGGAGAATCCACCGCCGCCGCCATAGCTTCCGCCGCGGAACGCACTCTTTGCCATAACCGTATCCTCCCGTTTTGATGATATCTGAATATTATTTATCCCAGATTGAATTTTCCCATGAGCCGATCCAGCTCGGCAAACCGGTCTTCGCCCTTTTCCCGCAGGGTGTCCTGCTTGACCTGCACGTTTCCGCCCGTCAGCGCCATGGCCGCGGCGCGGATCTCCTCCATGCGGGCAGCATCCAGCAGGTCGCGGAGCGTATCGTTTTTCGGGTAGAGGGTCAGCGTCTCGCCCTCCAGCTTCCCGCTGAGGTTCTCGGGATTGGAAAGCAGCATGTAGTCTGCGATGAACATGGTGTCTTCCAGCTTCGCCAGAATCTGCTCCCAGCTGACGCTGCCGGACGGGGCAGCCTTTGGCGCTTCCGGCTTTTTCAGCTCCGGGATCGTCAGCGGTGCGTCCTTCCGCGAGACCGGTGCGCTCTGCACTTCCGCTTGAGGCGCGGGAGCAGCGGCGGGTTCCGCTGCCGGCTGCGGCGCTGCGGGCATAGTGAGGGGCGCGGGCGTGAAAGCATTCCCCACGTCCATGCCGCCCAGCGCGGCCAGACGCACGAGACACAGCTCGGCGGCGACGCGCCGGTCGGAAGCCTTATCCAGCTGGGCGGATGCAGCCTGCACGGTATCCAGTCCCCGCAGCAGCGTTTCCGTTCCGGCCAGAGCGCCCAGACGGGCGAGGTATTCCTCCGAGAAACCGCCGCTCATCAGGCCGCCGCCGTTTTTCGGCGCGACCCGGCCCAGCAGGATATCCCGGTAAAGGGAAGAAAGCTGGCCGAGCAGGGCGGAAACGTCCTTGCCGCCCCGGTAGAGTTCATCCAAGATCGTCAGCGCCGTGTCCGCATCGCCCCGGAGGAGCGCATCCAGCATCCGGCACACTTCGTCGTTTTCTGCAAGACCGATGGCGGAAAGCACCCGCTCCCGGTCGATCTTCGCACCGGCGCACTGATCCAGCAGGCTCAGCGCATCGCGCAGCGCCCCGTCCGCCAGACGGCTCAGGAGTCCCGCCGCGTCCTCCGTCAGCTCCATGCCCTCCGCTTCGGCAACCTGCAGCAGGCGGCCGCAGATGAGCTGCGGGGGCACCCGCCGGAAGGAATAGCGCTGGCAGCGGCTCAGAATGGTCGCCGGTACCTTGTTCAGCTCCGTGGTGGCAAGAATGAAAATCAGATGCTCCGGCGGTTCCTCCATGAGCTTCAGCAGCGCATTGAAGGCCGATTTGGAGAGCATATGCACTTCATCGATGATATAGACCCTTCTGCGGGCCGTTACGGGGGAGTAGACCGCCTCATCCCGGAGAGCGCGCACATCGTCCACACCGTTGTTGGAGGCGGCGTCCATCTCCGTCACGTCCAGAATGCTGCCGGCGTCGATGCCCCTGCAGATATCACAGACGCCGCAGGGACTGCCGCCCACGGGGTTCAGACAGTTCACCGCCTTCGCCAGCAGCTTGGCGCAGGTGGTCTTCCCGGTGCCGCGGGTGCCGGTGAACAGATAGGCGTGGCTGGGTCGGTCTGTCAGGACCTGCTTTTTCAGAATTTCGGTGATATGCTCCTGACCGACCACTTCATCGAAGCTCTTCGGTCTCCATTTCCGGTAAAGCGCCTGATACATACGGACTCCTTCTCTGATCGCGGTAACGATGTAAAAACACGAAAATAACAGGCAGCCAAGGGCAGGCTCGGCAAGTTTTTTGCGCCGGGGCGAGGCGCGGGCGCGCAGGAATACTTTGTGTATTTCAAGCGTCCGCAACGAAGCATCCGGCGGAAAAGGCCCGGCCAGACGCGCAGCCGACGCCTGCCCGCGGCTGCCCATAAAAACTTCGGCGCAGGGCAGGACCGCACACCCGCCTTTGATCACCCCAACCCGTTCGTTACCTCTGCAGCCGGCTCGGAATCGGCACCCTCGCGGCACACACGACAGTCCGCTTAATGCTGCTCGGTTTCCCGCCTGACATGGTTCACGGGATCGCATTGCGCAAGACCGGTTCGTCATTACTGCTTACAGAGGGCAGGCAACACGTCAGAGGACCGGGGGCGGGAATTCATCCCTGCTGTAGCGGATTGCAGGTACAGGGCACCGCTATCTCCCCGACTAGTGCGACCCTGCCCCGCGCCGAAGCACGGGACGGTTCTAAGACATCTTACTATATTTTCTCCCTGAAATCAATCCTTATTTCTTGGATGGCGGAAATTCTTCTTTTCTGCCTCAGCTTACCGCCACCTGCCAGCTGCCGCCCGGCTGCAGCCTGACGCGGAACGTCCTTCCGCCCAGCTGTTCTTCCCAGATGAAATCGGTGATGTCCGCCTTCTCCGAATAGGCGGCCCGCAGCACGATGGAGGGATCCGCCGGGATCTGTGCCAGCGCCAGCACGTCCTCCAGTCGGAACGGCGCAGGGGCGGAGGAGAGGACCGCGTCTGTCAGCTCGATGAGTCCGCCGCTCCCGTCAAAGTGCGCTTCCTCGCCGTAACGCGCACTGAGCAGCACCTGCAGAGACACGTAAGCTGCGCGGGCATGGGCGACCGGCACTTCCTGCCGCGCCCGGTCGATATAGGTCGTGAGCGAGGGGATGAGCACGGCGGCAAGGATCGCCAGCAGGACGAGGATGACGATCACCTCCACAAGCGTGAAGCCTCGTTTCCCATGAAAACCTGTCTTCATTTACCGTCACCACTCCCGAAAGCTAATCAAAAAAGTAGTTTTTCGTCCATCTTACTACTGAAAATCGCAGATTACAAATGATACTATCCGAATTTTAAAAATTCTGCGAATTTCCGACGATTTTCGACAGCGGGGACGGCGTATCATCAGGGTGAGGTGAGGAGCGTATGACGGAACGCTTTGTGGGAGAACGCATCACGGAGCTGCGGATGCAGCGGAATGTGTCGGAGTGCCAGATGTCGCTGGAGCTGGGGCAAAGCAAGAGCTACGTGCAGAGCATCACCTCCGGCCGGGCGCTGCCCTCCGTCCGTCAGCTGTTCAATATCACGGACTATTTCGACATCAGCCTCTCCGATTTCTTTGACGAGGGAAACCACGATACGCCCTCCGTGCGGGAGGCGATAACACTGCTTCGGGAGCTGGACGATGCAGGAGCCGAGGCGGTGCTTGCGGTACTGCGGCAGCTGCGGAAACAGAAATAACAGGAGCATGGGTTTTCCCATGCTCCTGTTTCTTATAGGATTTCAATAGCCGTGATCCAGATGCACCCAGCCGCCGCCGGCCTTCCGGCCCATGATCCACAGCCAGCCGGAATAGTGGCCGTTCGGCTTCAGCGACCCGTCGCCGCCGCGCTTGTCCGCATCGAAGGCGGAAATCAGGACGATGATATCCTCCATGCCGTACCGTTCCGCATATTCCGCTTCCCGCTCCGTGCGTTCATCCCCGGCGTAGGCGATCTCCGTCAGGGTGCAGCCGGAAAACTCCTCATGGAAGTAGTCCTTCGCTGTGCGGATGGCGCTCTCGATCTCATCCTCGGTGTAGATTTCCGAGCTGACCGGCTGCGTGACGGCGCGCTTCACGTTTCCTTTTCGGAACAGGCTCCGCAGCCCGCCGGAGACCAGCACCGCCGTAGGCCCGTCCGCGCCGCCGATGACGCCCACGCTGCTGCGGCTGACGCAGCCGCAGAGGCTCAGGAGCAGCAGGGCAGCCGACAGAAAGGCAAAAATCCGCTTCTTCATCGCTCCGGCCAGCCTCCCGCATCTTCCCACGCTTCCAATTCTGCGCGGGCTTTCATCTCCGCCTGATAGTCCGCATCCTGCTCCAGCAGGCGCTGCAGCTCGGCGCACAGCTCCGGCTGGGCTTCGGTCACGTTGTAGAAATAGCTGTCATAGCGGTAATAGCCGTTTTCCTGCATCTCCCGGAAGTCGATATCAACCTCGAACCAGACCGGCTCGATGATCGTCCCGTCCTCGTATTCATAGGTAACGCCGTAATCCGTCGTCGCATCATAGCCGAAGTGCCGACCCTGCAGCTGACCGCTTTCCAGCGCGGGGAGGATATAGGAATTGACCAGCGTCCAGCCGTCCCGTTCGCTCAGATCCACGCGCCATCCGTCGTTCCAGATGGTGACCGTATCCACCCAGTCGTCCGACTGTTTCAGATGCTCCCGCAGCTTCCGGATCTCCGCACGGGCTGCCGCATCGTCCAGCTTCTTCCAGGTCGATTCCTGCAGGCAGGCGGCATTGTATTCGCGGGTAACGGTATTCCCGTTTTTCAGTTCATAGGTCAGGGTCAGGTAACCATAGCGGTAGGATCCCCCGTTCCAGTTCCGTCCAGCTGCCAGCAGCTCCGAATGGGCGCTGCGCACCGCCTCAATATCCGCGATGTCGCTCATTTCGACCCGGGTGCCGGGACCGTTCACCGCCACCGAGCGCACCGAATCCGCTGCCGGGATGCGTTTCACGTAGCCGAAGGCTCCATATTCGCACACCACAACGAAGGCGATGACCAGTGCCGCAAAGATGGGGAAGGTTTTCAGGCAGGACCTGATCTTATAGGACTTCCGCACCAGCATTTCCGCCACGACCCAGCCGATGAAGCCGCCGATCAGCAGGAACAGCGCCAGAAAGACCGGGATGTGATCGCCATCGAACAGAATGGCGTACAGCAGGTTCCCCAGCCCCAGCGCACCGACGATGGCCGCGCACCAGCGGAACACGGGCTTGAGGACGTTGATGGACACGATGTCCGTTGCGCTCTCCATTCTCCGCTTCCGGCACAGGAGCAGCGCCAGCAGGGAAAAGACCGCGCCCGCGGCGGCATAGAGGCAGAGGGGCAGCCAGTCCCGGAAGTGGCTGGAGTTCCATTCCAGCGTGAACAGCTTCACGATGGGGCTGAGGTCCACCGCCAGATCGGGGATGCGCAGGCTGTAGCCGAACACCAGCACCTCCAAAATGAAGCAGACCAGATACCAGACGGCGACCACCGCCACGTTCAGCGCCGCATACACCACCGGCAGCACCCACAGCGTGCCCGTGAGCATGGCGCAGAAGGAGGCGAAGCCGAAGAACAGCAGGCTCATGAGCAGATACTGCACGAGCCACACCAGCACCGCCGTATCCGCGCCGGCCTTGCCGACGGTGGCCAGCAGCGTCAGCAGCGCCGCGACGATGCCGGAGCCCGCCAGCATGGTATAGCCTGCCGCCCAGCAGGAGAGGAACATCCCTTCCCGGCGGACAGGCAGCGAGGCGATGAAGCCTGTGCTGCGGGTGTTATACAGATAGGAATACACCGTCATGGCCGCAATAGCGGCAAAGATGAAGGTGGTGACCACGCCGCCGTAGCCGCCCGCACTGCGGATATAGTTCGTCACGCTGTTCGCGCTGCCCATATTCAGCACCGGCACCGCCATATCCAGCGCCATGATGAAACACAGACCCGCCCACACGGGCCAGTAGCGCTTCAGGCAGTTTTTATAGACCGCGCCGTTAAAGAAGGATGTCCCGGACTTCATAGTTCTCGCCTCCCAGCTCATAGATGAAGATCTCTTCCAGCGTCAGGGGCAGCAGGTCGAAAAACAGGGGGCCGCAGGCCGCGATCTTCGCGCTCAGATCCTCACTCCTGCCCCGGACGATGAGGGTCTGCACCTGCCCCGTGCGGCTGGCATGGAGCAGCTGCAGCCCTTCGGGAAGGACAGCGCCTTCGGGCAGCACCAGCTGCACCTTCACGATATTGTCCTGCAGCTCGCTCAGGCTCCGCTCCAGCAGGGTCTTTCCGCCGTGGATGATGCCCACGTGGTCGCACACGTCTTCCAGCTCCCGCAGGTTGTGGGAGGAGATGAGCACCGTCATGCCCCGCTCGGCTACGTCCGCCAGCAGCAGGCTCCAGATCTGCCGCCGCATGACCGGGTCCAGCCCGTCCACCGGCTCATCCAGCACCAGCACCTCCGGCGCGAGGCTCATGGCCAGCCGGAAAGCCGCCTGCTTCTGCATACCGCGGCTCATGCGCTTCATGGGCATCCGCTCGTTCAGATTAAAGGCTTCGCCCAGCTTCCGATAG
The DNA here is from genome assembly GCA_045628925.1 of Oscillospiraceae bacterium. Classification (GTDB taxonomy): domain Bacteria; phylum Bacillota; class Clostridia; order Oscillospirales; family Oscillospiraceae; genus UBA1774. The sequence continues at coordinate 4,544 of JAZQQF010000015.1, read as the reverse complement.
CGTTCTTCATTGAAATTCGGATACACGCCCCGGTAAAACTCCGCCATATCCCTGATGCCCGCCTGCGGGAAATAGTAAATTTCATCGGGGATATAGGCGATTTTCTGCTTGGCTTCCGGATTTTCATAGACCGGCGCCCCGTCTAGCAGCACCTCGCCGCTGTCCTGCCGGTAGATGCCTGTGATGTGCTTGATGGCGGTGGTCTTGCCCGCCCCGTTGGGGCCCACCAGCCCGTAGACCGAGCCGGAGGGCACGTTCAGCGTCAGGCCGTCCAGCGCCTGAAAATCGCCGAAGCGCTTCCGCAGCGCTTTGATCTCAATCATGGTTTTCCTCCAATCCGCGAATGATCTCTTCCCGGCTCACACCCATGGCCTCCAGCTGCGCCGCCGTTTCCCGCAGGGAGGCCATCAGACTGCCGACCTGCTCCCGCCGCAGCGCGTCCGGCGAGGCGGCAAAGGTGCCCCGGGCCTGCGCCGTATACACGATGCCCTCCGCCTCCATCTCCCGGTAGGCCCGCTGGATGGTATTGGGATTCACCGCCAGCTGGGCGCTCAGTTCCCGAACGGAGGGCAGCCGGTCGCCCTCCTTCAGGACGCCTGTGAGCAGGAGCTTCCGGAACCCGTCCTTCACCTGCTCATAGATCGGCCGGGTATCCCGGTAATTCAGTTGGATCACGTCTGTCATCACCCTTTTCATGCTCTAACTGTACTATGCTGCAATAGCACAGTTACCATAGCAGATTTCATCTTGCTTGTCAAGGAAAAATGTGCTATGCTTGCTACAGATAATTAAAAATCGAAATGAAGGAGGCAATTATCAATGGATCAGCCCAAGATCGATTCCCCGTGGAAGCTCACGACGCCCGAACCCGGCAAATTCGGCGCGCAGCCGGAGGTGGACGTTTCCGCCGTCAGCCGCAAATGGCTGGACGTGGCCTATGCCAGCGATTCTCCCAATCAGAAGCTGGATATCTTCCTGCCGGAGGAGGGCGAAGGCCCCTTCCCCGTGCTCATCTTCATGCACGGCGGCGCGTTCATGTTCGGTACCAAGCGGGATATGCAGTTCCTCCATGCCATCGACGGCATCACCAAGGGCTACGCGGTGGTCACGGTGGAGCAGCGCCTCGCCATGGAGGCCCAGTATCCCTATGGCCTCTTTGACCTGAAGGCCGCTATCCGCTACCTCCGCGCCAATGCCGCCCAGTACAAGCTGGATCCCGAGAAGTTCGCCCTCAGCGGCGACAGCGCCGGTGCGTTCTATGCCGTTCTGTGCGCCGCCACGCAGGATATCCCCGGCTTCGAGGATGCGAGCATGGGCAATGCGGGCACCAGCAGCGCCGTGCAGGCCGTTGTCGCGTTCTACGGCTGCTATGACATGATGAAGATGCTCCCGCCGGAAATGCCCAAGGATGCGCCCGCCCAGCCCAAGGAAGCCGGTGCCGCTCCCATGCCCGACCTGTATAAGCCTCTCGTGGGCGCTGCGCCCCGGGATATCCACGGCCTCATGTATTTCACGAATCCGCTGAACTTCGTCACCGAGAAGTTCCCGCCCATCCTCATTCAGGCCGGCACCAAGGACGCCATCGTACCGCCGGAGCAGAGCCGTTTCCTGTATGAGAAGGTCACCGAGAAGTGCGGTGAGGGCCGCGCCGAGCTGGAGTATTTCGACGGGTGGAACCACGGCGGCTTCTCCTTCGGCTGGTATGAGCCGAAGCATCAGACCCACGTCTACGAATTTCTGGATAAGCTCTTCAAGTGAGCGAAAACCCTTTGCAAATCCCCGGGCCTGTGATACAATAGGCGTATCAACAGATTGCAGGGGCAAAACGCCCCAAAACGAACGGAAAGGAAGATAATACTATGATCCCCTCTATCGTGAATATGCAGGATGCTTTCTCCCTGAAGGGTAAGAACGCCCTCGTCACCGGCGGCAACCGCGGCCTCGGCCTCGCCTGCGCCTCCGCTTTTGCCCAGCAGGGCGCCAACGTGGCGATCTTCTGCCGCGACGCGAAGAAGGCTGCGGAAGCTCTGGAAGAACTGAAGCCTTTCGGCGGCAAGTACATGAGCTTCAGCTGCGACGTGACCAGCCTGGAGAGCGTCCGCGAAGCGGTCGGCAAGGCGTGGGATGAGTTCGGCGGCTTCGATATCCTCGTGAACAACGCGGGCGTGAGCTGCGTCAAGGAACTGCTGGACATGGACGAAGAGCTGAGCGACTGGTACAGCGTTCTGAACACTGACCTGAACGGCACCGTTCACATGACCTATGAGGTCGGCAAGCGTATGCGCGACGCCGGCAAGGGCGGCAGCATCATCAACATGGCTTCCAACGCGGCCTTCATCGTCAACAAGACCCAGGCTATGAGCCCCTACTCCTCCTCCAAGGCTGCCGTGGTGCATTTCACCCACTGCATGGCCGTCGAGCTGGGCAAGTTCAACATCCGTGTGAATGCCATCTGCCCGGGCTTCACCAACACCGAGCTGAGCCGCCACATCCCCAAGGATATGTTCTCCTACATCAACAACCAGATGCCTCTTGGCCGCTTCGGCGAACCCATCGAAGTGGGCGCTCTGGCTGTCTACTTTGCTTCTCCCGCTGCCGCGCAGGTCACCGGCACCGCGCAGGTCATCGACGGCGGCTACATTCTCTCCTGCTAAGATGGGAAAATACACCGGCATTCTGCTGGTGAGCGATTGGGACCGCACCGTGACCGGCCCGGACAGGTTGATTCCTCCGGCCAACACGGAGGCGGTCCTCCGTTTTATGGCGGAGGGCGGGAAACTCTCCATCGCCACCGGCCATACCCGCGTGAGCCACGGCTCCCGCTGGGACAAGCTGCCTACCAATGCGCCCCACATCGTCTTCAACGGCGCGGAGATCTACGATTACGCGGCGAAGACGAGCATCTGGCAGGGCGCGCTGCCGGAGACCGTCCCGGCGCTCTTCCGGCAGCTGCTGGCGGAGTTTCCGGCGCTGCATTATGAAATTCAGACGCCGGACGCCATCTACGTGTTCGGGAAAGACCTCGGTCTGGCGGAGGTGTTCCGGAAAATGGGCGTCTCCATCCGGGAAGCGCCGCTGGAGAAGGTGCCGCAGCCGTGGCTGCAGTTCGCCGTTTCGGATAATCCGGAGCCGCCCAAGGGCGTGACTGGCCCCATCGACTGGTTCCGCTACGTGGACCCGAAGATCGCCGAGACCTTTGCGGGCATCGCGGCGCGTATCGACGCGCCGGAGGTGGGCTGCACCGCGGCCCGCAGCCTGCCGTTCCTCATCGAGGCGCAGGCCTCCGGCTGCAGCAAGGGCGAAACGGCCCGGAAGCTGCTGGATATCCTCGGCTGCGAGACCCTCATCTGCTGCGGCGACGCGCTCAACGACCTGAGTCTCCTGCGGGCGGCGGACCGTGCCTTCGTCGCGGGCGACGGGGCGCGGGAGTTGCTGGATATGGGCTTTGAAAAGACCTGCCCCAGCGGCGAGGGCGTGCTAGCAGACGCGATTTCCAGACTTTGAAAAATGACTGCTCCCCGGTTTTTGAACCGGGGAGCGGTTTTTGCTCCGGGCGTGGGGGAAACGGACGGCTTACTCGCCCAGCGCGACCACCCGCAGCTGCCGGAAGTAGCCCCGGAAGTGTTCGTGGGCGAAGGCGACGTCCGCCTCCGTCAGCGCGCCCCGCTCCCGCAGGCGGCGGATGCGGTGGGCCTTGGCGGTGAGGCGCTTCATTTCCTTGTCGATGGAGCCGATGGCGGCGTTCGCGGTGGGGTCGGAATAGTAATTGCTCATGTGTCTGCCTCCTTTAAGGCTGTGTTTTTTTCTTTCCGGGAAGGGCAAACACAAAAAGCCCGTTTCCGCGGACAGGCATACTTCTCCTGCAGCCTGCTATCCACAAAAACGAGCGTCTCCATATTCAGTTGTCGCTGAGGCTATTAACATAGCATGGTTATCCTGCCGTGTCAATACCTTTCCGGAAAACATTTTGACTTTGGAGGCGGCGCTCAGAAGATCGCAGGCCGGCCCGATTGCATCTGCCGCCGGAGAAATTTCTGCTTTCCGGCGAAATTCTGTTGTAATGCGCGGAGAATGAGCATATAATCAGAAGGCTATGAACGTGTGAGAAGGGAAGTGCGGAGCTTGACCGTATCCGATTTCTTTGATTATATGCAGCCCGGAAAGACCGGCCACCTGATCGGCATCGGCGGTGTGAGTATGTCGCCGCTGGCGGAGGTGCTGGCGCGGCGCGGGCTGAACATCCGCGGCAGCGATATGAACGACAGCGAGGCTGTGGAAGCGCTGCGGAAGAAAGGCATCAGCGTGGTCATCGGCCACCATCCCGAAAACGTGGACGGGGCGGACTTCATCGTGCGCACCGCCGCCGTAAGGGATGAAAACCCGGAGATCCAGGCGGCCCACGCGAAGGGCATTCCCGTCTTTGAGCGGACGCAGGCGTGGGGCGCCATCATGCGGGATTATCCCTGCGGCGTCTGCGTGGCGGGTACCCACGGCAAGACCACGACGACCTCCATGCTGACCCACGTGCTGCTGGAGGCGGGGAA
>JAZQQF010000014.1:0-3594 GCA_045628925.1 Oscillospiraceae bacterium | reverse complement strand
GGATGATGCCGCCCTTGGTGACTTCTTCGGCCTTCATCTGCTTGACGATCACATGATCCGCCAAAGGAATGAGCTTCATTTTTATACCTCCTGCTAAATCAGCATATTCGCTGTGTTTTTTCATCGGTTTAGCACTCTTTCTGTTTGAGTGCTAACGTGTAATATAATAACCCAAGTATACCCATTCTGCAAGCGCAATTTCCCGAAAAAAGGAAATATTTTCGGTCAATTTCCGTCTTTTTCCGAATCTGTATCCTGTTTCCTTCTCCGTGCGCTTAATTTCTTCCGGTTTCGCTTATTTTCGGCAGTCCGGTTTCAGAAATACATATACAGCTGGCACTGTATCATGCCGTTGTAGAGCTTTCTGCGCTTGCTGGCTTTTTTCCCGTAGCTCTTTTCAAAATCCAGATTGGAGGTCAGCACATAGATGTGCCACAGCTCCTCCTTCCGCCACTGCTTCCCCAGCGCCCGATAGAGCTGATCGGCCTCGTGGGCGTCCAGCAGGCGGTCGCCGTAGGGCGGGTTCGTGATGAGGATGCCCTTCTCCTGCGGCAGGGTGAGCTTCCGCGCGTCCGCCTGCGAGAAGGTGATGTACCTGTCCACCCCGGCGAGGCGGGCGTTCTCCTTGGCGATCTCCAGCGTCTTCGGGTCGATATCGCTGGCAAAGATCTGATACTCGCCGGAATACTCCTTCGCCCTCGCGGCCTCCCGTTCCTCGGCCCAGAGGCCCTTCGGGATGGAGACCCAGCTTTCGGCGGCGAAACTCCGCCCCAGCCCGGGCGCACGGTTCACAGCCGCCAGCGCAGCCTCGATGGCGATGGTGCCGCTGCCGCAGAACGGGTCGAGGAACACCTCCCGGCCCTTGTAGCGGCTGAGCTTCACCATGGCGGCGGCCAGCGTTTCCCGCAGGGGCGCTTCGTTGGAGCTGGCGCGCCAGCCCCGCTTGTGGAGGCTCAGGCCGCTGGCGTCCAGATAGAGGCTGGCCCGGTCCTTCATGAGCGACACCCGGATCTGATAGACGCTGCCGGTCTCCGGCAGGCGCTCGGCCCGGTATTTCTGCCCGAGGCGGGTGGCCACGGCCTTCTTCACGATGCGCTGGCAGTCCGGCAGGGATTTGAGACTGCTGTCAAGGCTGCTGGCCTTCACAGGGAACTGCCCGTAATAGTCGATGAGCTGCTCCCACGGCAGGGCCTTCGTGCCCTCAAAGAGCGCATCGAAGGTAGGAGCCGGGAACTCGCCCAGCAGCACGTAGAACCGTTCGCCGGTGCGCAGCCACAGGCTGGCCTTCACCAGCGCCCGCTCGTCCCCGTCAAAGAGGACGCGGCCCGTTTCGCTGCGCACATTCTCGCAGCCCATGTATTTCAGTTCGTCCGCCGTCAGCCCTTCCAGACCGAACAGGGTGGGAACGCAGAAGGTCATGCTGTTTCGCCTCCCAACATACATACGAAGCTGTGCCAGTCGCCCAATCGGCGGTGACCCGTGACCCGGAAGCCCGCAGCCTCCAGCGCCGCCTGCACTTCCGTCTCCCGCCCGTCGATCACGCCGGAAACGATAAGGGTCCCGCCCGGCGCGAGCCATTCCGGCACATCCCGGCAGAGGCGGATGATCACGTCCGCCACGATGTTCAGAAACACGATGGCGTATTCCCGCTGTCCCATCCGGGCGCGAAGAGCTTCGTCCGCCGTCGCGTCCCCGGCAAGCACGGTGAAGCGGCCTTCCACCCCGTTCATCGCCGCATTCTCCATGGCGATGGCGGGGGCCTTCTCGTCGATATCGCAGCCGAGGGCGGCGCCCGCGCCCAGCTTCAGCGCGGCGATGGCGAGGATGCCGCTGCCGCAGCCCAGATCCAGCACCTTTTCCGCCTGCGGGGCCAGATGCTCCATGGCTTCGAGGCACATCCGCGTGCTGGGGTGCGCCCCGGTGCCGAAGATGAGGCCGGGGTTCAGCCGGAGGACGGTGCGCCCTTCGCCGGACGGCACTTCCTCCCATTCCGGCACGATCAGCAGCCTCTCCCCCACCTCGATGGGCTTGTAATACTGCTTCCAGTTGTTTTCCCAGTCTTCGTCCCGCATCCGGCCCACCTGCGGCGCATACCCGGCATTCTCCATCAGGGGCTTGAGGCGTTCCCATTCGGCGCGTCCGTCCGCGTCGTCCGCAAGATAGAATTTCACCCGGCTCACGCCCGCCCGGGAGCGGCGGAAGTCCTCGTCCACCTCATCCCAGAAGGCTTTGTTTTCCGCGAGAAAGGCTTCGATGTCCTTCTCGTCCTCCACCACCATGCCGGAAACGCCCAGCTCCTCCAGCAGGACGCAGAGCGCTTCCGTATCCGCCGCATCGGCGGCAATTTCAAGCCATTGCATATCGGTCCCTCATTTCCGCGAATAGCCCCTGCGGATGCGGCCGTAGCAGTCGTTGCACAGCCGGCCGGAATGGTGCAGCGGCATGGCTGCCCCGCAGCGGGCGCAGAAGCGGATGTTGTTTTTCAGATTGTGCAGCAGGATCATATTGATCAGGTCTGCGGTCTTTTCCCGCTCGTCCCGCAGGGCGTCATTGTCCACCGGGCAGGAGAACGCCTTGCAGAAGGAGAAATACAGGTCCAGCTTCCGGTAATACAGCTCCAGCTCCGGCAGGGTGTAGGCCGTTTTCTTCTCCTGCAGCACCGGCTGCTCCAGCTCCCGCCCGTCCGTATAGGCGCGGAGGAAACGGTAGAACAGCATGACCAGCTCGTCGTCCGTCTCGTCGAAGGGGATGTTGGCGGCTGCCAGCTCCTGCTGCTTCATGAGCCGGAAGCCCCGCTCCCGCATCTGGGAGATGATGGTGATATAGCGGGAGATATCCAGCTTGTGATAGGGCTCTACCGTGGGCATCCGGTTCCAGACCTCCAGCACCTCCAGCAGGTCGAAGTCCACCATGAGAACAAGGTCGCTGAAGCCCGCCACCGCGTAGGTCAGCGGCGGCACCACGGTCTCCATGGCGGCCTGTATCAGCCCCAGGTTCTCCGTCGCCCCCACGAAGCCCTTGTCATAGATGCCGTAGCGCCCGGCGCGGCCCGCGATCTGCTGCACCTCCTCCGGCTTCAAAGCCCGGCGCTCATGCCCGTCGAACTTCTCCGTGTCCATGAAGATGATGCGCCGGATGGGCAGATTCAGCCCCATGCCGATGGCGTCGGTGCTGACCACGTACTGCCGCTCGTGGTTCAGGAAGCCCTCCACCTGCTTGCGGCGGGTGGCATAGGGCAGCGCCCCGTAGATGATAGCGGGCTCCTTGCCGTGCATCCGCAGATCCTCCGCCACGCTCAGCACGCCCACCTTGGAGAAGGTGATGAGCGCGTCGCCCGGCTGGATATCCAGATAGTCCACCACCCGGTTCATGCAGATGAGCGGCGTTTTCCGCTGATGCTCGATGACCTCGAAGGTATCGCCGCAGCTTTTGATCAGACGGATGAGCAGGCTTTTCGCCTCCGGCGCGGCGCAGAGATGCACTTCCTCGGCAAGCACGCCCAGAATGGCCCGCGTCCACGCATAGCCCCGCTCCCGGTCGCAGATCATCTGGCACTCGTCGATGACTGCCACGTCGAAATGCCGCTTCATGTCC
>JAZQQF010000013.1:0-2823 GCA_045628925.1 Oscillospiraceae bacterium | reverse complement strand
ACATATCAACACCAAATCCTTCAGCGGCAGATTTGCAATGAAGACCCCCAAGTACAACACTCCCATCACTCCCAAAGAGAACATCAAGCTCTGCGTGAAGCGTGAGAAGCCCGCGTGGTTCCCCACCTCTGCGGATTTCCTCAATCTGGAGTCCCGCACCAATATCGACCATATCGCCCGTGCGGAAGTCATGGACATGGGACCTCCCTATGCGGATGAGGACAAGGGCGGCAAGGACCTGTTCGGTGTGGAATGGGTCTATGTGCCTACCGTCGGCGGCAGCATGGTGCAGCCCGGCAACCCCATTCTGGAGGACGCCAACGATTGGCCTGAGGTCATCAAGTTCCCGGATATCGACGCGCTGAACTGGGCTGAGTGCAAGGAACTGAACTCCGTTATGAACGAGTCCACCCGCGGCCTGTACGTGACCTTCCAGAACGGCATTTTCGAGCGTCTCATCAGCTTTATGGACTTTGAAGGCGCGGCCATGGCCCTGATCGACGACGATCAGAAGGACGCCGTCCATGCGCTGTTCAGCAAGCTGGTGGATATGTATATCTCCCTCATCGACCATTATCTGGAGTTCATGCAGCTGGACGGCATCATGTTCCATGATGACTGGGGCTCCCAGCGCGCGCCCTTCTTCTCTCTGGACGTGTGCATGGAAATGGTCGCGCCCTACCTGAAGAAGATCGCCGACCACTGCCATGAAAAGGGCCTCTGGTTCGAGCATCACTGCTGCGGCAAGAACGAGCTGCTGGTGCCCGCCATGGTCTATGCCGGCGTGGATATGTGGCAGCCGCAGGCCATGAACGACGTGGAGATGCTGCGCGAGAAGTACGGCGACAAGATCATGTTCTCCATCGCGCCTCCCGCCCTCGCGCCCGACGCCACCGAGGAAGAGATCGACGCGGCCGCCAAGGCCTTCGTCGAGAAGTATGCGCCCGACTTTGCGGAGAAGCCCTTCCGCGTGGGCACCTACTTCGTCGACCCGCGTTACTCGAAGTATATCTACAAGTACAGCCGCATCGCTCTGAGCAAGTAAGCGGCAGAATTGAGCAGGTTGCGGGCGTCCCCAAGGCGAAAGCTCTGCGGGCGCCCGCTTTTAGACTGATCAGAAACGGAGAAACGATATGAGCCGACAGCGCATCGTACTGGAATGGAGCGAGGAATATTGCAGGCACTGCTTTGGCTGCACGGCCATGTGCGCCCGCGGCGCACTGACGGTGGATCAGGAGCACGCCTGCCTGAGCTATGATATCCGGAAGTGCATCCGCTGCGGCAGCTGCATCCGCGCCTGTCCCACCGGGGCGCTCCACGTGGGGCGTTATGAGATCGTTGCGGATTGATACTAACTTTCATGACCCGAAGGGTGCGTCCCTCCGGGTCATATTTTTTCGGCAAAAAACGATATCCTGACTTCGCCTTCTGCGGGCGGCGAACTCTGCGAGGCTTTTTTGCTTCTGAATGATTGTAATTCTCATGCCGGTTTGATATACTGGATTCAGAAAACATAAAAAACAGAAAAGGAGCAACATCAATGGGAAAATATGACGAGCTGTTCTTCGAGATCCCCGAAGAACATCACAGCTGGTATGGCTTCGTGGCGCCCCGCGGCTTCTATCGCGGCACGACCATGGTGGAGAAGGCGAAGGTCTACATGGACTGGACGGCGGTCAACAAGCCGCTGCCCATGGAAGTGCCCCACACCCACCACTGCGCGGACGAATATCTGGTCTTCACCGGCGCGGACATGGCCAATTTCGCGGAGTTTGACGGCGAAGTGGACGTGTGGCTGGGCGAGGATGCGGAAAACATGGAGATGTATACCATCACCGAGCCGACCATCATCCGCGTGCCCCCGAAACTGTACCATTGCCCCGTGAACTTTCGGAAGATCAACCCGGAGAAGCCCATCGTCTTCTCCGCCGTGTATCTGGACGGCGACTGGAGTAAGATCAACCGCAAGGTGAACGCGGACGGCCGCGAGGAATTCACCTATGACGGCGCGGGCATCCGCCGCTGCGTCATGGACCGCACCAAGGAATGCATCTACTGCGGCAAGTGCTTCTCCAAGGCGATGAACGACTTCGATAAGAAGAGCGCGGAAGAGAAGAAGGCCGAGCCTGCCCCGCAGACCAATCTGCTGGCGCCCTATTACGAGATGGCGAAAAAGCCCCGCACCGGCAAGTATGACAAATACGTGCATCCCTATACGCTGGAGGAGCATGACGACGAGCGCTTCGTCAGCCCCCGCGGCGGTTTCCGCGGCGAGGCGGCCATGCCCGGCGCCCGCCTGTGGTACCTCTACAACATCGTGAAGGAAGCCTGCACCATCGGCGACACGCATATGCATCACAGCGTGGAAGAATACCTGTTCTTCACCGGCGCGAACATCGCCAAGTTCTTCGAGTTCGACGCGGAGATCGAGATCAGCGTGGGCGAGGATCCGGAGCACATGGAGAAGCACGTGATCACGAAGCCCACAGCCCTGCGCATCCCCGCCGGTCTGTGGCACGGCCCCGTGGTCCTCAAGCGCCTCCGCACGCCCATCAACTTTGAGCCGTTCTATCCCAGCGGGAACTACGGCAAGGTCGTCTATCAGGATGGCCAGTACATTTACAAGGGCACCGACCTGCCCAAGAAGTAATTGACCTTAATACGCAGCGTCCCCCCTGCCATCGGCAGGGGGGACGCTGCGTTTTGAGATCAATTACTTCTTGGGCAGGTCGGTGCCCTTGTAAATGTACTGGCCATCCTGATAGACGACCTTGCCGTAGTTCCCGCTGGGATAGAACGGCTCAAAGTTGATGGGCGTGCCGA
>JAZQQF010000012.1:0-3607 GCA_045628925.1 Oscillospiraceae bacterium | reverse complement strand
CGGCCCCACGGACGCGGAAAAGGCCGCGGACTTCCTTGCGTGGGCTTCCGAGCTGAGCGCGCTGGAGCAGGCGAACATCTATGCGGAGATCGCTTCCACGCCCTCGGAGGAGGAGCTGGAAGCGCTGGTCTCCGGGCAGATGGCGGGCATGACCCGCGAGGTCATCGTGGAGCAGCTGGTCCCCGCCGCGGCGGCGCAGATGGGCGCTTCGGAGGATGTGATCCGCCAGTATCTCAGCGGCATGAGCGACGAGGACCTGATGAACTATGTGCATGACGCGATTCTGGAGCAGATGAAGGCCAGCTATGCGGCCGCCTCCGCGGAAGGCATGGCGAATCTCAGCACCGCCGAGCTGGCGGGCTATTTCCAGATGCAGCTGAGCATCATGGACGAAGCGGCGCTGGCGGGCCTGTATGACCGGTATATGCCGCCGCTGGTGTCCGACAGCACGAAGGAAGAGAATCTGAAGGCGCTGGGCTATAACGACCGCAGCCAGCCCAGCCTGATCAGCATCTATGCCCCCACCTTCGAGGACAAGGACGCCGTCGTGGACCTGATCAACGCCTACAACCGCCGCATGGAGGACGAAGGCCACGAAGAAAAGGTCATCCGCTATACGGACTACGTGGGTCTGCTCATGAGCAGCATCACCACCATCATCAACGCCATTTCCTACGTGCTGGTGGCCTTCGTTTCCATCAGCCTCGTGGTGTCCAGCATCATGATCGGCATCATCACCTATATCTCCGTGCTGGAGCGCATCCGCGAGATCGGCATCCTCCGCGCCATCGGCGCGAGTAAGCGGGATATCGCCCGGGTGTTCAATGCGGAGACCGTCATCGTGGGCTTCTGCGCGGGCGCCATCGGCATCATCGTCACGGTGCTGCTGAATATCCCCATCAGCCTCATCGTGCAGAAGCTGACGGATATCCCCTATCTGCGCAGCGCCCTGCCGCCGGTGGCGGGTGTCATCCTCGTGGCCATCAGCGTCATCCTGACGCTCATCGCCGGTCTCATCCCCTCCGGCGTAGCCGCGAAGAAGGACCCGGTGGAGGCCCTTCGCACCGAATAAGATTTTTGATACAATGGCAGCAGCGCTCCCGGCGAAACCGGGAGCGCTGTTTTTGTCAGGCTGCGAAGCGAAAAACCGGGCCCCTCCATTCGGAGAGGCCCGCCAGACTGTAGACAAACCTAAATTCGCACGTGGGGAACAGGCTTGCGAAAAAGCCTCGCAGAGTTCGCCACCACGGTAGGCGGCGAATACAGTTCAATCTGTTTTTCGCCGCGACATGTGCGCGGCGAAAAACACTTCTCGGGCTGCAACTGTGCGAGCAAAGCGAGTGCGGGCAGCACCCCCCAGCCTTTTCAAAAAAGTCCTTGGACTTTTTTGACACGCAAAAACCGGGCCTCTCCATTCGGAGAGGCCCGGTTTATTACGTTATGCTGTGGGATGCGCTGCAGATCACATCGGATTGGCCTTGATGAGCTCCAGCTCGTCGTCCATTTCGGAGCCGAGGAACCAGAATTCGGGCTTCTCTTCGATGCCTTCCGCCTTGTTCTTCAGGCCGGCCAGCACCTTATCGGGGGTGGCGGGCAGCTGATACACGCGGACGCCGCAGGCGTTGTTGATGGCGTTGATGACCGCCATGTGGCCGGAGGACTGGAAGCACTCGGAGCAGCCGCAGGAGCCGTTGGGGCCATTGGGACGCGGGTTGTCTTCCACAAAGATCACGTTGAAATCATCGGGCACAGCGTCGATCTGGGGGATGCCGGCGCCGGTGATGGTGCTGGTCTTCTTGTCGGCCAGATAGTTCTCGCTCAGCGCGAAGCCGATGGAGTGGCTCAGGCCGCCGTAAGCCTGACCTTCAACGGCCAGACGGTTGCCGATGGTACCCACGTCGGCCACGGTGGTGTAGCGCTTGACCTGGGTCTTGCCGGTCTTGGTGTCGACCTCGACGAGGCAGGTGTTGACCGCGTACATATAGGTGGGGTTCTTCTCGCCCATGCCGGTGTTGGGATCCAGTCCGGGAGGAAGGCCGATGTTGAACTGGTCGTAATGACCGATGTACTTCACGGCGATGTTCTCGGCGATCATCTCGTCATAGGTGCGGAAGGAGCCGTCGGGCTTCTTCATGGCTTCCATGAGCTGGTTGGCAGCGTCGATGATGGCGCGGCCGCCCATGTAGTGGCTGCGGGACGCGGCAGCGATGCCGGTGTCGGGGCAGGTCTTGGAGTCGTTCATCACGAGGCGGACCTGGCAGGCCTTGATGCCGAGGGGCTCGAGAGCCTTCACGGCATGGGTCAGGGAGCCGATGTCGCCGCCCTGGCCGACGTCTTCCCAGGTGTCATACAGGGTGACGCCGCCGTCGGCATTCAGCTCGAGGGCCACTTCGGCCTGGTCGAACATACCGATGGTGATGAGGAAGCCGCCGAGGGAGATGCCGACGCCGGTAGCCTTGCCGGCCTTCTTGCCTTCTTCGGCTTCGGCCTTGTACTGGTCGTAGTAGGGCTTGATCATGTTCAGCATCTTCTCATAGGGGTAATCATGATAAGGCATGCTGTTGATGGTCAGGTCGCCGGGACGGGCCACGTTCTTGTAGCGGAACTCCCAGGGATCCATGCCGCACTTCTCAGCGGCCATGTCGATCAGGGCCTCGGTGCAGGTGTAGATCTGGGGGGCGCCGAAGCCGCGGTAGGCAGCGTTGAAGCCCTGGTTGGTGGCGACGCCGCGGGCGAGGCCGCGGAACGCGGGCACGTTGTAGCCGTGGAAGCCGACGGACACGAGGTTGTTGAAGATCTTGCCGGCCACGACGCCGTAAGCGCCATGGTCCAGACCGCAGTCATACTCGGCGGCGAGGATCTTGCCATCCTTGCTGACGGCCAGCTTGCCGTTGGTATAGGTGGCGCTGCGCTTGCCGGACATATGCTGGAACTCATCCCAGCTCAGGGTCATGGAGCAGGGCATATCCAGATTCTGCACGGCGGTGGCGACCAGCGCGTAGGTGTTGGCGGTAACGGCATAGCCGAAGGAGCCGCCGACGGTGTTCTGAATGACGCGGATGTTGTCCTTGGGGATGCCGCAGCCCTGCTCGATGCCTTCGCGGGCCTCGGTCAGCGCCTGCGCCTTGCACTGGATGGTCATCATGCCGTCCACGCCCCAGTAGCCCTGCACGGTGTCGGGCTCGATGGGGAGATGGGGCTCATGCTGGCTGTGGAAAGCGCCTTCCACAACGATGGGGGCCTCGTCGATGATGGCGGGGGCGTCGCCCTTGTAGCAGGGCTGCTCCATGTAGAAGTTAGGCACATTCTTATGCAGCTGGATGGCGTTGGGCATAACGGCCTCGGGCAGCGTCATGTAGGAGGGCAGGACTTCCAGAGTCTGCTTGACCTTCTTGGCGGCCTCGCGGGCGTGCTCACGGGTATCGGCGGCGACCAGCGCCACCACGTCGCCCTGACGGCAGAGCTTCTCGCCGCAGATGACGGGGAACTCGGTGAGGCCGGAGCCCTTCTGACGCGGTACGACGGCGGGGAAGTCCACGTTGTTGGCGCCCTTGACGTCCTTCGCGGTCATGACCTTGATGACGCCGGGCATCTTCTCGGCTTCGGA
>JAZQQF010000011.1:0-9390 GCA_045628925.1 Oscillospiraceae bacterium | reverse complement strand
CGAACCCACGCCTCCCCCCACCCCCGAACCGACCACGGAGCCGACACCCGAACCTACCCCCGAACCGACGCCCGCGCCGGAGCCGACACCCTCGCCGGAAGCCGTTCCCGCCGCGTCGAAGGATTTCACGAAAAGCGGCCTGAGCGAAGCGAGCATCGTGGACCCCTACCGGACCTATTCCTATGAGCAGATGGTCGCGGACATCGCCAGCCTCGCGGAGACCTATCCCGACCTCATCTCGGTCTGGAGCGCGGGTCACAGCGTGGAAGGCCGGGACCTGACGGCCTTTGACTTCGGTCATGGCGACCGGGAGGTCATCCTTGTGGCCAGCACCCACGCCTGTGAGAACATTTCCACCAATGTCATCATGTATATCGTGGACCAGTACTGTCAGGGCTATGAAGCCAACGAGAGCTATGACGGCATCGGCTACCGCGACATTCTGGACAATGTGGTGTTCCACATCGTGCCCATGCTGAACCCGGACGGGGTGAACCTTGCGCAGAACGGCATCCGGGCCGTGAAGGACCCGGACGCGCTGGCCGCGCTGGGCTACGGTTATGACTATGACTATTCCGGATGGAAATCCAACATCAACGGCGTTGACCTGAACGGTAACTACCGCCACAAGTGGGGCATCCGTGACGAGGTCACCGCCCCTTCCGAGGCAGGCTGGTGCGGCCCGAGCCCCGAGAGCGAGCCGGAAACGCAGGCCATGCGGAAGCTGCTGGATTCCATCGACTATGATATGCTGGTCTCGCTGCACATCCGCGGCGAGGTGGTCTACTGGGTCGACAGCGACACCGGCGACCTTTACAATACCCACTACCCCATCGCCCGCCGCCTTGCCAGCGCCTTCGGCTACGGGCTGCTGGGCGCGGAGGACGTGAGCGACCGGGGCGGCTACATGGTGAATACCGCCCGCTGGGAGACCGGCAAATTCTGCTGCACGCTGGAGCTCTGCCCCTATATCGGCGGCGACCCCTACCCGGTGAGTATGTTCCCGCAGGTGGTGGACAATGTGTATTCCATGCTGCTGGTCATCGGGCAGGAGGCGCTGGACCTGCCGGAGGACAGCGGCTACGCCCAGCCGCGCATCGGCGTCCCCTACCGGGAGGAGGACCGGGCGCTGTATGCCCCGGAGGAACCCGCCGAGGGAACGGAAGCCCCCGAGGAACCGGAAGTACCTGTTGAAGAACTCCCCGAAGTGCCGGAGGAGCCTTCCGAAGAGGCGCCGGAGGACGTTCCCGATGTGACCGAAGCGCCCGTTGAGGAGTCTCCCGAAACGCCGGAGGAACCTGCGGAAGCGCCGGAGGAGCTGCCGGATGAGAGCGCCATCCTGCCGGAGGGCAGCGAGGCGGACGAGAGCGAAGCGCCCGCATCCGAAGACCCGGACGCGCCCGTGCTGGAGCATCCCACCGGGGACGCGGAGGCAGACAGTTCCGACGAAAGCGCAGCGGAGATCACCGAGCCGAAGTCCGCAGACGGAGCGGGCTGAAGCGCAAAAAATCCCTGCAAAAATCTGAAAAAGGGCTTGCAATCGCCCTTTCACCTTGCTATAATTTATCGGCATTACGCACACGGGACTTATTTTTGCCCTGTTCCCGGCGGTTCCGGGCGGTAAAGATCGACCCCGTGGAGGTAATAAACAAAAAGGAGGAAAACTAACTATGGCAGTCGTATCCATGAAGCAGCTCCTGGAGGCCGGTGTTCATTTCGGTCACCAGACCCGTCGGTGGAACCCGAAGATGGCTCCTTACATTTATATGGAGCGCGCGGGCATCTATATCATCGACCTGCAGAAGACCGTTAAGAAGCTGGAAGAGGCCTACAACTTCGTCCGCGACACCAGCGCGAACGGCGGCACCATCCTGTTCGTCGGCACCAAGAAGCAGGCGCAGGACGCCGTGCGTGAAGAGGCCGAGCGCGTCGGCATGTACTTTGTCAACGCCCGCTGGCTGGGCGGCATGCTCACCAACTTCAAGACCATGCGTACCCGTATCGACCGTCTCCAGCAGCTCCGCAAGATGCAGGAGGACGGCACCTTCGATATGCTTCCCAAGAAGGAAGTCATCAAGCTCACCGGCGAGATCGCCAAGCTGGAGAAGTATCTCGGCGGCGTGAAGGAAATGCGCAAGCTGCCCTCCGCCCTGTTCGTGATCGACCCCCGCAAGGAGCGCAACGCCATCGCCGAAGCCCGCAAGCTGCACATTCCCATCGTCGCCATCGTGGACACCAACTGCGATCCCGACGAGGTGGACTACCCCATCCCCGGCAATGATGACGCCATCCGCGCCATCCGCCTGATCTCCTCCACCATGGCCAACGCCGTGCAGGAAGGCCGTCAGGGCACCGATGCCGAGGCCGCCGAGGCTGCTCCCGAAGCCGCCGCCGAAGTGAAAGAGGAGGAATGATCCATGGCTTTTTCCGCTGCTGATGTTAAGAAGCTCCGTGAGATGACCGATTGCGGCATGATGGAGTGCAAGAAGGCTCTGACCGCTACCGACGGCGATATGGACAAGGCCGTGGAATGGCTCCGTGAAAAGGGCCTCGCCACCGCCGCCAAGAAGGCCGGCCGCGTGGCCGCCGAGGGCATCTGCGCTGCTTACGTCGCTGAGAACGGCGCTGCCGCCGGCCTCGTGGAAGTGAACATCGAGACCGACTTCGCCGCCAACAACCCCGATTTCCGTTCCTTCGCCGCCGACCTGGCCAAGCTGGTCGCCGACAAGGCTCCCGCCGACATGGATGCGTTCATGGCGATGGAGCTGGTTCCCGGCAAGAGCGTGGAAGACGTCCGCAAGGAAAAGGTCGCCACCATCCGCGAGAATATGCAGGTCCGCCGATTCGGCCGCTACGAAGGCGGCAAGACCGTCGCCTACATCCACATGGGCGGCAAGATCGGCGTTCTGCTGAACATGGAGGTTTCCGAGAACCTGCAGAACAGCGCCGAGGTCGAAGAGCTGGGCAAGGATCTGGCCATGCAGGTCGCGGCCATGAATCCCCTGTTCCTGGACAAGTCCAATGTGGACGAAGCCACCATCGAGAAGGAAAAGGAGATCCTCTTCATCCAGGCCAAGCAGGACGAGAAGAACGCCGGCAAGCCCGACGCCATCATTGAGAAGATGGTCCTCGGCCGCATCGGCAAGTATTACAGCGAGAACTGCCTCATGCAGCAGGACTTCGTCAAGGGCGACAAGATCACCTGCGAGAAGCACGTTGCCGAGGTCGCCAAGGCTCTGGGCGGCACCATCGCCATCAAGGGCTACAAGCGCTTCCTCACCGGCGAAGGCATCGAGAAGAAGGCCGACGATTTCGCAGCCGAAGTCGCCAGCATGGTGAAGTAAGTTATCTGAATGCGTTACCTCCCCGGGGATGAACCCCGGGGAGGTTTTTTTGTGTTTTGATAGGTATTTCGCCCGGATATGAAACTCCCGGAAGGGCTTCGCCCCTCCGGGAGTGTTTTAATCTTCAAAATCCGCCGCGAACCTTCGCACGTTCTCCGTGTCCCGCTCGATCTGCGCCTTCAGCGCGTCCGTATCCGCAAAGCGCTGCTCCGGGCGGAGGAAGTCCAGAAATTCCAGCCGGATGCGCTTCCCGTAGAGGTTGCCGGAATAATCGAGGATGAAGCTCTCCACGCTCACCACCTGCGAATCGCTCACGGTGGGGCGCACGCCGATATTCGTCACCGCCCAGCGGTTCTCCGTCTCCCCCTCGATGCGCAGCCGACCCGCGTAGACCCCGTGGGCCGGGACCAGCACCCCGTCCTCAAAGCGCATATTGATGGTGGGCGCGCCCAGCTTGCGGCCCAGCCGGAACCCGGTGCGCACCGTGTCCGTCAGCGCATGGGGATGGCCGGGGAGCCGGTTCGCTTCCCGCAGCTTTCCTTCCGTGAGCAGGCCCCGTATGCGCGTGGAGCTGACGGTCTCCCCTTCCAGCTCCACCTTGGGGATCACGTCGCAGCCCATGCCCAGCTGCGCGGCCTTTTCCCGCAGCAGCGCGGGCTTCCCTTCGCCCTTCCAGCCGAAGGAAAAATCATGGCCGCAGACCAGATGCACAGCGCCGAACTCCGCCTGCACCCATTCCACAAAGGCGTCCCAGCGCATCTGCATCAGCGTTTCATCGAAGCGGAGGGACAATATCTCCTCCACGCCCAGCCTCCGCACCAGCTCCGCCCGGTCCTCCGGGGAGGTGATGAGCGGCACCGGCTCCCGCAGCACCAGCGTATCGGGATGTACGTCAAAGGTCAGCACCGCGGGGGTCGCCCCCAGCTCGGCGGCACGCTCCGCCGTTTTGCGGATCAGCGCCGCGTGGCCCAGATGCACCCCGTCAAAAAAGCCCAGTGCCAGCACTCGTTTCTTCATGTCAAACCTCGAAAAAGTTCTTGATGGTGGTCACGACGCCGCCCCTCGCCGAAGCCAGCGCGAGAAATTCCCCCGCCGCGTCATAGAGGCGGTAGGTCCCGTCCGCCGCGTCAGCGCGGAAGGTATTCCCGCAGCGGCAGCGCCGGTCCTGCTCCCTGTCCAGCGTCAGGGCCGGGTGGGCGCGAAACAGACTGTCCAGCGGCAGGATGCGCGCCTCCCCGCCGGGGGCCAGCACCTCCTCCAGCGACGACGCTTCCTCGATGCGGAACGCCCCCGCCCGCAGCCGCCGCAGGGACGACATGGCCCCGCCGCAGCCGAGTTTCTCGCCCAGATCGTGGCAGATGGTGCGCACGTAGGTCCCCTTGGAGACGGTGAGGCGGAAGCGGTATTCCCCGTCCTCCGCGAAGCCCAGCGGCACGATTTCCGAAATTGTGATCTTCCGGGGCTTCCGTTCCACGTCCTTCCCGGCGCGGGCATATTCATAGAGCTTCTTCCCGTCCACCTTGATGGCGCTGTACAGCGGCGGGAGCTGCTCCTGCTCGCCCAGAAAGGTCATCAGCGCCGCTTCCACGGCCTCCGCCGCGGGGGTAATGCCCGTTTCGGTCAGGATCGTGCCGGAGGTATCCTGCGTGTCGGTGGAGATGCCGAAGCGCACCCCGGCTAAGTATTCCTTGTCCGCCGATTCCAGAAACTCCACGGCGCGGGTAGCCCTGCCCACGAACACGGGCAGCACCCCGGTGGCCATGGGGTCCAGCGTGCCCCCGTGGCCGATGCGCTTTTCATGGAGACCCCGGCGGAGCTTTGCGATCACATCAAAGCTGGTCCAGCCCGCGGGCTTGTCGATGACCACGACGCCGGTCATACCGGATTCTCCTTCCAGTGCTTCCGCACGGCGGCCTTCAGGCGTTCCTTCACGTCCTCATAGCTGCCCTCCATGGTGCAGCCGGAGGCCATACCGTGCCCGCCGCCGCCGAATTCCCGGCAGATGGCGTCCGCATTCCCGAACTGCCCGGTGCGGACGGAGACCTTCCACTTCCCGCCCTCGTTTTCCCGCAGGGTGATGCTGGTCTCCACGCCTTCCACCTGCCCGGCCACGGAGGCGATATCCTCCATGTCGCTCTCGGTCACGCCGCAGCGCGCCCGATCCGCCAGCAGGACGGTGCCGATGACCGCCTCGCCCTCCATAAAGAAATCCAGCCCCGCGATGATGGCGCTCTCCAGCATCAGGCGGCTGCGGCGCTTTTTCATGAACAGGGTGCGGTTCAGGTCGTTGGGCGCGCCCGCTTCCAGCAGCGCCGCGCCGGTGCGCAGCGTGTCCGCATTGGTGTTCTTATAGCGGAAGCAGCCCGTGTCAGTGGTGACGGCGATGTACAGCAGCGTAGCGGTCTCCCGGTCGATCTCCCCCAGCAGCGCCGCCAGCAGCTCATAGATGATCTCGCCGCAGGAGGCCCGTTCCGGCTCCAGCAGCGTCAGCGCCGCGTAGCCCTTGTTGGAGGGGTGATGGTCGATGCTCAGCTGCACCTTGCCCCGGAACGCATCCCCGTTCAGCTGCAGGATGCCCTCCTCCGCCAGATCGACGCTGACGATGGTCTCCGCGGCATAATCCGGCGCAGCCTCATATTCCCGCAGATAGGGAACGTACCGCTCCGTGATCTCCGGGTTCGGCAGCACGCAGGCGGTCTTCCCCAGCTGACGGAGGCCCCGGCAGAGCGCGGCGGCGGAGCCGAGCGCGTCCCCGTCCGGGCGGCAGTGGGTCAGGATAAGATACCGGTCATGGCTGCGGAGGAAGTCCAGACATTCATTCCGGGTCATGCTCGCTCTCCTCCGCACGGATCTGCTCAAAGAGCTTGCTCATCTCCGCGCCGCGCTCGATACTCCGATCCCGTTCAAAGATCAGCTCCGGCGTATACCGCAGCGTGAGGCTGCTGCCCAGTTCCCGCCGCAGCCACGGGGCGGCGGATTTCAGCCCCCTGCGCAGCTCCTTTTCATCCACCTCGCCCAGAAAGCTCAGGTAGACCCTGGCATAGCGCAGGTCGCCCGTGGTCTCCACGCCGGTGATGGTGACGAAGCCCTGCTGCACGCGGGGGTCCTTCACCTTGCGCAGCAGGTCGCTCAGGACCCGCTGGATATCTTCATTGATGCGGCTGATTCGATTCGTTGCCATAGTTTTCTCCTTCAACGACGGTCTGCAGCCGTCGTTGACTTATTTTGCGCCGCCGAAGCGGCGTTCCCGATGGTTCAGCGCGTCGATGGCGGCGTCGATCTCCTTCGGGGTGAAATCCGGCCAGAGCGTGTCCGTGAAATAATACTCCGAATAGGCCGACTGCCACGGCAGGAAGTTCGAGCTTCTCAGCTCCCCGCCGGGCCGGATGACCAGCTCCGGGTCGGGGATGCCCGCGCTGTCCAGATAGGCGGAAAACAGCGCTTCGCTCAGTTCCCCGGCCTTTCCGGCGGCATAATCCTCCGCGTATCGCTGCGCGGCGCGACCGATCTCATCCCGCCCGCCGTAGTTGAAGCAGACGTTCACCTGCATCCCCGTGACGCGCTTCGCCGTTTCCAGTGCGCGATAGCTCAGCTCCTGCAGCTCCGGGCTGAGGCGGCTGAGGTCGCCCATGACATAGAGCTTCGTATGCTCCTCTTCCATGCTCTCGATGGCCTCGATGAGGTACTTTTTCAGCAGGCCCATGAGCGCGGTGACCTCATCCTGACTGCGCTTCCAGTTTTCGGTGGAAAACGCATACACCGTCAGGTACTCCACGCCGATATCCCGGCAGTAGCGCACGATCTTCCGGAAGGTCTCCGCGCCGGCGCTGTGCCCCGCCGTCCTCGGCAGGCCGCGCTTTTTCGCCCAGCGCCCGTTCCCATCCATGATGATGGCGATGTGCTGCGGCACAGCACGGCGGGCCGCCGCTTCCGCGTTCGGGCCGCTCCGTTTCCGATCTGCCATCAGATCTCGCTCAGTTCCTTTTCCTTCTTGGCGACCTGCTTATCCACCTCGGCAATGTACTCGTCGGTGAGCTTCTGCATATCCTTCTCGGCGGTCTTCTGGTCGTCCTCGGTGATCTCGGACTTCTTCTGCAGCTTCTTGAAGTTATCCATGGCATCCCGGCGGATATTGCGGATGGCGGTCTTGCTGTCCTCCCCGTACTTCCGAACCTGCTTGATCAGGTCCTTGCGGCGCTCCTCGGTGAGCTGGGGGAAGGCAAGGCGGATGACCACGCCGTCGTTCTGCGGGTTGATGCCCAGATCGGAGGCCTGGATGGCCTTTTCGATGAGCTTCAGCGTTCCTTTGTCCCAGGGCTGGATCGTCAGCGTCCGGGGATCGGGGGAGCCGATGCTGGCGATCTGGTTGATGGCGGTGGGGGCTCCGTAGTAGTCCACCTTGATCTGGTCCAGAACGGCGGCGTTGGCGCGCCCGGCGCGGACGGCTGCGAAGTTCGTCAGCATCACGTCCACCGTCTTCTGCATCCGGTCGGTAAATTCTGCGTAATCGCTCTTATTCATGGTTGCTCCTCCTTTTGCTTCCGGCGAACCTGCGCCGAAAGATGAATTTACTTAATATACGATCGTTCCGATGGCCTCTCCGGCGGCGGCCCGGGCGATATTCTCCGGGTCCTTCAGGCCGAACACGCACAGGGGCAGGCCGTTTTCCATGGCCAGCTGGGTGGCCGCCGCGTCCATGGCCTTCAGGTCGCGGGCAAGGACTTCCCGATATTCGATGCGGTCGAACTTCGTGGCCGCGGGGTCCAGCTTCGGGTCTGCGGAATACAGCCCGTCCACGTTCTTGCCCAGCAGCAGCGCATCGGCCTGGATATCCAGCGCGCGCAGCACAGCCGCCGTGTCGGTGGTGAAATAGGGTTCGCCGCTGCCGCAGGCGAAGATGACCGCCCGGCCCGCCTTGAGATGGCGGATGGCCGCGTCGGGATTGAACGGCTCCGCGATGCGCTCCAGCCCGAAGGAAGCCTGAATGACCGCCTCCACGCCCTCCTTCTCCAGCGCATCCAGCAGAGCGGTGCTGTTCATCGCCGTTGCCAGCATTCCCATGTAGTCGGCGCGGGTGCGGACCATCCGGTCGCCCCCATCCTTGCCGCCGCGCCAGTAGTTGCCGCCGCCCACGACGATGGCCACCTGCACGCCCGCGTCCATGCACTTGCGGACGCTGCGGCAGACCTGCGCGGTAAAATCAAAGTCGATGCCCCGGCCCTTTTCGCCGGCCAGCGCTTCCCCGCTCATCTTGAGCAGGACCCGCCGATAATTCTGTTCCATCGCTCTCACCATGTCTTTCTCTGAAATGAAGATTTCCATGAGAGGTTATTTTACACTATTTTTCCGCATCTGAAAAGGGGGAAAATGCGAAAAATCCGGGGGAACGCATTTTTTCGTGCATTCCCCCGGGCGAGAGTATCGGGTGACACCCCTAACGGCAGACTTCTTGCGAATTGATACGTGCCATCAGCGCCGCGCCGTGGGCTTTGAGCCACGCCCGGTTTTGCGCATAGTCCGGCAGCACCCGCGCCACCTCCGCCCAGAAGCGGGGCGAATGGTTCAGCTCCCTGCGGTGGCACAGCTCATGCACCACCACGTAATCCAGCACCTCCGGCGGGGCCAGCAGGAGCAGCGCGTTGAAATTCAGATTGCCCTTCGCCGAGCAGCTGCCCCAGCGGCTGCGCTGAAAGCGGATGGTGATATTCCCCCAGCTGACGCCCACCGCCGGCGCCAGTTCCGCGACACGCCGGGCGAAGATTTCCTTTGCCCGCGCCCGCAGCTCCGCAAGCTCCGCCTCCGAAAGCGGCTGCACGGACGCTGCCTCCGCTAGATCGGCTTTCCGCTTTTCCAGATGGGCCAGCACCCAATCCTGCCGGGAGCGCACGAATTCCTCGATGCGCGCCCTGGAGAGCTTCATGGGCGCGCGCACCAGCACTTCGCCCGCGGGCGTGATCTCCAATGAAGGCGCCCCCCGCGGGGAGCGGCGGACGGTGTACAAAACTTCCGGCTTCATGCCCGGTCTTCCAGCGCCCGGATAAGCTTC
>JAZQQF010000010.1:0-8248 GCA_045628925.1 Oscillospiraceae bacterium | reverse complement strand
GGCTACCGTCATGTGACGGATTCCTTTGACGCGCTGCTGGGAAAGCACGGCTACGTCCGCGACGGGTATCTTTACCGGGCGGAAAATCCCAATCACGATACGCTGGTGTTCTTCTGCCATTTCGGGCTGGAATGCGTGCTGCTGAGCCACCTGCTGAACCTTTCGCCCATGCCCCTGTGGCACGGCACCTGCGCGTGCACCACGGGCGTGACCACCGTCGTCACCGAGGAACGGCAGGCGGGCATCGCCGGGTGGCGGATGCTGGAATTCGGCGACGTGAGCCACATCCGGGCGGCGGGCATGGAGCCCAGCTTCTCCGGCCGCTTCTGCGAGTGCTTTACCGATGAAACACGGCACTGAGCGGGCGTATTACCTCGCCATCGACCTTGGCGCTTCCTCCGGGCGGCACGTGGTCGGCTGGCGGGAGGACGGGGCGCTGAAAACGGAGGAGGTCTACCGTTTCCCCAACGGCGTACAGACGCGGGACGGGCATCTCGTCTGGGATACGGAGGCGATTTTGAACCACGCGCAGGCGGGCATCGCCGAAGCGAAGGCCCGGTTCGGCCCGCTCCGCAGCCTCGCCATCGACACTTGGGGCGTGGATTATGTGCTGCTGCGGGGGTCGGAACCGGTCGTGCCCTGCTACGCCTATCGGGACAGCCGGACGGAAGCGGTGACGGCGCGGGTGCATTCCCTCGTGCCGTTTGAAACGCTCTATGAACGCACGGGCTGCCAGTTCCAGCCCTTCAACACGATCTATCAGCTTTTTGACGACATGACACGCGGGCGGCTGGATGGCGTGACGGACTTCCTCATGCTGCCGGAATACCTGACCTTCCGCCTCACGGGCGTGAAGGCGAAGGAATATACGAACGCCACCACCACCGGACTGGTGAACGCCCGGACGGGGGAATTTGACCGGGAACTGATCTCCGCGCTGGGCCTGCCGGAAGGGCTGTTCCCGAAGCTCACCCGCCCCGGCGAGGCAGTGGGGGAATACGACGGCGTCCCCGTGCGCCTCTGCGCCAGCCACGATACCGCCTCGGCGGTGGAGGGCATCCCCATGGAGGAGGACGGACTTTACATCTCCTCCGGGACGTGGAGCCTGCTGGGCGTGAAGACCCCCGCACCGCTGACGGATGAGCGCAGCCGTGCGGGGAACTGGTCGAACGAGGGCGGCGTGGGCTACAACCGCTATCAGAAGAACATCATGGGTCTTTGGCTGCTGAACGAGCTGCGGCGGGAGCTTTGCCCCGAACGGGAGATTCCGGAGCTTCTCGCGGAGGCGGAGCAAAGCGATTATGACGGCCTTGTAGACGCGAACAGCCCGGCGTTTCTCGCGCCGGAGAGCATGAAAGCGGCGTTCGACGCGTTCCTGATGGAAAAACCCCGAAGCACGGCGGACTATTTCCGCTGCGCCTGCCGCTCGCTGGCAAAATGCTATGCTGATTCCGTCGCGGAGCTGGAACGGAATATCGGAAAAAACTATGACACGCTGTATATCGTGGGCGGCGGGGCGAAAAACGCCTTCCTGAACCGGCTCACGGCGGAAGAGACCGGGAAGACCGTCCGCGCCCTGCCCATCGAGGCGACGGCGCTGGGCAATCTGAAACTGCAGATGGAGGCGGAACGATGACAAGATTTGAGAGCGCGAAAGCGCTGTACGCCGCCGTGGGCGCGGACGTGGAACAGGCATTGGAAACGCTGAAAAATACGGCCATTTCCGTCCACTGCTGGCAGGGCGACGACGTGACCGGCTTCGATACCCGGCAGGCCGCTTCCGGCGGCATCCAGACCACGGGGAACTATCCGGGCCGGGCGAGAACGCCGGAAGAGCTGATGGCCGATCTGGATGAGGTCTGGAAGCTGACGGGCGGGCGGAAAAAGCTGAACCTCCACGCCTCCTATGCCATTTTCGAGGATGGGGAGGCGGTGGGCAGGAACGCCATCGAGCCGAAGCATTTCCGGAAGTGGGTGGACTATGCCAAAGCCCGCGGCCTCGGGCTGGATTTCAACCCCACCTTTTTCTCGCACCCCATGGTGGTGGACGGGCTGACCCTGTCCTCGCCCAAAAAGGAAGTGCGGGATTACTGGATCGAGCACGGAAAGCGCTGCCTGCGCATCGCGGAATATTTCGCCAATGAGACCGGGCAGCCCTGCCTTGTGAACTACTGGATGCCCGACGGCTTCAAGGATATCCCCGCCGACCGGAAAGGCCCCCGCGCCCGGATGAAGGCTTCGCTGGACGAAATTTTCTCCGAGCCTTATGACCGGAAGAAGGTCATCCCCACGCTGGAAAGCAAGGTCTTCGGCATCGGCGTGGAGGCGTATACCGTTGGCTCGGCGGAGTTCTGCCTGAGCTATTCCATGCGTAACGGCATCACCCCGCTGGTGGACAACGGGCATTATCACCCCACGGAGACGGTATCGGACAAGGTCTCCGCGCTGCTGCAGTTTTCCGACCGGCTGGCCCTCCACGTGACGAGGCCCATGCGCTGGGACTCTGACCACGTGGTTTCCTTCGATGACGAGACGCGGGAGATCCTGAAGGAGGTCGTGCGCTGCGGGCTTGACCGGGTGCTGATCGCCACGGACTACTTCGACGCCTCCATCAACCGCATCTCCGCGTGGGTCACCGGCATCCGCAATGTGCAGAAAGCGCTGCTGAACGCGCTTTTGGAGCCGAAGGGCCTGCGTCAGTTACAGGACGAAGCCGACTTCACGGCGCTGCAGGTGCAGCTTGAGGAAGCGAAGCTCCTGCCGCTGGGAGACGTGTGGGCGGAGTTCCTGCGCCGGGAGGGCGCGGCAGAAGCCTGTCTCCCGGAGGTGCGGCGCTATGAGGCGGAGGTGCTCTCCCTGCGAAAATGACGGAAAATCCGTCATCTCCGCTTGCAAGGGAGATGCGTTTCTGCTATGCTCATTTCAAATAAGAAAGCCGGACACGGCGGAAAGGAGCAACCCGAATGGGATGCTATCAGAATTTTAAATCGGTCATCTACTGCACGGCGCAGAACATGGTGAACATGAGCGAGGAGACCCTGCTGAAGCAGCTGAAATTCTTCCAGAAATACGTGGGCGTGGACAAGGTGTATCTGGAGCCTTACCGGGACGGCCTGATGATCCCCGAGGAGCAGCTGACCATGCTCAAGCGCGTGTTTCAGGAGAACGGCATCGAGGTCTCCGGCGCGCTGACCACCACCTGCGAGGACCTGAGCGAAGGCGACGCGGTCAAGCAGCGCATGGGCGGCACCTATTGCTATACGAACAAGGCCATGCGGGAATATCTGGTCAAGACCGTGAAGTACACCGCCCGCCACTTCGATGAATTTATCATCGACGACTGGTTCTTTACCATGTGTACCTGCGAGGAGTGCCGCGCTGCCAAGGGCAGCCGCAGCTGGGAGCAGTTCCGCACCGACCTGCTGGTGGAGGTGAGCAAAGACCTCATCATCAAGAGCGCAAAAGAGGTCAACCCCAACTGCAAGGTCATCATCAAATACCCCAACTGGTCGGAAGCCTATCAGGAATCCGGCTACGATCCCGACCGGCAGCGGTTCATCTTCGATAAGATCTACACCGGCACCGAGACCCGCGACACGAAGCATTCCGACCAGCACCTGCCCAAGTATTGCAGCTACAGCCTGATGCGCCTGATGGAGAACTACGCGCCGGGCCGCAACGGCGGCGGCTGGTTCGACCCCTACGGCTGCAGCCCCATGGAGCTTTACGGGGAGCAGGCCTATCTCACCGCCCTGTCCCGCCCGAAGGAGATCTGCCAGTTCTGCTGGGGGAGCCTCTATCAGAACCGTGTCGTGACTCCCGTTGGCCTGCAGCTGGAGCTGATCGACAAAATGCTCTCCGAAGCCGGAGACTGCAAGGGCGTACCCTGCTATCTGCCGCCCAATGCGCAGGGCGAAGACCATCTGGAGGACTTCCTCGGGATGCTGGGCGTGCCCATGGAGCCGGTGCCGGAATTCCCGAAGGACGCGAAGTGCGTGTTCCTCACCGTGCAGGCGCTGCGCGACCCGGATATCATCGAAAAGCTCACGAAGTTCGTGGCCGACGGCGGCCGCGCCATCGTCTCCTCCGGCTTCGTCATCGGCGCGCAGGGGAAGGGCATCGAGGAGCTGACCAGCATCCGTTACCGCGGCCGCCGCTTCACCACCGATGAGTTCATTGAGGACGGCATGATGGCCCCCACCAGCGTGTTCAGCCGCCATGCCATCACATTCCCGGTGCTGGAGCATCGGAACAACACCAGCTGGGCGCTCAGTAAGGGCGTCGCCGGGGAAGAAAACTATCCCCTCATCCTGCGGGACAGCTACGGCAAGGGCACCATGTATACCATCGCCGTGCCGGATATGTACGGTTATCTCTATGACCTGCCCGCCGAAATTCTGAAGAGCATCCGCGCCCTCTTTGCCGTGGACGTGCCCGCCTATCTGGAAGGGCCCAGTCAGGTCTCCCTCTTTGCCTACGAGGGCGACGTGTTTGCGGTCTATCCCTATGTGAACGGCCTGAGCCGGGGCCGCCTGAGCCTGACGGTGAAGGGCGTGGCGGACGAACTCATTGACCTGAAGACCGGGATGCGCATGAAGCCCGCCAGCGTGAACCGGTTCGGCGACGCGGCCACCACCTTCCCGCTGATGGCGCAGCAGGGCGACCTGAGCTTCTATAAGGTCGTGTGGAACGAGAACCGCGAGGGCATTCAGGTGAAGCGCGGCGTCAGCTCCGCACCCCACGATTTCGATATTTCCTGATTCTGCAAACTTTTGACCGGCCTCTTCGGAGGCCGGTTTTTCGCTTGGAAGGGGAGAAAAACGCCCCGGGACGGATTGATTTGTTTTCCGTCCTGTG
The DNA here is from genome assembly GCA_045628925.1 of Oscillospiraceae bacterium. GTDB lineage: Bacteria > Bacillota > Clostridia > Oscillospirales > Oscillospiraceae > UBA1774. The sequence continues at coordinate 3,391 of JAZQQF010000010.1, read as the reverse complement.
GTAAAATAAACTATTCAAATATGCCCCGAAAGACGATGAAACACACCCGGCATTCAGCCGGAACAGAGAAAGAGGTTTTATAGTATGGAGATCATCAAGAAACAGAACGGCACTGCACTGGACGTGGCCCTGAGCGGGCGGCTGGATACCACCACCGCGCCGCAGGCGGAAGCGGAGCTGAAACCCGCCATGGAAGGCATCACGGAGCTGACCTTTGACTTTGCGGATCTGGAATACGTTTCCTCCGCCGGTCTGCGCGTGCTGCTGGCGGCGCAGAAGACCATGAACCGGCAGGGCAGTATGCGCATTCGCAACGTGAACAGGGAGATCATGGAAGTCTTCGAGATCACCGGCTTCACGGATATCCTGACCATCGAGTGACGAACCCTTCGGCAAAACGATTCTGAAACGGAGAGACCCATGACCTATTATATCAACAGCTGCGTGCGGGCGGATTCCCGCACGGATCGCCTTGCCCGGGCGCTGCTGGCAGCGCTGGGCGATGAAACGGCGGAAGTGGATCTGGAGCAGGAGAACGTGCAGGCGCTGGATCGGGAGACGCTGCAGCTGCGCACGGAACTGCTGGAGGCGGGGGAACTGGGGCACCCCATGTTCCGCTATGCCCGGCAGTTTGCGGAAGCGGATACCATCGTCGTCTCCGCGCCCTTCTGGGATATGAGCTTCCCGGCGAAGCTGAAATGCTATCTGGAGCAGATCTACGTGACCGGCATCACTTCCCGCTACGGGGAGGACGGGATGCCCGTGGGCCTCTGCCGGGCGAAAAAGCTCTGGTACGTATCCACCGCCGGCGGCCCCTTCATCCCCAATTACAGCTATCATTATCTGCGCGATCTGGCGACGGTGTGCTTCGGCATCCCGGAAACGGAGCTTATCTGCGCGGAAGGGCTGGATATTGTTGGCTCTGACGCGGAAGCGATCTTGCGGCGGGCGATAGAAGCTATCCCGGCGAAGCTCTGAGGAAGCCGGAAAAGGAACAGACATGAACGAAGCTTATCTGAAACTGACCTCGGCGGCCCTGCTGCCGGTACTGGTCGCCGCAGTGCTGTATCTGCTGGATAAAAAGACGCCCTTCGCAAGGCTGGATCAGCGGATCAGACAGGCGTTCTTCGGCGTGGTCTTCGGCGCGCTGGCCGTGCTGGGAACGGAGTGGGGCATCCCCATGAACGGCGCGCAGGTGAACTGCCGGGATGCGGCGGTCCTCATCGCGGGCCTGATGTTCGGCGCACCCGCGGGCATCATCGCGGGCGTCATCGGCGGCGTGGAGCGGTGGATCGCCGTGGCGTGGGGCGTCGGCACCTTCACGCGGCTGGCCTGCTCGCTGAGCACGCTGCTGGCGGGCGTCTATTCCGCCCTGCTGCGGAAGTCCATGTTCGAGGATAAAAAACCGGGCACCTTCCTTGCCCTTGCCATCGGCGTCGTGGTGGAGATCTTCCACCTGACCATGGTCTTCATCACGAATATGGCCACGCCCACGGAGGCGATGACCGTGGTGAAGGCCTGCACCGTCCCCATGGTGGCGGCCAACGGCATCTCCGTCATGCTGGCGGCCTTCGTCCTTTCGGTGCTCTCCGGGGAACTGCGGGCAAAGACGCGCAGCGGCGTACGCATTTCGCAGACCATCCAGCGCTGGCTGCTGGTGACGGTGGTGCTGGCCTTCGCGGCCACCTCCTATTTCGTCTTTCAGCTGCAGGATACCATGGCCAAAACGCAGATGGACGCGCTGCTCACGCTGGCGCTGGACGATGTTTCCGCGGATATCCGCGACGCTTCGGATGAAAATCTGCTGCGGCTGGCCCGCACCATCGCCCGGGACGCGACGCCCTATAATCTGGACGGTATCGCCCAACGGTACGATGTGGCGGAAGTCTCCATGGTAGACCGCAGCGGGGTCATCATCCACAGCACCGTGCCGGAATACGAGGGCTTCGATATGGCCTCCGGCGAACAGTCCAGCGCCTTCCTCTGCCTGCTGGGGGAGGAGAGCGAGTACGTGCAGGAATACGGGCCGATCACCTCCGACCCGAGCATCGAGCGGAAATACGCGGGCGTGAAGACCAGCTCCGGCTTCATTCAGGTGGGCTATGATTCCCGCCGCTTCCAGAAGGATATCGACGAGGAAGTGGTAGGCATCACCCGCAACCGCCACGTGGGCGAAACGGGCTATATCCTGATCGTGGACAGCGCCCGGCAGATCGTCAGCGCCCCGGCGGGACTGACGATGGAAAAGCTGGCTGCGGAGGTGGGCGACATCCCCGTGCCGGAGCAGAACGTCACGTCCCCGGCATTTCTGAACGGGGAGGACTGCTTCTGCCGCTATCAGGTGACGGAAGGGTATTACATCGTTTCCGTCCTGCCGAAGACCGAGGCGCTGCAGCTGAGGAATATCGCGCTGTATGTGAATGCCTTTATGGAAATTCTGGTGTTCGCCATCCTCTTCGGCCTCATCTATCTGCTGGTCAAGCGGGTGGTGGTGAACCAGATCAAGCGCATCAACGGCTCCCTTGCCCGCATCACCGGCGGCGATCTGGGCGTGGTGGTGGACGTGCGCACGAATGAGGAATTTGCCTCCCTGTCCGATGATATCAACTCCACGGTGGACACGCTGAAGCATTATATCGACGAGGCTTCCGCCCGCATCGACAAGGAGCTGTAATTTTCGAAGAACATCCAGCCGCCCGCGCTGCCCGGCGTGTTTCCTGCCTTCCCGAAACGGAAGGAGTTTGACATCTATGCCCTCATGGATCCGGCGAAGGAAGTGGGCGGCGACTTCTATGATTTTTACCTGACCGATACGGACACGCTGAACTTCCTCGTGGCCGACGTTTCCGGCAAGGGCATCCCCGCCGCCATGTTCATGATGCGGGCCAAGACGGAACTGAAGACCCTGACGGAGGCGAGTCTGCCCATCTGCGATGTGTTCACGCAGGCGAACGCCGCCCTCTGCGAAGGAAACGAAACGGGAATGTTCGTCACCGCGTGGCAGGCCGGGATCGACCTGAAAACGGGCCTTGTGCAGTTCGCCAACGCGGGCCACAACCCCCCGCTGGTGCGGCGCGGGGACGGGCAGTTCGAGTATCTCAAAACCCGCGCGGGCTTCGTGCTGGCGGGCATGGAGGGCCTCAGCTACAAAACGCAGGAGCTGCAGCTGCAGCCGGGCGACACGGTCTATCTGTATACCGACGGGGTGACCGAGGCGACGAACGCGGCTGGCGAGCTGTATGGCGAAGAGCGGCTGCTGAATGCCGTCAACTCCCGCAGCTTCGAGAGCATGGAGGCGCTCTGCACCTTCCTCAAGGCGGAGGTGGACGCCTTCGTGGGCGAGGCCGATCAGTTCGACGATATCACCATGGTGGCCTTCCGCTATCTGGGC
>JAZQQF010000009.1:0-12299 GCA_045628925.1 Oscillospiraceae bacterium | reverse complement strand
TGCTCCTTGGTGAGCTTGCTGATCGGAGGCAGCACGCCGAAAGCGTCCGCCGTCAGGAAGATAACAGTCTTGGGATGTCCGCCCACGCCGGGAATGGCGCAGTTGGGAATATAGGTAACGGGATAACCGGCGCGGGTGTAGGGCAGCTTCATGCGGAAGCAGCGCTCCATCCCGTAGCGTCCGCCGGCCCAGCCGGTGTTCACGAGATACACGTTGGTCTCATGCTCTTCGATCTTCTTGCCCAGCATTTCCGCATAGACGGAGGGATGCAGGGGGAGGAAGGGCGCGCCGAAGCAGGTGGAGAAGGTGGCCTGCGGCTCGTCGATACCGCGCTCGGTACCGGCGACCTTGGCGGTGTAGCCGCTCACGTAATGATACATGGCCTGCTCCTTGGTAAGCTTGGAGATGGGAGGCAGCACGCCGAAGGCGTCCGCCGTCAGGAAGATAACGGTCTTGGGATGGCCGCCGACGCCGGGGATCGCGCAGTTGGGGATATAGGTCACGGGGTAGCCCGCGCGGGTATTCTCGGTCAGGCTCGCATCGTCATAATCCAGCACGCGGGTCTCGGGGTCCATGATGACGTTCTCGATCAGGGTGCCGAACTTCACGGCGTTCCAGATCTGCGGCTCGTTTTCCTTGCTCAGACGGATGCACTTGGCATAGCAGCCGCCCTCGATATTGAACACGCCCTTGTCGCTCCAGCCATGTTCGTCGTCGCCGATGAGCTGACGGTTGGGGTCGGCGGAAAGGGTGGTCTTGCCGGTGCCGCTGAGGCCGAAGAAGATCGCGGTGTCGCCCTCGGCGCCGATGTTGGCGGAGCAGTGCATGGAGAAAACACCCTGCTTGGGCAGGAAGTAGTTCATCACGGAGAAGACGCTCTTCTTGATCTCGCCCGCATAGCGGCTGCCGGCGATGAGGACCATCTTCTTCTCGAAGTTCACCAGAATGGCAGCCTCGGAATGGACACCGTCGATCTCCGGCACGCACTTGAAGCCGGGCGCGGCAATGATGGTGAAGCCGGGCGCGAAGTCCTTCAGCTCCTCCTCGGTGGGACGGACCAGCAGCTGATGGATGAACAGGTTCTGGCTCGCCAGCTCGTTCACGATGCGCACGGGCAGATGGTAGGCGGGGTCTGCGCCGGCGAAGCCGTCGAAAATGAAGATCTCGCGGCCCTGCAGGTAAGCGGTCATCTTCTGATAGATGGCGTCAAACTTCTCGGGGCTGATGGGCGCGTTGATCTTGCCCCAATCCACTTCGTCATGGATGCAGGGAACGTCCACCACATAACGGTCGTCAGGGCTGCGGCCGGTATACTTGCCGGTCTCCACGACCAGCGCGCCGCTTTCGCTCAGGCTGCCTTCGCCGCGCTGCAGCGCTTTTTCCACCAGAACGGCTGGGGAAAGCTGATAGTAAACGGCTTTCGGGGCCACGATGCCGAGGGATTCGATATATTCTTTCATTTGGGTACTCCTTTCAGAATTGCAATTCTACATAGATTCCTTGAAAATATATTATATCAGAATGGGCGTTAATATCAATAGGAATTTTGGCAAGGAAAAGTTGCTTTTTCCGCCCGCTTATGGTATATATTACTGTAACATCCCCGCGACATTCAGCATTCCCGGAGGTTCAAGATGAAGAAAAAACAGGTTTTGCGTCTATTATCCGTGCTGCTGCTCAGTGCAATGCTGCTGGCGGTTTGCTCCGGCTGCGTGGTCATCGGCGATCGGAAGCCCATCTGCACGATCGTTTTCTCCAATGGCGGGGAAGTCCGCATCCGTCTGTATCCCGACAAATGCCCCAATACGGTGAATAACTTCATCCAGCTCTGCAATTCCGGCTTTTACGACGGGAGCCCCGTGCATCGCATCATGGAATACGTGTTGGTGCAGATGGGTATGCCCGCAGACGGGGAATCGACCGACGCCGGGTATTATATCAAGGGCGAATTTACCGAGAACAACCATTCCAAGGGCGACCTGACCTTTGCGGAAGGCATCGTCGGCATGGCGCGCATCAGCCCCGATGAACACGATAAGAACTATTACAACACCGCAAGCAGCCAGTTCTTCATCATGCTGGAGCCGAAAGCCACCATGGATGGGTATTACGCCGCCTTCGGCAAGGTCATCACCGGGATGGACGTGATCACCGCCATTTCCAAAATGGATACGGACGAGAACGATCATCCCCGCGATGATATCCACATCGTTTCCGCGCACGTGGACTGCTACGATTATCAGCCCTCCGCGCCCAAGACGCTGGACAAATCGAAATACAATTGAACGAAGCAAAACCGCCTGCCGGTCGGCAGGCGGTTTTCGTTTATCTTCTTGCGATGGCCTCGATCTCAAACAGGCCGCCCTTGGGCAGCGCGGAGACCTGCACGCAGCTGCGGGCCGGATAGGGCGCGGTGAATTGGGCTGCGTACAGCTCGTTGACGGCGCCGAAGGCCCCCATATCCGTCAGGAAAATGGTGGTCTTGACCACGTTCGCCTCGGTCATCCCGGCGGCCTTCAGCGTGGCGGAAAGGTTCTTCAGTGCCTGTTCCGCCTGCGAGACCAGATCCGGCTGCAGCTCGCCCGTAGCGGGGTCGATGCCCAGCATACCGGAGATGAAGAGCAGCTTTCCGGCGGAAACGGCCTGAGAATAGGGTCCGATGGCGGCGGGCGCTTCGTCGGTCACGATCGCTTTCTTCGAGGTGTCTTTCTTTTCTGCCATGATTTCGTTCTCCTTTATCATCATTCAAGATCTTCTTTTTCGAGGAACTGGCGGAAGGCGGTGGGCAGGGAATACACATCCCGCAGTTCGCTCCTGTCTGCCGAAGTAAACGGCTCCGGGATGCGCCTGCAGTTTACATAATACCCGCGCATTTCCCACGTGACGTGGGTAAAGATATGCTCCTTTTCCGTACTGCGCCGGATGCTTTCCGGTTCGCAGCCCCATTCCGAAATCGTGTCCAGCGCCGCCTGTGCTTCCAGTATGCCCGGAAGATTGGGAAATTCCCAAAGTCCGGCTAAAAGGCCCTTTCCGGGGCGTTTCCGAATGGCGAACGCATCCCCGCAGCGGAGCAGGAACACGGTCTTTTCCTCCGTTCTGCGCGGATTCGCGGGGCTTTTATAGGGAAGCTCCCGCCAGAGCCCTTCCGCAGACGCGCATTTCGGTCTCAGCGGGCAGGTCTGACAGCCTGGCTCGCCGCCGGGCCTGCATACCAGCGCGCCCAGCTCCATCAGCGCCTGATTCAGTTCGCCGCTGTCCACGCCGTCAAAAAGCGGGAGCAGGGCGTCCCGCACCGCCTTTTTCGTTTCCGGGGAGCGGATATCCCGCCGGTCGCCGAAAAAGCGGCTCCACACCCGCAGCACGTTCCCGTCCACCACCGGCGCGGGCAGCCCGAAGCAGATGGAGCAGATCGCGGAGGCCGTATAGTCCCCGATGCCCGGCAGGGAACGGACGGAATCGAAGTCCGTCGGGAACCGGCCGCCGAATTCGCCGCAGATGCGCTTTGCCGCCTTCTGCAGATTCCGGACGCGGGAATAGTACCCCAGCCCCTCCCAGAGCTTCAGAAGCTGTTCTTCGCCGCATTCCGCAAGCGCGTACACGTCCGGCAGCGCCGCGAGAAAACGCAGGTAATAAGCCCGAACCGCCTCCACGCGGGTCTGCTGGCACATGATCTCGCTCAGCCACACGTGGTAAGGTTCCCGATCTCTGCGCCACGGCAGGTCCCGGCGGCTCAGACGATACCATTCCAGCAGTTTATCGCGCAATTCATCCACCCGGCAGACCTCCTTTGCCGTGAATACTCTACCACGCCTTCCGCCGCTTGGCAAGAGCGGCGCGAACATCGGGCTTTACAGAATGCGCTAGATGCGGTAAAATACGCTTGTCATTACTTTCAGGAGGGAACACACATGAAACGAAGCCTGTATGCGGCAGCTTCGCTGCTGCTCTGTCTTTTGCTTCTTTGCGGCTGCGCCGTCAAGGTCAAGCCGGTGGCGACGGCTGCGCCGACCGACACGCCGCGTCCCACGGAAGCAGCCACACCGGAGCCGACCGAAGCGCCAGCCCCCGAGCCGACGCCCGAACCGGCGCCCGAGCCGGAACCGGGGGAAACGTCCGAACCGGATCCCGCCGAGACGCCGGAGCCGACTTCCGGCCCGTCGAAGGAGCTTTATTCCGAGACCTTTGAGACGTGGTCCCGGTCGGAGCCGGGAATGGACGGTACCATCGTCGGAACGGCCGAGATCCGCTACCCGGTCTATACCGGGCCGCAGAGCGATCTGCTGAACCGGCTGGTGTCGTGGCAGGTCTCCGAGCGCAAGAGTGGAGCCGAAGAAACGCTCCGTCAGGCGCGGAACGATCAGGAGCTTTTCCTGCAGGACGATCTCTGGTTCGCTGCCTATGAGGAAACGCAGACGTGGAGCAGCTTCCGCTGGGATGATTACCTGATCCTCGTCAGGGAGGACTATACCTATCTGGGCGGCACGCACGGGATGTACGGCACCACCTACTACGTCACCGATTTCAAAACCGGCAGACAGGTATTCCTCAGCGAATTTCTCCGGGAAAACGGCACCGATCTGGAATCCGTGGGGGAGACGCTGGTGGGTCTCTGCTATGAAATGGAAGCGGACGGCGATATCACGTACGTGGACGAAGGCTATATCCGGGAATCCATGACGCAGGACGGCAGCTGGTATCCCGACGAGAACGGCATCCACTTCATCGCCGGTGTCTATGCGCTGGCGCCTTATGCGAGCGGGGAGATCGACGTAACGGTGGGCTGGGGTCTGCTGGAATACATCCAGCCGGTGGATTCCGGGCTTTACAGCCGCTATAATCCGGACGCCGACAGCGCGATGATCGACGTGCTGTGCCGGGATTACACGCCCGATTCCACCATGGAGCTGCCGGTCATCGTAGGGGACGAGGGGATCGCCGCGCAGGCCGTCAATGACGAGATCGCGCTGCTTGCCCGGAAATACTTCGCGTCCATGGAAGGTTATCCGGAAGCGGAGGACTGGGATCGGTATGAAACGCTCATCTGCTATCCCTATACGGCGGGCAGGTACCTGAATATCATCGTGACCGATCTGCTGGAGACCCAATACGCGGATTATCAGGAAATGACCAGCTGGGTCTATGATAAGGAGCAGGGCCGCCGGGTCACGCTGGAGGAGGCGCTGCAGCTTTCCGGCTGCAATTACGAAACCTTCCAGGAGCTGCTGGCCGGTGCGCTCAGCCAGTGCACCACCTATCGTCTGCAGGATGTCGCCTTCCGGATGATGCCTGACGGGATGCCGGAGTTTTACCTGCTGGTCTACTGGACCATCGAAGACGACGGTTTCTTCTATGACGCTTACACCTATCTGCGCATGAGCAGGGAAGGCAACGTCTATCCCTGCGAGGAGTGGCTCATCGACCCCATGGAGCTGGATACGGGTTTCACCTCCGGCAGTCTGAGCTGTCAGTGGCCCGGCGTTTATGCCGGTTACGGCGACCCAGAGGGCGTCGGCTGAAAATTTACCCCGAATGCAGCCGCAGCCTGTGCATTTTGCTTGACATTGCAGGGGTTTCGGTTGTAAAATATGAGCATCTATGATTAAAACTAATAGGAGGCACTAAAATGGATTTTATTGATCTCAAGGGCAAAACCGCGTTTATCACCGGCGGCGCCAGCGGCATGGGCCTGGGCATTGCCAAGGCTTGCGCCCGCGAAGGCATGAATGTTGCGATCGCTGATATGCGTCAGAGCGCGATCGACCAGGCTACCCCCTGGTTCGAGAGCCACGGCTTCCCGGTCATGGGCGTCTGCCTGGACGTTACCGACCGTGAAGGCTACGCCAAGGCTGCCGACGCTGTCGAAGCCAAGTTCGGCAAGATCCACGTTCTGGTGAACAATGCCGGTATCGGCAACGCCGAGCCCAAGTTCCCCACCGGCGAGTTCGATTGGAAGACCATCGACCTGAACATCGACGTCAACTACAAGGGCATCCTGAACGGCATCGGCACCATCCTGCCCCGCATCGTGAAGCACGGTGAAGGCGGCTACATCGTGTCCACCGCTTCCATGTCCGGCATTTTCCCGGTCAAGGCGTTCCCCATGTACGACAGCCTGAAGATGGCCGTCATCACACTGATGGAAGAACTGGCCATGGCACTGCACGGCACCAACGTCGGTTCCGCCGCGTTCTGCCCCGGCCCCTACTCCACCAATCTGGGCACCTCTTCTCAGGAAGTCCTGCAGAAGAAGCTGGGCATCGAGCCCCCGAAGCGCCCCGAGTTCAAGCCCCCCGTGGACAAGGACGGAAAGCCCATCAAGTTCGAGATGCCCAAGATGCTCGACGAGGACGGCAACGAGATCAACTTCGCCAGCCTGTCCCGCGATCCTGACGACGCCGGCGAGCGCGTTGTCCGCGGCATCAAGCGCGGCGACAAGTTCATCTTCACCCATGTGGACTTCAAGTCCGGCTGGGAGCTGCGCATGAACGCCATCCTCCGCGCCTTCCCCGACGAGCCCAAGACCCCCGGTTTCTCCACCGTGTTCAAGGGCAACATCTACAACCCCATCTACGAGAAGCAGGAGCAGGTTCCCGCTTTCACCTTCGTCAAGAAGGACTAAATTTGCACTCTTTCGCTCCCGCGCCTTCTGGCGCGGGAGTTTTTCTGTAATATTCCATTCACAAGTCTTGAATAATCTGACGAAACCGTCTATAATGTTACTAATCAAACAAGGTGGTAGCATTATGTCTATTTCGAGTTCAAAACTTGACTTGCTCATGAATCTGACCGGAACCGGCAACGGGGAACTGAGCAAGGCGCTGAGCTTCGACACTTCTTATATCAGCCGCATTCGGACAGGGAAGCGGGGGATCCCGCGTCATCAGCCTTTCGTCGAACCGGCAGCGACGTTCTTTGTCGATAAGATCGCAGACGATCAGACCATTCAGGGCGTCGTAGCCTTTCTGATCTCCAAGGATACGCCGTGGCCTGCCGACAGGGAGACCGCGATCAGGCGGCTTGCGGATTGGCTCAGCTTCGATACCGGCGATGGCGACCGGGTCATTGAGACCTTTATCCAGCACTTCGGGGAGGTTCAGATCCCTGAAAAGGTCACAGCCGCGCCGAGAGCTTCGCTGCCGGACGGACAGTTTCCGCTGAGCTTCATCGGAAGCGCGGGGAAGCGGCGGGCCATGGAGCTGTTTCTCAGTGACCTCATTCAGCAGGAGACGCCGGGAGAAGTCCTTTTTTATACCGATGAAGACGGGCATTGGATCATGGAAGATCCGGATTTTGCGGATTTCTGGTGGCGCGCGTGGGTGCAGTTCCTGCAGAGAGGCGGCCACCTCTGCCTGATCCATACGGCGAACAGCGGCCTGCGGGAAGTTCTGACGGAGGTCCAGTTCTTCCTGCCGCTATATATGACGGGCGGCGTCCAGCCTTATTTCAGCCCGGTATTGCTGGACCGTATCTTTTGCCGAACCATTTTCCTGCAGCGGGGAAAAATGGCCGTGATCAGTCAGTCCGTCGGGGCAAACACGCCGCCGGGATCCACGTTTCTGGTGCGCCAGCTCGATACTGTCAACGCGGTCGAAGATGACTATCTGAGTTTCCGAAATCTCTGCGTCCCGCTGATGCGGGTCCTGGACCCTAATAATCGGGCAGATCGTGAAAAGCTGAATTTCTTCTATGCCAGTAACGACCCGCACGTGCACATGGGCCGTGTGCCGCTGCTGGGAACGATGCCGGAAACCGTCATCGAACGCATGGAGGGGCGGATCCATTACGAGGAATTTGCAAGGCAGCTTCTCGGCTGCCGGGAGATGTTCCGTTCCAAATTGGATGCGGGGATCGACGTGACGGAGATCCTGAGCCTCCCGACGCCGGAGCAGGTTCTGGCCGGAAGCGTCATGCTGCCGATCTCGTCCGCTTTCGGAAATATCACGCTGTATTATGAACCCGCAGAATTTCTGCAGCAGCTGAACGAAGTGACGCAGCTGCTGGAGCAATACCCGAATTATCATCTGATCTTCACGAACCGAATGCCGGAAAACGTGGATACGTTCTCGACGCAGGGCACAACGCTGCTGGCGCGTCTGGGCGCCGAGGGAAGGGCATTCTTCATTCAAAACAGTATATCAAGCGCATTTTGGGATTATCTCAGGCATTTCCGTGAACAAACGAACCGTGAAGTCACCGTTCGCGTACTGCAGGACATGATCGAAGCGCTTGAAAAATGAAATATCGCCCGGAATCGAGTGAATGCTCGGTTCCGGGCGTTTCGATTATGCATCATTTCAGGAGCTGAGAGAATCGGTTGGACAGGCGCGTAAATTCTGCAAGGCTCAGCGTCTCACCGCGGACACGCTCGTCGAACCCGCAATCTGCAAGTACCTGAATGATTTCCGCCTTGTTCAGCTTCCCGGCAAACAGGGGGGAGAGACCGTTCACAAGCGTCTTGCGCCGCTGTGCAAAGGCGGCCCTCGTCAGGCTGAACAGCATCTCCTTGTCCAGCAGCCCCTCAGGCGGTGCGATGCGTTCCAAAGTGATGACGCTGGAAGTCACCTTGGGCTGCGGGTGGAAGCAGCCGGGCGGTACGTCAAAGCAGATCGTTGGCCTGGCATAATAGCGCACAAAGAGGGAAAACGCACCGTATTCGGCGGTGCCGGGCTTCGCGCAGATGCGCTGCGCGACCTCTTTCTGGATCATGACCGTGATCTGCTCGAACCGGTCCAGCTCAAGCAGCGCTTTCAGCACCGGCGTCGTGATATTATACGGAAGGTTCGCGCAGGCCATCGGACGCAGACCGGCAAACTCCGCGTCCAGCAGGCTGCCGATATCCAGCTTCAGCACGTCCCGATTGATGATCTTCACGTTATCAAATTCCGCCAGCGTTTCATCCAGTACCGGCAGCAGCGCCGTATCCAGTTCCACGGAGACGACTTTTTTCGCAGCGCCGCAAAGCTCCTGCGTCAGCACGCCGATGCCCGGGCCGATCTCCAGTACGCCGCAGCCATCGTCCACATTCGATACCTGCAGAATGCGCTGCGGGACCCATTCCTGGATCAGAAAGTTCTGACCCAGCGACTTTGAAAAATGAAAGCCGTGCCGTTCCAGCAGCGGCTTGATCGTGCTCAGTTCATAGAGTTTCATTTCCGAATGCCTCCGATCCGGGGAAGGGTCGCCGAACGGCCCTGACCCGGCTTTTTGCGGATCATCCTACATTGAACAAAATAAAAATTTTGTTCAATGTAGAATGGTTGCTTCCAGCTTGAGCGCGGAGATGCCAGAGCGAAGCGGCTGGCATGAACAACAGCCCCCGCGCATTCTGCCCACGCTCAGAGCGCTGCAAGGTCGGTGCGCTGCAGTGCCTGTCAGGTCAGCTCATGTCCTGCTTTAAAAAAGAATTAGCAGCCTAACGGAACTTCCAAGGTAAATCGCCCGGAGGAAATCCGGTTTCCAGTGCGCACACTGGATGCACCGGATTTAGCTCCGGGCAGACACGTTACGATTAGGTGATGCTGGTCTGCTGGTTTCTCTTGTGCCGGTCAAGATATTCCGAGATCGCCACTTTCACAAGATTGGCAACCGGTCTTTGTTCCTGTTCTGCAGCTGCGAAAAGCTGTTGTTTCTGTTCTTCCGTGAGTCTGATTGTGATTTGGGTCGTAGTTTTTTCCATGATTTTCTCCTTTCAAGTCTTGACATTCTCTGACATTCTCTGTATGCTTGGGATGCCCTGACATTCAGGGACATTCAGAGAAAGGAGGACGCCGAAATGCCGAAGGGTGTGATTGTTGGGAAAAAGCCGTATGACAGAGTTGGTAAAGACGGAAAACGATATGCCGGTATCGATTTCTGGATGACAAAGGAAGTGGAAGGCAGCGAGGGAGAATGTTATGCTGAGCTTTCCGTTTCCTCTGAAACTCTGTCTGGCTATGTTCCCCAGCTGGGTGATGCTGTCATGGTCTCGCTGAATAAGTGGGGTCGTGTTGACGAGATTCTCCCGATTAAATAATGCGTCAGGCTGCCCGCGGATGACCCCCCGCGGGCATTGCCATATACAGAAATTGGGGTCAGGAGGGACAATGAAATATATCGTCAGGTACTCCGTTCCCTTCCTTTTCGATGTTGTCAAGCTGATCGACAAGCGCGATCTTCGTTCTTTCATAGCGAATCTGTACGACCAGTTTGGATATGACTACCCTCACTCATTTCGGATTCAGGTGTATGAGATTACCGAAGCGCATGACATTTCTGATCAGTACAAGATGACCGAAGTCAGAGGCGAAAAGGACGGAAACAAGACGCGAAGTTTTGAGTTTGCCGGCACGGCTGCCGGCAGCACCCCCCGAGGATAGCATGGGGGTGCTATTCGTCATTCTCCCGAAAACGATGGCGGGAAAATAGAACTTTAACAGTTAGAAACAGGGGTCAAAATGGAGATTCTGATAGATTGGCTAACCTTTTCGGACAGGTCTCCTGATGTCGATAACTGGATACGGATTTTAGGTCTTGAGGGTCTGAGTTTTGAGGAAAAAGAGTGGCACAAGTTCGGGTATTCGCAAGCGAAATTCGCGCAAGGGATTTCAATTTACTGGGACGAAACGATAGGCTGCGTGTTTGAGTTATCGGGATCAGGCTGCCGCGCATTGGAGACGCAAAACAATCTCAGCTTTGATTGGGTCGCGTTGTTCCGGCTGCTGCGGCGTACCAAAGGAGTCCATATCAGCCGTGTAGATGTGGCTGGTGATGATCAGGAAGAACGCATTCTGAATTTCAAGAAGCTCCGCACGCATACGGTGCAGCGGAAGTTTATCAGCCGGTCTCGGCAGTATCGCATTGTCGAGACGCATGAAAGCAAAGAGGGCAAGCCGCTGGAGCAATCCATATATTTCGGCAGCACTCAGAGCGATACGCGATTGAGGATTTACAACAAGGCGCTGGAGCGCGGTTATGATGACCGGCATTGGATACGTGTAGAGATGCAGCTGCGCAATGATAACGCGATTGCGCTGGCCGATCACATTTCTGACGGCGGCAGCGTACCAGCTGCATATGCTGGGCTGCTGATCAACTTCCTACGATTCACGGTGAAGCGGCCAGACGGGAACCGGAACAATGACCGCATAGATACCTGTGATTGGTGGCTGCGCTGGACAGATGGCGCTCAGGCGCTACAGGCCGTCACCGTTGGAGGTCTCGAATACAATCTGTCGGCGTTGGAACAGACGTTCCGCAAAAACTGCCTGTCCACGGTCAAGACTTGGCTTCTGCTACATGACAATGATCTGCAGCTGTTGCAGGAACTGGTTGACGCTGCTGCGGTTAATGATCGTCAGAAGCTGCTCCTTGAACGGATGGCAGCCATTGAGACACACGCAGCCATTGATGACGCTGGCAGGTTCTACGATCCAGAGAAAGCGCTGCAGCTGCTCCGGGCAGAGAAAGATGAAATCAACTACGAAATAGCCGAAAAGGAGGGCAAGCAGTTTTGGTCTTGAAGTACCTTTTCAGCGTGTTCTTGCTGATCAGCATGGTCGGCTCCGGCTTCTGGGCGCTGCGGCGTTTGTTCCGGGTGTCTCGCCGCTTATGGATCCTGATTAGGGGGTGGCGTGGTGGAAGGTGAAGAACTGGTGTATCTGGTTTCCGATCTGGACTATTCCCCTCTCCTTTCTGAGCTGATTTCTCAGCTGCAAGTCGCAAATTTGATTCTTGCGGGTCTATGCTGCTTCCTCGGCGTGATCGCCGGGCTGCTGCTGATCCGTATTCTGCTCGATAGGATGTGAAGTCATGTATCAGGTAGCTTATCGTATGTTCGGGGTGGGTCTGCTTTATGGCTGCGGCCTTGCCTTCCTGCCTTGGGCTTGCGGTCAAGTCATACAACTATTCAGACGGATCACTGATCCCGACGAGGAAAGGAGAGATTGATATGCTGAAAACTATGCCTGTCATGCTGCTCACCGGTGATGATACCCCCACCGCCATTGAAACGCTGACCAGCACACTTGGCAGCTCCCTGCAGGAGACCAGTGACAACGCGATCACCGCGATCGGTACCGTCCTCCCCTATGCGCTGGCTGTCCTCGGCGCTGTTCTCGTTATCACCATCGGCATCAAGATTTTCAAGCGCGTCTCCGGTCGCTGATCATCACAGAAAAAACGCGCCTGCGCCTTTATGGTGTAGGCGCGTTTTTTCGGGGAGGAATTGAGATGGAAGTTGTAAGAAAACCTGTCGTGCAGCGCATCATGGTCGTGATCCTGATCGTTGCTCTGTGTCTCGCGTGGTTCATTCAGCCGGTAAA
>JAZQQF010000008.1:0-3303 GCA_045628925.1 Oscillospiraceae bacterium | reverse complement strand
CCGTCCGCTTCCGCGGGGGCTGCGGGGGGCACGGGGATTTCGGGGACTTCATCAGCTTCCGGCGTCGGCTCGGGCGTGGGTTCCGGGGTCGGTTCGGGGGTGGGTTCGGGAGTCGGGGTCGGTGCAGGCTCAGGCGTGGGTTCCGAAGTCGGTTCCGGCGTCGCGGTGGGAGCCGGGGCGGGTTCGGGTTTCGCGCAGGCGCAGAGGCTCAGCAGGAGACAGAGCGCCAGCAGAAGGGCTGTCCATTTTTTCATGGTTGACCTCCTTGTGGTCAGAATGCGGGCGGTTATTTACGGGCGATTCATGAATCGCCCCTACGGTCGGTCGTTTTTTGTGTTGCTTGTAGGGGCGCATCACGATGCGCCCGCAAACCGTGTCAATGCCGCAGGAATTTCGATGTATCAGGTTTCGCCGGGGCAAACGGGGAACGGGCGATTCGTGAATCGCCCCTACAACCCTTCAATCCCACCGTAGGGGCGCATCACGATGCGCCCCTACAGGTCGTGCAAATATCGGCGGTAGGGGGCGCAAACATCCCCGCCCGCGAACTTACCCTTCCTCGATATCCTGATGGAACTCGGTCAGCTCCAGCTCCGGATTCTTCTCCTCGGCCCAGCGGATGGCCCAGCTGCCGTTGAAGATGAGCAGGTCGCCGCCGCGCACATCCTTGACCCAGATGGTGTCGCTGGTGAGGTTATACTTCGCCGCGTCGAAATCCGCGTTCCGCACCCGGCGGATCAGCTCGTGGCTCAGGTCGCGGCGCAGGTACTCCACGCCGTACTCCGTCTGCATCCGGAACTTCAGCACGTCGAACTGCAGCATACCGATGACGCCCACGATGACCCGCTCCATGCCGCTGTTGGGGTAGAAGAAGATCTGGATGGCGCCCTCCTGCGCGATCTCCGTCATGCCCTTCGAGAACTGCTTGCGCTTCATGCTGTCGATCTGCTCGATGACGGCGAAATGCTCCGGCGCGAAGGTGGGGATGCCTGCGAAGCGCACCGGATGGCCGGGGGTGCAGATGGTGTCGCCGATGGAGAACATACCCGGGTCGAACACGCCGATGATGTCGCCCGCGAAGGCCTCGTCGATGATGTCGCGCTCCTGCGCCATCATCTGCTGGGGCTGGCTCAGACGCAGGCTCTTGCCGCTCTGCAGGTGGAAATACTCGGTGCCGCGCTCAAACTTGCCGGAGCAGATGCGCAGGAAGCTGATGCGGTCCCGATGGGCCTTGTTCATGTTGGCCTGAATTTTAAAGACGAAGGCGGAGAACTGATCGTCAAAGGGCTCCACCGGGTCGCCGTCCGCGTTCCGGCGGGGGAGGGGCGCGGTGGTCAGCCGGAGGAAGCTCTCCAGGAACTGCTCCACGCCGAAGTTATTCAGCGCCGAGCCGAAGAACACCGGGCTTAATTTGCCCCGGTGGATCTGATCCTCATCGAAATCGTAGCCCGCGCCGTCCAGCAGCTCGGCCTGCTCCATCAGCTCCAGCCGGTAGGTCTCCGTGATGCGCTCGTTCAGCTCCTCCACGTTCTCGATGGGGATGACCACGGTCTCCAGCCTGCTGCGGCCGCCGTGGAAATCATCGAAGGTCAGCACCTGACGGGAGGCGCGGTCGTAGATGCCCTGAAAGGTCGCCCCGCAGCTGATGGGCCAGTTCATGGGGTAGGTGGCGATGCCGAACTCCGTTTCCAGCTCGTCCAGCAGCTCAAAGGGGTCGCGGGCCTCCCGGTCCATCTTGTTGATGAAGGTGAAGATGGGGATGCCGCGCATGGCGCAGACCTTGAAGAGCTTCCGCGTCTGCGGTTCGATGCCCTTGGCTGCGTCGATGACCATGACGGCACTGTCCGCCGCCATGAGCGTCCGGTAGGTGTCCTCAGAGAAATCCTGATGGCCCGGAGTGTCCAGAATGTTGATGCAGTAGCCCTCATACTCAAATTGCATGACGCTGGAGGTCACGCTGATGCCGCGCTGCTTTTCCAGCTCCATCCAGTCGGAGGTGGCGTGCCTGTCGCCGTGCTTGCCCTTGACGCTGCCGGCGGTCTGGATGGCGCCCCCGTAGAGCAGGAGCTTTTCGGTGAGGGTGGTCTTGCCCGCGTCGGGGTGGGAGATGATGGCGAAGGTGCGCCGCCGCTCGATCTGCTGTTTCGTTTTTGCGTCCATAGATGGATGTTCCTTTTCTGAAAGCGGCTCAGGCCGCCCGAATTTCATAACGAATCATTATACCCTGTTTTCAGCGGATATACAAGTGTTTTCCGCACAGGTACAGACCCCGTGCCAAGGGGTCAAAAAATCACAAACTCAACGGTCGTTTAGATATAATCAAGAATAATTTAGTTTTAGTAATCAGTAGACGGTGAAAACGGTGGAAAAGTCCAAAAAACCCTTATAAATCAAGGGCCGCGATTGTGGAAAAGATGTGGAAAGCGTGTGGATAACTCTTTTTAAGAATTGAATAAGGTCGGAGAGGGTGGAAAACCCATTGTGGATTGTGGAGTATTTTGTGGAAAACGTGGGAAACGACCCGCCTGACGGGAGGGCGCATCGCAGCACAAATCTGCCCCCCCGGACAGACGGAAATCCCCGGCGGAAAACACCGCCGGGGAAGGCTTTTTCATTCCGCCTCCGCGGGCGGGAGCAGCACGATATCCTCCATCAGGTCGCCGCCGGGGTCCAGCATCCGGACGCCCTCTCTGGTCAGCGTGCCCGCCGGTTCCCCCTCGGACAGGATCTCCGGCAGCAGGTCTTCCAGCGGCTTGGGGAGCTTCCCGGCGGCCAGCGCATCGAATTTCACGAGCGCCGCCCGGTCATACCCGCCCAGCGCGTCCAGCGGGAACAGACCCGCCGCGCCGCCCCGGTCGAGGCTGCGGAAGCCGGTGAGCCGCCAGTGGATATAGCCCGGCAGGGTGGTCACGTAGTCCACGTAGGGGAGATAGGGTTCGTCGTTCAAGATCGCTTCGTAGAGATGCACCAGCGCCCCGTCCGCCGGAATGTCCGCGCCCAGCTTCTCCGAAAGCGCCGCAGCCAGCTGAGGCCGCGGATCCCACGCGCCGCGGTAGGCCGTCAGCATCGTCAGGCGCGGGTCGAAGGGAATGTAGCCCCGGCCCATGCCAACTACCTGAATGGCGGCAGGCTCATCCAGCGCAGCGCCGTATTCCTGCCGGCAGGCCGCCCGCAGCTCCTGAAACAGGCTGCGGATGCCCGGCCAGATCTGATACAGGGTATAGGTCTCCACCCCGTCCAGATTTCGCGGCTCCCACGGATCCGACGCAGTCACCAGCGCTTCGCCCTTCTTTCCCCGCAGGG
>JAZQQF010000007.1:0-9943 GCA_045628925.1 Oscillospiraceae bacterium | reverse complement strand
CCTCGGGATGTACTGGGACCTGCACTGCTGCGGCAAGGTGGAAAACTTCGTGCCCCTCTTCATCGAGGCGGGCGAGGATAGCTGGGGCGGCCAGCCGCTGAACGACAAGTGGAAGCTGAAACAGATGTACGGCGATAAGTTCATCTTCACCGATTCTCCCAAGCTCAAGCCCGACATGACGGAAGAAGAAAAGGACGCGGCGATTGAAGAATACTTCGCCACCTTCGGCGCGGACAACCGCTGCCTCGTGGAGCTGCGCGATCCCAGCCTGCGGGCGAAGGTCTATGAAGCCTCCCGCCGCAATTTCGACCGGCTGGTCGCCGAGGGAAAGGCGATCCTGTGAATCCCGCCGCGTATGCTTCCCTCGCGGAAGCGAACCATGACCGGGGCTATAACTGCGCGCAGGCCGTGTTCCTCGCTTTCGCGGCGGACATGGGGCTGGAGGAAGCGCAGGCTGCCCACCTGATGCAGGGCTTCGGCGGCGGCATGGGCGGTCTCGGTGAAGCCTGCGGTGCGCTCTCCGGCGCGGTGGCGGCGTTCAGCCTGCTGTCCGACGCGGTGAAGCCCGGCGACACGGAAGCCAAGGAAGCATTTTATGATAAGGTCAAAGCGCTGGGCGAAGCCTTTCGCGGAGAAGCGGGCGGTACCCGCTGCGCCGAATTGAAGGACGCTGACCCGGAGCGCAAAAAGCTCCGCTGCTGCGGATATATCAAAGCAGCAGCGAGACTGACAGCGGAGGCGCTGGGAAAATGACGCATAATATTGACCCGAAAGTCTACGTGAACCATTATGAGACCGAGGCGAAGCCTTCCAATACGTCCTACGTGATCTTCTTTGATGACCGCAAGCTCTTCTGCAAGACCCAGAAGGGCACGCTTCGCTTCCCCACCTTCGGGGAGCTGGAGGACAAGACCGGCCTGTTCCGCTATCTCTTCCGCATCGACGGGGAGGATTTCTTCCTCGCGCTGGAGAAGGACGGCGTAGCCAAGGCGCCCCCGGTGTGGGACGGGTGGGATATGGCTCCCCTGTTCAGCATCTCCCGTCTGCAGCCCAAGTACATGGCCTATGCCGCGCTGGAAGCCACGACGCTGAGCGCTTGGTATCTGAACAACCATTACTGCGGCCGCTGCGGGCATGAGCTGGTGCATTCCACAACTGAGCGCGCGCTCCAGTGCCCGGAATGCAAAAACCTGCTCTACCCGAAGATCTGCCCGGTGGCCATCGTCGCCGTGCGGAACGGGGACAAACTGCTGCTCACCAAGTATAAGGGTCGTGCGGAGGTCCCCTTCTATGCGCTGGTGGCCGGCTTCGCGGAGATCGGCGAGCCCATCGAGGACACCGTCCGCCGGGAGGTCATGGAAGAGACCGGCGTGAAGGTGACGAACCTGAAATTCTACAAGTCCCAGCCGTGGGCCATGTCCGACAGTCTGCTCATGGGCTTCTTCTGCGACGCGGACGGCGATCAGGAGCCGCACCCGGATGAAAACGAGCTGGCCGTTGCGGAATGGGTCGCCCGGGAGGATATCCCCAACCGGTATGACGATTTCGCCCTGACCTCGGAGATGATCGAGTATTTCCGCGTGAACGGCAAAGGCGATTACTGAGTTTCCGCAAGCAGCGGTTTTCGTATAAACCGCGCATTTTCTGACAATGCAAGACCCGCCGAGAAGGATCCGTTTCCTTTTCGGCGGGTCGTTTTATTGGTCCGGCAATGCTTTGACGCAAATGTTTTCCGCAGTTTCGCAGCGATTCACGTCAAAGCGAAAACCGCTCCGATTATTTCTTGTTATCGAAATCCAGCGTGATCTTCTCTCCCTTGATCTCGATCCCGATCTGAAGCAGCACCTTACCGATCGCTCCATCATCGGAGCTTGTCAATACCATATCATAGGTTCCATCGCCAAGGCCAAAGAAATATTCTTTCTCATACTCGAAGCGGTAGCTCTTCTTATTCTCCTCTTCATAGTAGCCTACATAGCAGTAGATCATGTCCACCTCATCGGCGTCCGCTTCTTTTTCATACTTTGTGCCGGTGGGGATAATACCGAGCCATGCGGTGGAATCCTCCAGCTTGAAGTCCATGCTGGCTGTGAAAACCACAGATTCGCCTTCTATGCCGAACGTCACTTCATCGTTTTTGTCGTTCGTCTGTGCGGCATCGGTACCGCTTGCGGAAGTGCTGCCGCTGCTTGCGGGAGCATTACCGCCGGTCGTCGTGCCGGTATTCGCTGCCGGCTTTTTGCCGCAGGCGGCGACCGTCAGCATCAGGATCATTACCAGTGCCAGAATCAACGCTGTTTTTTTCATGTTTTCATCCTTTCACGATTTGAGCATCTTCATACGCCGTATGAAACCTGTACATCTGCGCATTGAGCAGTATATCCCTTTCCCGATACATTTGCAAGCAATATCGCCATCGGATCTTGCCGAATAAAGTCACAGCGCCCGTTTTATCCGAGGAACTCCGAGATCGCCGCCCGGTAGTTCTCCCCGTCCTTGAGCCACAGGGTCCGGTATGCACCCTGCAGATGCCGGAGGATCTTTTCCGAAGCGCAGGCCGCGCTGACCTTCTCCGTCCGCGCCGCGCCGAGGAACCCGTCCTCCGCAGAGCAGAGGAACAGCACCGGCGTGTTCAGATTCTCCGCGGCAGCGCAGAGGTCTACGCTGTCCGCCTCAAAACCCAGCCGCTTGCGCACGGTCTCCCGCAGGAAACGGCCCACGAAGTTGTCGCCAAGGCTGAACAGCTGCTTCACCAGCGCCCGCTCCGTCTCGCCCAGATTGTCATAGACGCTTTCGGCCACGATGCCGTCCACGCCCGCCGCTGCGAGGTTCTCGTTGGCCGCCAGCAGGATGGCCCCCGCCGCGCCCGCGCCTTTGCCGTGGATGAGGACAGTCTCTTCCCCGAGCCCCAGCGCGCTGATAAGGTCATACAGGTCAAATTCCTCATAGACCCCGTAGGTGGTGGGGGTATAGTTCGTGTCGCCCGGGTCGGCATAGCCCCGCTGAACGGGGATCAGCACCCGATACCCCTGCTCCCGCCAGAAGGACGCCCACAGGAGGCTGTCTGAAGCCGATTCGCAGAAGCCGTGCAGGAGGATGACGGTCTTCCCCGTCTCCGGCCCGTAGAGGGTGTAATCCAGCGTGAGTTTCGCCGTTTCGCCGAAATACCCCGCCGCCGTCTCCGTCACGTAGCTGCCGGTCTCCTGTTCCTGCGCCGAAGCCCACTCCGCCGCCTCCGCAACCGCCTTTTCATAGGCCCCGCTGTCCGCGATGGGGATCGACCACGTTTCCACCTGACTGAGCTGCTCGGCGGCCCGGTAGCGGAGGAAGCCCAGATCATAGAGCGTCATGGCGGAATTTCGCTGGCCCCACATGAGGTAGAGCACGCCCGCCACCAGTGCCGCCACCATGAACAGCCAGAATTTCCGGTCTTCTTTTTTCTTTCGATTCATTTGCATCACCTGAAATAAAAAATGGAACGGGTGCAGCCCGTTCCATTTTTTCTGATTTTGAACGCTTGCCAATGCGGGAATATTATATCAATCTCCCGCGGCCTTGTCAATCGTCGCCACGCTGCCGAAGTAGATCAGCTTCCGCGGGCACTTTTCCGCGCAGATGCCGCAATTCTGGCACTTGGAGAAGTCCTTGACGGAGAGGTTGTTGATGATATGCACCGCATTGTGCGGGCAGACCTTTTCGCAGATGTGGCAGCCGAGGCAGCCGCTCTCGCAGATTTTGCGGGTGATGCCGCCCTTGTCGGTGTTATTGCAGGCGATGGCGCCCTGCGCCGTGTAGGGGATCATCTCGATGAGCTTCTTGGGGCAGGCCGCCGCGCAGGCCATGCAGCCGTGGCACTTTTCCCGATCCACCTTTGCGACCCCATCCACGATGCTGATGCCGCCGAACTTGCAGGCCTTCATGCAGTTTCCGTAGCCGAGGCAGCCGTAAGCGCAGGAGCGGGGGCCGCCGCCGATGGAGGCCGCCGCCAGCGCGCAGTCCTTCACGCCGTCATACTGATACTTGTTATAGGCCTTGCTGCCGCCGGAGCAGCGCACGAAGGCCACCTGACGGGTCATTTCCACGGGCTCCTCGCCCATGATGGCAGCCGCCTTCTTCGCGCCTTCCTCGCCCGCGGGGGCGCAGAGGCCGATGGGTGCCTCGCCCTTCACGATGGCTTCCGCATAGCCGCTGCAGCCGGCATAGCCGCAGGCGCCGCAGTTGGCGCCATTGAGGCATTCCATGACCTGCGCGATGCGGGGGTCCTCTTCCACATGAAAGACCTTGCTGGCGATGGCAAGGATCAGACCGAACACGATGCCCAATCCGCCCAGCACGCAGAATGCAAATAGTACGTTATTCATGTTTCCGCCTCCTTAAAAGACCTTCAGGCCGGAGAAGCCCATGAACGCCATGGCCAGCAGACCGGCGGAGATCAGGGCGATGGGGAAGCCTTCAAAGCTCTTGGGGCACTCGCTGGTCAGATCCAGCCGCTCCCGCACGGAGGCGAACAGCACGATGGCCACGAGGAAGCCCAGACCGCCGGTGATGCCGTAGACCACGCTCTCAAGGAAATTGTAGTTGTTCTGGGTGTTCAGCAGCACCACGCCCAGCACGGCGCAGTTGGTGGTGATCAGGGGCAGATAGATGCCCAGCGCCTGATACAGGCTGGGAATGCTCTTTTTCAGGAACATCTCCACGAACTGCACCAGCGCGGCGATGACGAGGATATAGGCCACCGTCTGCATATAGCCCAGATTGAGGGGCAGCAGCAGATAGCGGTTCACCAGCCAGCAGAAGACGCTGGCAATGCCCATGACGAAGGTGACGGCGATGCCCATGCCCAGCGCGGTGTCCATCTTCTTGGAAACGCCCATGAAGGGGCAGATGCCCATGAACTGGGAGAAGATGAAGTTCTGAATGAGGATCGCGCCCAGCGCGATGGAAACGATACCGGTAAAGCTCATTTCTTTCCCTCCTTCTTCTCTTCATGCTTCCGCAGGATGTACTGCATCAGGGCGATGAGGCAGCCCAGCGTCAGGAAGCCGCCCACCGGCAGGATCAGCAGCAGGGCGGGATAGCCCTCGGGGATGATGCGGATGCCCGCCCCGTCGGGACCCAGCAGGCCGCCGCCGAAGGTGCCGTTGCCGAACAGCTCGCGGAAAATGCTCATGACCACCAGCACGGCGGTGTAGCCCAGGCCCTGAAACACACCGTCCATCGCGCTGGCCGCCACGGTGTTCTTGGAGGCGAACGCTTCGGCGCGGGCGAGGATGATGCAGTTGACGACGATCAGCGGGATGAACACGCCCAGCGATTCGCTCAGGCTGGGGAGATAGGCCTGCAGCAGCAGGTCCACGATGGTGACGAAGCCCGCCACGATGACGATATAGCAGGCGATGCGGATCTGCTCCGGAATGAGCTTGCGCACGAGGGAAATGACGATATTGGAGCAGGTCAGGATGATGATGACGCTGATACCCATGCCCAGACCGTTGAACAGCGTGGTGGAGATGGCCATGGTGGAGCACATACCCAGCAGCTGCACCAGTACGGGGTTATTGGTGATGAGGCCCTCTTTGAATTGTTTTTTCATCTTCTGCCTCCTCTCACTTCAATTCGTTCACGGCAATCAGCGCCGCATTGACGCCTTTGGTGACCGCGGTGGAGGTAACGGTCGCGCCGGTGAGGGCGTCGATCTCGCCGCCTTGCTTCGTCAGCGCCACGCTGCCGGACTTGCCCACGTACTGGCTGCGGAAGCTTTCCCGCTTGGCGTTGGCGCCGAGGCCGGAGGTCTCACTCATGGAGATGATGCTCACGCCGGTGATCACGCCGTCCTTGTCGATGCCGACGGCCATTTGGATCTCGCCGCCGAAGCCGGAGGGCGTGACCATCACGACCCAGCCCTTGTCCCCGGCCTGATAGACGGAATCCACCAGCTCCACCTTTTCCGCATTGGAGTTTTCGATCAGCTCATAGCTGTCCGCCGCCAGCACGGTCTCCATAGCCCGGGCCTGCTTCTCTTTCCCGTAGGCCTCGATGGGATCCTTGGTGATCATGTTCACCAGACCCAGCAGCAGCGCCACCACGGCGGAAAACGCAAAGAGGATGACGGCCAGCCGGAGCGTTGCCCAATCCAGCTTGAAGCCCTTCTTTTCTTCCATCTCAGGCCGCCTCCTTCTTCGTTTTCACCGCGCCGAAGCGCTTCTGGAGGAGCGCCTTGTCCAGCAGCCACACGGTAGCGTTCATGATGAGGATGGCGTAGCTCACGCCCTCGGCATAGGAGCCGAAATAGCGGATAAAGATCGTCAGCGCGCCGCAGCCGATGCCGAACACGATCTGCGCCCGCGGATTCACGGGGCTGGTGGTATAGTCGGTCGCCATGAAGATGGCGCCCAGCAGCACGCCGCCGCTGAGGAGCTGCCAGAGCATCCACGTGAAGCGGGGGTTCCCCTGGGGGAAGAGGAAGCTCAGCACCGCCACGGTGCCGAGGAAGGCCGCGGGGATGCGGATGGAGATGACCTTGCGGATGAGCAGATACACGCCGCCCAGCAGCAGGGCAAAGGCGCTGATCTCACCCATGGAGCCGCCCACCTGACCGAAGAAGGTCTGCAGCAGGGTCACGTTTTCCGGCAGGCTGCCGGAGGACATGGTCGCCAGCGGGGTAGCGGTGGTGACCGCGTCGGCCATATTCATGCTGAAAAAGCTGCGGTAGCTCAGGGGCTGCACCCACTTCGTCATGGCAACGGGCCACGAGAACAGGAAGGCGCGGGCCGCCAGCGCGGGATTCATGAAGTTTTTGCCGATGCCGCCGAACAGCTGCTTCACCAGCAGGATGGCAAAGGCGTCGCCGATGAGGATGATCCACCATGGGATGGAGACCGGCAGGGTGTACGCCAGCAGGACGCCGGTCACCGCCGCGCTCAGGTCGCCCACGGACTGGCTCTTTTTCATCAGCTTCCGGTAGGCCCACTCGAAGAACACGCAGCCCAGCACGCTGAGCAGGGTGTTCATGATGGCGCGCAGGCCGAACATATAGGCCGCCGCCGCCAGCGCGGGCACCATGGCGATGAGCACGTCCAGCATGATGCTGCGGGTATCCTCATCCGCGCGGATATGGGGCGAGGCGGAAATGGAGAGCAGGCTCTCTTTCTTTTCGTTATCCATTCAGACCTTCCTTTCTGCCCTCACTTGGCTTTTTTGATGAGCGCCTTGGCGTTGCGCATGGCCTGCACCAGCTGGAGTCTGCCGGGGCAGGAATAGGCGCAGCAGCCGCACTCGATGCAGTCCGTGGCGTTCAGCCGCTTGAGACCGGCCACGTCGCCCTTGCGCTCATAGGCATAGAGGTAGACGGGCTGCAGATGCATGGGGCAGGCGGCGACGCAGCGGCCGCAGCGGATGCAGGAGGGATTTTCCTTCGCCTTGTTCTGCTCCGCATGGAAAGCCAGCACGCCGTTCGTGCCCCTGAGGATGGGCACCGAGGTATCGAAGATGGCGCTGCCCATCATGGGGCCGCCCATCAGCACCTTGTTGGCCTCGCCCTGAAAGCCGTCGGCCGCCTCGATGAGGTACTTCACCGGCGTACCCACGCGGCACAGCAGGTTCGAGGGCTTGGCGATGCCGGGACCCGAAACGGTCACGACACGCTCCACGCTGGGCATACCGGTCTTTACCATGCGGTTCACCGTCCAGCAGGTGAAAGCGTTCATGACGATGCAGCCCACATCCGCCGGAAGTCCGCCCGGCGGGACCTGACGGCCCGTGACCGTCTGAATGAGCTGTTTTTCCGCGCCCTGCGGGTAGCGGACCCGGAGAACCAGCAGTTCGATATCCGCGCTGCCCTTCAGCTGCTCCCGAAGGCCGGCGATAGCGTCCTGCTTGTTGCCCTCCACGGCCAGCACCGCCTTGGGAAGGCCCAGGAGCTTCAGCACGTAGCGGATACCGGAAAGCACCTCGTCCGGATGCTCCAGCAGAGTACGATGGTCGGACGTGATGTAGGGCTCGCACTCGGCGGCATTGATGATATAGGTATCCACCTTGCCGATGGCGCTGGAGAGCTTCACGTGCGCCGGGAAGGTGGCGCCGCCCATGCCGACGATGCCGTTCTCTTTGTTGAGCTGCAGGAGGCACTTGGGGTCCTCCTCCACCTCCTTCACGTGGCTGTGGATGCTCTCGTCCAGCGTATCTTTCCGGTCGTTATTGCTGACGACGGACATGACCGTCTGCCCGTTGGGATGCAGCCTCGGTTCCACCGCCGCCACCGTGCCGGACACGCTGGCATGGATGGGAACGCTGACCGGCGCGTCGCTGCGCCCGATGACCTGCCCCAGCTTCACCTCGTCGCCCGCCTGCACACAGGGTGTGCACGCCGCGCCGATGTGCATGGACATGGGGATGACCACCTGCTCCGGCGCTGCGAGCGGCGTGATGGGGGATGCGGCGGCCAAGCGTTTACCGTCGTCCGGATGGATGCCGCCAAAGAAGGAATGCCGCAATTCCTGACACCTCGCAATCTAAGTTAGTCAAATCAAATTTCGATAGCTGAATACCGCAAAACTGCGGTGATTCCGCCGAATTACCGATACTTGTACTGAATAAGTGTACCACCTGTCCCTGTGTTTTGTCCAGTTTTTTGCACAATATTTCCGAAATTTCCGTGTTATTTCTGCATACCCTCAAAAACGTGCCATCGCATTTTTGCATGGATCCCATCGTTTGGAATTTTCTGACATGATTATTCCGCATGGTTTCGTCTGTTTTTTCTCCGTCAAAACAGAAAAGCGGTTTGCAGGAACAGATGCGTCTGTCCCTGCAAACCGCCTGAGTTTGCAGAATTATCGTTATTTTCGGGCTTTATTCGCCTTTTACCAGCATTTCGCCCACTTTATAGATATCGCCCGCGCCCACGGTGATGATCATGTCACCATCCCGCAGGTCCGCGCGCAGCATCGCCGCCAGCGACTGAAAATCCGGGCAGAAGACCGCGCCGGGCACCCGCTCGGCCAGATCACGGCTGGAAATGCCGAAGACGTTCTGCTCCCGGGCGGCGTAGACCTCCGCCAGATAGAGCTTATCCGGCAGCTGCATCACCTGCGCAAAATCCTCGAAATGGGCCTTCAGCCGACTGTAAGTATGCGGCTGGAACACGGTCACGATGCGCTTATAGCCCATGCGGGAAACCGCGTCCATCAGCGCGCGGAACTCGCTGGGATGGTGGGCATAATCGTCATACACATCCGCCGGGCCGCATTTCCCCTTAAATTCGGCGCGGCGCCCCGCGCCCCGGAACGCGGCAAGGCCCCGCTCCGCCGCCTTCGGATCCAGCCCCATGGCATGGGCCGCCGTGCAGACCGCCAGCGCATTCAGCACGTTATGCCGCCCGCTGACGGGCAGCACGATGTGCGCCCACGTTTCCCCGTGATACACCGCGTCGAACTCGCTGACGCGGCCCTCGACGAGATTTTCCGGCCGCATATCCGCGCTTTCGGAGAAGCCGAAGGTGCGCCGGGGCCGATCCAGCCCCGCAAGGGTATCGACCGTGTTCGCATCATCCGCGCAGGAGATGACCCAGCCGTCCGCCGGGGTCAGCTCCGCGAAGGTGCGGAAGGACTTCTCCACGCCCTGCAGGTCGCCGAAAAAGTCCAGATGGTCATCGTCCACGTTCAGAATGATGGCCACGGTGGGCGAGAAATTATGATAGCTGTTATAGTATTCGCAGGATTCCAGCAGAATCGTGTCCCCATGACCGATACGGTAGCCGGAACCGATGAGGGGCAGCGTGCCCCCGATCATGACGGTGGGGTCCTTCCCCGCCTCCAGCAGCACGTGGGTCAGCATGGAGGTCGTCGTGGTCTTGCCGTGGGTACCCGCCACGCAGACGCCGCAGGGATAATCCCGCATGATGGCGCCCCACGCCTGCGTCCGCTCAAAGACGGGAATGCCCTTC
>JAZQQF010000006.1:0-24841 GCA_045628925.1 Oscillospiraceae bacterium | reverse complement strand
TCGTCATCACCGAGCCCACCATCATCCACCTGCCCAAGGGCTGGTGGCACAGCCCGCTGGACTTCATCCGCGTGGATAAGCCCCTGCTGTTCCAGGCCATCATGCAGTCCGGCCGCACCGGCCTTGTGAAGTACATTGAGCGGAACGACGGCACCCGCGAATATATGTACATCGGCGACGAAGCGCAGCATGACTGCGTGCTGCATCCGGGCAAGAAGTGCACCTACTGCGGCGAATGCATGAGCGCCAGCGTGGAGCGCAAGCCCCTGCCCTATTCTTACGTGCCATGGACGGTCATCAACGAGGACGGCGTGGAATCCTATACCGACACCGGTGCCTACGATCCCGAGAAGGCTCCCGATTCCGCCGAGTGCGTCGTGACCCCCACCCACAAGTCCAAACCTTATTCCGACGCCTGCGTCCTGAAGGCTCCCAAGCCCGCCCTCAGCGACGAGGTCGCCAAGAACGTGCTGGCCTGCCCCAAGGAAAAGACCAACTGGGGCGCGTGGTGCCCCTCTCCCCAGTTCTATTTCCGCGGCGAGACCTATATGGAAGGCGCGACCTATCACTGCGGCTACCAGATCTTCACCGCCATGAACGACACCGAGGCCTGCCACTTCCATCAGGGCGTTGAGGAATACATCTTCTTCATGGGCGCCGACCCCATGAACATCTTCGACTTTGACGCGGAGATCACCATGACCATCGGCGACGATCCGGACCATATGGAGTCCCGCGTCATCACCAAGCCCACCGTGGTGCGCATCCCGGCCAACACCTGGCACTGCCCCATCTACTTCCGTAAGGTGAACAAGCCCGTGACCTTCCAGGCCGCCTTCATGTCCGGCACCTGGGGCACCATCACCCGCTCGGAGGCCGATCTGAACGGCAAGCCCAAGTCCTTCTATGCCAGCAAGTATGACTACAACTACATGGGCGACAACGTGCGCTTCTGCCGCTATGATTCCACCAAGCGCTGCAACATCTGCGGCAAGTGCTTCAGCAAGATGATGCCTCCCAAGAAGGAAGAAGACAAGTAATACCGCTTTCTCAGAATCGCATCCCCCGGGTCTGTGACCCGGGGGATCTTTTCACGTCCGGTTCCTGTGGACATTTCCACCGGCCTGTGATACCATATAAGTTACTTCCCCGCAGAAATCCATACAGAACGGACGAGTGACTTGACAAGCCTGAATAAGACCCGCTTCCCTTGGCGGGAATTTCTGAAACAGATCGCCGCCATCACCATTCCGGTGGCGCTGCAGAATATGCTCACCACCACCGGCAGCATGATCGACACCATGATGATCGCCCCGCTGGGGGAAAACTATGTGGGCGCGGTGGGCCTCTGCGCCCAGTTCACCTCCCTCATGTTCTCCTGCTACTGGGGCTTCGTGGGCGGCGGTATGCTCTTTTACGCCCAGTATTACGGGGCGAAGGACCACGACGGGGTGGAGCGCTCCTATGGCGTGACCCTCAGCTGCATGATGGCCGTGGCCCTCATATTCGCCGGGCTGGCCCTGCTGTTCCCCTCCGGGGTCATGCGCCTGTATACGGATAAGGCCGCCCTGCAGGAGATCGGCGTGAGCTATCTCCGCATCGTGGGCTTCGCGTGGCCGCTCTCGGTCTTTTCCATGGCCATGAGCTCCCTCATGCGCTCTACCGACCGGGTGCGTATCCCGCTCTATGCCTCCATCGCCTCGGTTGCCACGAACATCTTCCTGAACTGGGTGTTCATCGGCGGGCATCTGGGCGCACCGGCCATGGGCGTGCGGGGTGCGGCGCTGGCCACGGTCTGCGGCAACGGCGTGAACGCGCTGGTCTGCCTTATCTGCGCCGCCGCCAGCCGCTACGGGTATCTGTTCCACGTCCGCAATCATTTCCGCTGGACGAAGGCGCACCTGCAGGAATATTTCCGCAAGTGCTTTCCCATACTCTGTAATGAACTGCTGCTGGGCATCGGCAATGCCTGCATCAGCATGATCCTCGGCAGGCAGAACGAGCAGGCTATCGCCGCCATCGCCGTGTTCCGCACCATCGAGGGGCTGGTCATCGGCTTTTTCGCCGGATTCTCTAACGCTTCCAGCATCCTCGTGGGTCAGAGCGTGGGCGCGGGAAAGCTGGAGATCGCCTACGAACGGGCCAAGCGCATCGTCTACCTCTGCTCCGGCGTCATCTTCGCGGTCTGCGCCGCCGTGGTGCTGCTGCGAAAGCCCATCCTCACGGTCATGGGCCTCTCCGGCGCGTCCTACCAATACGGGACGCAGCTGCTCCTCATCTACTGCGTGGCTGCTATCCTGCGCATGGGAAACTGGACGATGAACGACACCTACCGCGCCGCGGGCGACGCGACCTTCGGCACGGTGCTGGAGATCGTGTTCATGTACGGGATGCTGCTGCCCGCCGTGTTCCTCACCGGCATGAAGCTCCATGCGCCGCTGGCGGTGGTGTTCCTCTGCTGCTATATCGACGAGCCGGTGCGGTATACGCTGATGCAGATCCACCTCTATTCCGGCAAGTGGATGAAGCCCGTCACGGAGCAGGGCCGGGCCGCGCTGGCGGCCTTCCGGGAAAGCCGGAAGCGGAAGCGCGCATAAAGTAAAAACTCGGGAGATACTCGGATGAAATCTCTGCGCAAGCTCTTTTTTGAAACGAAGCCCACGTGGCCGCGGGTGCTGATCTTCGCGGTCGCCACCGCCATCGTCACGGCAGCAGCGCTGCTGATCCCCGCCATCGAAGCCACCAGCATCTCCAATATCGGCGTCACGGTGGATTGCTGGATCCTCTTTGCCCTGCTCATCATTCTGAACTGCGAGAGACCGCTGGAAGCGGCCGTCAAGACCTTCGTGTTCTTCCTTGTGAGCCAGCCGCTCATCTATCTGCTGCAGGTGCCCTTCTATTTCGATGGCTGGCGCATTTTTCAGTATTACTCCTACTGGGGGCTCGTCACCCTGCTCACCTTCCCCGGGGCGATGATCGCATGGTATGTGAAGAAGGATAACCTTTGGTCGGCGCTCATCCTCTCGGTGGCGACGGGGTATCTGGCCTTTTTCTGCGTGAAATGGCTGGACAGCTGCCTCCGCAGCTTCCCCTACGGGCTGGCGGCAGCCTTGTTTTGCGGCGGCTGCGCGGTGCTGTTCATTTTTGTGCTGCTGCGCAGCCGGAAGGGCCGTATGCTCTGCGGCGTCATCACCCTGCTGGCGGCGCTGGCGGCGGCGGTGCTGACGGGCTTCGCCCCAAAAACGGACCGCAGCTGGGACCTGTCGGACGAGGGCTGGGAGATCACCGGCCAGTTTGACAGCATCGGCAGCGTTTCCGTCACCCATGACTCGGACGATGCGCTGCTTATCCACGCGGAGCGATACGGGGCCATGACGCTGGAGCTGGAAAACGCCTCCGGCGGCACCATGACCCTGCAGCTGGAATACAGCCGGAAAAGCGGACTTGTCATCACAGAAGAAAGGGGCGGCTGAAATGAAAGCCTTTCTCGATGCGGATTTTCTGCTGGATACCCCGGCAGCCAAAAAGCTATACCACGAATTTGCGGAAAACCTGCCGATTTTGGACTATCACTGCCACATCGACCCGAGAGAGATCTATGAAGACCGGCAGTTTGAAAACCTGACCCAGCTCTGGCTGGGCGGCGACCATTATAAATGGCGCCTCATGCGCGCCAGCGGCGTACCGGAGGCATTCGTCACCGGGCAGGCGGACGATGCGCTCCGCTTTCAGAAATGGGCGGAAGCCCTCAGCACCGCCATCGGGAACCCGCTCTATCACTGGAGCCATCTGGAACTGCAGCGCTATTTCGGCTTTTCCGGTCATCTCACCGGTGAAAACGCCATGCAGGTCTATCATGACTGCAATGCCCTCCTGCAAGGCCCGGAATACACCGTGCGGGGCATCCTGCGCCGCAGCCGGGTGACGCTGCTCTGCACCACCGATGACCCGGCCGATCCGCTGGAATGGCATGAGAAGCTGGCCGCCGACGGGACGCTGGAAACGAAGGTGCTGCCCGCGTGGCGGCCCGACCGGGCGCTCATGGCGGAGAAGGCGGATTACCTTACATATCTGCAGAAGCTCTCCGCGGCCGCAGAGATGGAGATCCGCAGCTTTGCCGATCTGAAGGCCGCGCTCCTCCTGCGCATGGACTTTTTCAGCGCCCGGGGCTGCACCGTTTCCGACCACGGCATGGGCTTCGTCCCCTTCGCGCCCGCGGCGGAAGCGGAGGCTGAGGCGATCTTCGCGCGCCGCCTGCGGGGAACGCTGCCCACCGAAGCGGAGCTGGAGCGCTTCTCCACCGCGCTGCTCCTGTTCCTCGGCAGGGAATATGCCCGCCGTGGCTGGGTCATGCAGCTGCATTTCGGCGTCCGGCGCAACAACAATTCCGCCCGCTTCCGCGATCTCGGGCCGGACACCGGCTTCGACAGCATCGGCCCGCAGGTGCCCATGGAAAAGCTGAGCGCTTTTCTGAATGCCCTTGCGGAGACGGATGAACTGCCCAAAACAGTGCTTTACAGCCTGAACCCCAACGACAGCGCCGCGATCCAAAGCATCATGGGCTGCTATCAGGACGGTGAAATTCGGGGCAAAGTACAGCAGGGCTCCGCGTGGTGGTTCAACGACCATCTGGACGGGATGCGCGATCAGCTGCGCAGCTTCGCTTCCATCGGCAACCTTTCCACCTTCATCGGTATGCTCACGGATTCCCGCAGTTTTCTCTCCTATACCCGGCATGAATATTTCCGGCACATCCTCTGCGCCCTGCTGGGAAGCTACGTGGAGGAGGGGCTTTATCCCCCGGATTGGGCTGCGCTGGAGACCATCGTGAAGGATATCTGCTATAACAACGCGGTGCGGTATTTCGGTTTCCCGCTGGAAACCGTGTGATCGGAGGACAGGAGCATGACAGACAGAGAATGGGCGCTGCTGCGCGCCTGCGTCAGCGGTGAAATGCCGCGTGAAATACCCGCCGGGCTGATCGTGGACAGTCCGTGGATCCCCGGCTACTGCGGCGTGAACACCATCGACTATTATTCCGACGCGGCGCTGTGGCTCCGCTGTCAGGACAGGATCCGTGCCGACTTTTCGGGGCTGCTCTTTCTCCCCGGCGACTGGGTGGAGTTCGGCATGGCCTCCGAACCCAGCAGCTTCGGCTGCGCAGTGAAATTCTATGCGAACCAGACCGTGGGCATCGAGCATCTCATCACCTCGGCGGACGAGCTGGATGCGCTGGACGGCCTGACCGTGCCCGACCCTCAGCGGGACGGGCTGATGCCGCTGGCGCTCAGTAAGCTCCGGATGCTGCGGGAGCCGCTGCGGGATCGGGGCCGCGCCATCCGCACCGTCGCCTCCCGGGGGCCTCTGAACGTCGCGGGCTTCCTCATGACCATCCCGGAATTCTGCGTGGCGGTGAAGCTGGACCCGGAGCGCATCCATAAGCTGCTGGATAAGACCACCGAGCTGGTCATCCGCTGGCTGGAAGCGCAGATCGAGGCCGCGGGCGACAGCGTGGAGGGCATTCTGGTGCTGGACGATATCTGCGGCTTTTTCAGCGAGGAGGAATATCTGGAATTTGCCCATCCCCGGCTGAAGCGCATTTTCGACCATTTCGATCTGCCCGTGAAGATGTTCCACAACGACAATTTCGGCAATCAGTACACCACCTTCCCCTATATTGCCGAGCTGGGCGTGAATCTCTTTAATTTCTCCCATCTGGCCGATCTGAGGGAGGCAATGCATCTGCTGGGGCCGGACGTGGCCGTTTTGGGTACGCTGCCGCCGCTGGACCTGCTCACCCGCGGCACGCCGGAGACCATCCGGCTCGAGACGCTTCAGCTGCTGGCCGAGGTGCCGGAAAACGCCCGCTTCCTGCTCTCCGTGGGCGGCGGCGCCAGCCCCGGAATGCCGAAGGAGAACCTCGCCGCCATGCTGGACGCGCTGCGGGAATCTTACCGCTGAGAACGCTTCGGGGCCGAACGCTGCCGAGATGCAAGCCCGGCCCATCTGATAAACCCCAATCGGGAGGCACAGACCATGCCTGTATCGCTATCTGTACCCGGCCGCACGGAGCTGGCCGGAAATCACACCGACCATCAGGGCGGTCACGTGCTGGCCGCCGCCGTGAACCGTTTTCTCCATGCGGAGGCCGAGCCGTGCGTGGGCCGGGCGGAGGTCGCCAGCGCTGGCTTCGAGGCGTTTTCCGTTTCCCTTGGGGAGCTGGATGCGGCCTTCAGCGTCCCCGGCACCTCGGCGGCCCTCCTGCGCGGCGTGCTGGAATATCTGAAAAAGGAAGGCTACGCTGTGGGCGGTTTCCGGGCCTCCGTCCGCTCCGACCTGCCCGCCGGGGCAGGTCTCAGCAGTTCGGCAGCCTTCGGGGTGCTCATGGGCCGCATCGTGAGCGAGCTGTATTGCGGCGGGCAGATCCCCCCGCTCACGCTGGCGAAGGCTGCCCAATATGCGGAAAACGTCCATTTCGGGAAGCCCTGCGGCCTCATGGATCAGTGCGCCTGCGCCTTTGGGGGCGTGAGCTTTATCGACTTCCGGGATGAGTCCCCGCTGGTGGAGACCATTACCACGACGCTGTTCGCCCCGGAATACCGGCTGCTCACCGTGGATACCGGCGGCAGCCATCAGGATCTAACGCCGGACTATGCCGCCATTCCCGCAGAGATGCGCGCTGCGGCAGCGTATTTCGGAAAGTCCCGCCTGCGGGACGTGGCCGAGGCCGATTTCCGCGCCGCGCTGCCGGAACTGCGAAAGGCCGTGTCCGACCGGGCGGTGCTGCGCAGCCTGCATTTTTACGGGGAAGAGCGGCGTGTGCCTGCCATGGCTCTGGCGCTGAAGGCCGGGAATGCGGACGAATATCTCCGCCTCATGGACGAGAGCGGGCGGAGCAGTGCGGAATACCTGCAGAATCAGTTTTCCGGCAGCCAGCAGACCATTCCGCTGGCGCTGAACCTGTGCCGCGGCGTACTGGGCAGCGATGGCGCTGCGCGGGTACACGGCGGCGGCTTTGCGGGCATGGTGCAGGTCCTCGCCCCGGCTGCGCGGGTGGATATGCTGAAAAGTACGCTGGAGCCGGTTTTCGGCCCCGGCTGCGTGAAGGAACTGGCAATCGTCTGAGAAAGCAAGATCGGCGTTTTGGGAGGAATGAAGATGAAGGTCACCTGTGAATACTGCGGAAATTACCTTTCCGATACCGATGAAATCTGCCCCACCTGCGGTGCGCCGAACACCCATCTGGTTCGTGCGGCGGAGGGCGTCCCCAAAACCATCGAGGAGCTGAAGGCCTTCGCGGCAAAGCATAACCTGCCGCTGGAAAAGATGCGCTTCTTCCTCGGGGAGGATTACCAGAAGCCGCGCGCCTTCGGCGTCTATCAGGACGAGGACGGCAACTTCATCGTTTACAAGAACAAATCCGACGGCACCCGCGCCGTGCGCTATAAGGGCAAGGACGAAGCCTATGCGGTGAATGAGCTGTATCAGAAGATGAAGGCGGAGATCCTGAACCAGCGGCAGCATCAGGCGGCGAAGCAGCCCCCGCGCAGCACACCGGATCAGCGTTCCGTCCGGCCGGAAAGCCATTACCGCTATCAGCAGAAAAAGCCGCACAAGCCCGGCAAGCCCTTTTGGATCGCGCTGATCATCGTCATCCTCTTTGCCAGCTGCTGCGTCTGGGTCAGCGAATTGCCGGACAAGGGGTATTATACTTATAACGGCGGCTATTATTACTCCGACGTGGACCACTGGTATTCCTACGATGATGGCACCGGCGGCTGGACTATCACGGACGTGGACGACGAGCTGGCCGATCATTACCGGGATTATTATGACGGAGAAGATTACAGCAGTTCCTACGGTTATTCCGATTTTGCCGACAGCGAGTATTATCACAGCTCTTCCAGCTATAGTTCCGGCTCCGATTACAGCTCCGGCAGCAGCTGGGATGACGATGACGATTGGGACGACGACTGGGACGATGACGATTGGGACTGGGATTCCGGCAGCGATTGGGATTCCGGCTATTCGGATTGGGACAGCGACTGGTAAACAGAAAACATCCCCCGGGCTTCTTGAAAAGCCCGGGGGATGCGCGTTATAGATGCACTTATTCAGACTTCACGAACCACTCGGTCTCCCACTTCGCCGTCCACGGTTCGGCGTCCTCATAGAGGCTGCTGCCCGCGATGACCCGCAGGATGCGGCTGGCGCAGAGACGCAGGCTGTCGATGGTAACGGGATGGTCGGTCTCCCCCGCCAGCGAGGCGAGGATGTCCTTCACGTCGCCCTCGTTGCCGGATTCGATCAGGTCGTTGCCGGCGGCGATGCACAGGGCGGGCAGGCTGTCCTCCCCCTTGGGGGGCATGAGGCTGCCGCCGCCGGTGGTGCCCCAGTCGGTCATCACGAGACCCTTGAAGCCCCACTCCTCCCGGAGCGTGGTGGTGAGGGTATCCCGGTTGTTGGCGGCGTGGATGCCGTTGATGAAGTTATAGCTGCTCATGAGGTACATGGGCTGGGCAGAGCGGACGCAGATCTCGAAGCCGCGCAGATAGATCTCCCGCAGCGCCCGCTCGGACAGGATACTGTCGGAATAATTCCGGTCGTCCTCCTGATTGTTGCAGGCATAGTGCTTGGGGGTGGTGCCCACGCCGGGATTGGACTGCACGCCCGCCGTGTCCGCCGCGGCGATCATGCCCGCGATCAGCGGATCCTCGGAATAATACTCAAAGTTGCGGCCGCAGAGGGGGTTGCGGTGGATGTTCATGCCGGGGGCCAGCCACGAATGGACGCCGAACTCCAGCATTTCCCGACCAACCAGTTTCCCCAGCTGATAGGCCATGTTCACGTTCCAGCTCTGGGCGATCATAGTGGCGATGGGAATGGCGGTGCAGTACTGATAATAATCCGTCTCACCCGGCTGGATGGGCAGGCTTTCCAGCGGGTCGCCCGCGCCGCCGAGGGCAAACAGATGGTTTTCTCCCACAAGGTTCCCGTCTTTGTCGGCGCGGAAATGGGGCGTCAGGCGCAGACCGGCAGGCCCGTCGGCCAGCACCAGCGAACCGACGCCCCGGTAGCCGAGGCTGCGGGTGGTCTGTCCCGCGGCGCCGGGGGCGTCCTTGCCCGCGTTGCCGATCTGGCTCTGGTCGCCGAATTCGCCCACGCAGAGATGGGCCAGCTCGTCATTCGTCAGCTGTGC
This sequence comes from Oscillospiraceae bacterium, assembly GCA_045628925.1. GTDB lineage: Bacteria > Bacillota > Clostridia > Oscillospirales > Oscillospiraceae > UBA1774. The sequence continues at coordinate 15,642 of JAZQQF010000006.1, read as the reverse complement.
GGCCATCTGCTCAACGGTGTATTTCCCGCTGCGCACCTCCGCCATGGTGACGGTCTCCGCCGGGGCGGCGGTATCGAACCTGTCCGCCTCCGCGTAAACATGGGTCTCCGCGATGATCTCCGCGCAGCGCAGCGCGATGACCGGTACGCCCGCCGGGAGTTCCTCGTCGGCGCGGCCGGAGGGAACGAGCTGCTCCGTAAGCTTGGTGGGCTGGCGGAGGTTCTTCATCTGCTCCAGCTTCACCAGCTGGAACACCCGAACGACGGCGGCAGGCTCCGTATCCCGGGAGTGACGGCCCACGCGCACGACGTAATCGCCCTCCTCCAGCACCCATGCGGCCAGCTCCTCGCTGTAGGACGCCATGTTCTTCAGCGGGAAGGAGATATTGATGGCCTGCGATTCGCCCGGCTCCAGCAGATGCGTCTTGGCAAAACCGCACAGCTCCTGATAGGGCTTGGGCAGCTTCCCCGCCGGGGCGGAAACGTAGACCTGCACCACCTCGCGGCCCGCGAACGCGCCGGTATTCGTCACCTTCACGCGAAGGTTCACACCGTTGGCATTAGCACCCGCCCGCAGGACCTCCATGGTGAAATCAGTATAATTCCGGCCGAAGCCGAAGGGATAGGCAACCTCCATGCCCGCCGCGTCGAACCAGCGGTAGCCCACGAAGATACCCTCCTGATAAGGCTCCTCCAGCGTGTTCCCGTCGTTGGCGCCGAAGGTGGCGCTGCTGGGATAATCCTTGTAATCCAGCGGCCAGGTATCGGTCAGTCTCCCGGAGGGGGGCGTGATGCCCAGCAGCGCATCGGCCACCGCATCGCCGCCGCTGGCGCCGGACTGGCTGATGAGCAGCACCGCGTTGGGCTTCGCCGCCAGCACGTCCTTCATATCCAGCACGCCGCCCACGTTCAGCAGCACGATGACCTTCTCATAGCCGCCGCGCAGCACCTGCAGATCCTGTGCCTCCTTGGCGGAGAGGAAATAGTCGCCGGGGGTGGGGGTGCGGTCCTTCCCCTCGCCGGAATTGCGGGGGATGACGTAGATCGCCGCGTCCGCCGGGGCGGCCTTGGGGTCGATGGCCGGGGTATCCGGATCCACGTAGGGCATGGAAAAATACACGCCGATGGGATGCTCACCCGCTTCGATGCGCTTCTGCATAGCGGCCTGATGGGCCTTGCGCGCCTCGGCGGTGAGCCGGTCGTATTCATCCAGCCACGGGCCGGTGACGATGGTGAAGCCCGCGTTCAGAAGGCCCTGCTCCACGTTCACCACGCTGCGGGCATTCACGTCGCCGGAGCCGGTGCCGCCCTTGACGGTCTGCCGTGCTCCCGCGCCGTAGAGCGCCACGGCGCCCTTGGTAAGCGGCAGCGCCCCGTCGTTTTCCAGCAGCACCATGCCCTGCGGGGCGAGGGCGCGGACGAGGCGGGCGTGCTCCCGTTCCCGGGCGCTGATCTCTTTGCTGTTGGTCGCCTTGAATGTTTTCATATTCTTAGCTCCTTTCATTCCGGTTCACGCCGGATAGACGCAGCACCGCACAGCAAGTGTGCGGTGCTGCAATGATCTTACTTTTTGATGGCCTTCGCCTGCGCGGTGACGCCCTTCTGGCGCCAGTTGCCCCAGATATAATAAGGTACGATGAGGATGAGGCCCACGACCATGCCATAGGCAAAGGTCTGGAACAGGCCGATGTAGTTCTCCATGCCCACGCCGGCAGCCTCGGCCAGCGCGCGGGTGGCATACTGTCCCGCGTCCACGGCGGCCTGACAGGCCTTGTTCAGGGGATGGATGGCGAGGATGTAGCCCATGGGGATGCGGATGACGGTGCCGGCCACGCTGGTGATGGCGGAGGCGAGAGAAGCGCCCGCGCCGCGGAGCGCGCCGCCCAGCACGTTCTGCAAAGCCATGAATACGTAGAAGAAGGAGAGGAACTTCAGGCCGGAGATGCCCATTTCCAGCGCCACTTCGTCCACATTGAAGGCCATCATCAGATACTTGCCGAAGAAGAACAGCAGCACACCGATGATCGCCGCGCAGCAGACGGAGATGATGCAGGTGGAGCGGATGCCCTTATTGGTGCGTTCCACGTCGCCCGCGCCGATGTTCTGGCCCACGTAGGTGGTGATGGCTGCCTGCAGGCCCATCATGGGCATGATGGCGAAGCCGTCGGCCTTCATGATGATGGCGTTGGCCGCGATGTAGTTCACGCCGAAGCGGTTGGCAAAGACCTGCGTCACGAGGCTGCCGCCCGCGAAAGCCGCATTCTGCACGGCGGCGGGCAGACCCAGCTTGACGATGAGGCCGGTCATGTGCTTGTCAGCCTTCAGATGCTTGAAGTCGATCTTCGCGCCGTAAACGCCGGTGCTCTGCTTCCAGACCAGCAGCAGGCCGGAGGCGAAGTGCGCGATGATGGTGGCCCACGCAACGCCTGCCACGTCCCAATGGAAGACGATGACGAACAGCAGGTCCAGCACGATGTTGATGATGGCGGAAATGATCAGCGCATACATGGGGAACTTCGCGTCGCCCAGACCGCGGATCATACCGTTCAGGCCGTTATAGACGATGTTGCCGCAGGTGCCGATAAAGACAATGCGCAGATAGGTGACGGCCATATCCAGTATATCGTCCGGCGTGCCCAGCAGTTCAAGGATCGGTTTGCAGAAGATGAGGCCCGCTGCGGTGATGAAGATGCCCACCAGCATACTCAGGACGAAGGTTGTGGTCATGGCCTTCTGCAGGCTCTCATGGTCCTTCGCGCCCTTATACTGGCTGAGGATGATATTGGCGCCCATGCTGATGCCCATAAACAGGGAATTGAAGAACATCATGATGGGGAAGCTTGCGTTGACGGCGGCAAGGCAGGCGGTGCCGGAGGCGGCAAAGTTGCCCACCACCCACGAGTCAACGACATTGTACAGCTGCTGGAAAAGGTTGCCCGCGATGATGGGCAGAGAGAACAGGATGATCTTTTTGGTGATGCTGCCGGTGGTCAGATCCCGGTTCTCCTGCGCACGGGCCAGTTTTTGTTCTTTGGTCATGGCATACTCAACTTTCTTCTCTGGATTCTTTCCTACATTTTAACTTTTCTATTGTATAGAACCGGCAGGATTTCGTCAAGTCTTTTTTCCGGTGGAAGACGCAGTTTTTCGTGCGTGTTCCCGGCGCTCCGCCGCCCGGATACCGTACGATAATTTCAAATAACTGTCAGAAAATGCTTGACCTCGCCGCTTTCCTATGGTATAGTACCTTTACCTGTCGGCAGACGGGCTGTTTTGCTGTGCGCAAAAAATCCCGCCCGCACAGGGAGGCAACGGGGCCAACTGGCCTAATCTTACAAGGAGGTGCCGAAAAATGGCGAAAAACGGGGCTCGCGTTCGTGTTACCCTTCGGTGCAACGAGTGCAAGCAGAGAAACTACAACACCGTGAAGAACAAGAAGAACACCACGGAACGTCTTGAGCTGAAGAAGTACTGCCGTTTCTGCCGGAAGCACACTGTGCATACGGAAACGAAGTAAGGCAGGAGGGAACGACATTGGCTAAGGAAAAGAACGAAAAGGGCAACTGGTTCCAGAGAGCGTGGTCTAACATCAAGCGTTGGTTCCGCGAAATGAAGAGCGAACTGAAAAAGGTTGTCTGGCCCAGCAGAAAGACCACGACGAAGAACGTTCTGGTGGCCGTGACCGTGATGGTCGTTTCCGGCATCGTGATCTGGGCGTTCGACCAGATCGCCATGCTGATCGTGCAGACGCTGATCTCCATCGGCGGCTGATGAGGAACATTCAAAATGGCTGAAATGGCTCAGTGGTATGTCCTGCACACCTATTCCGGCTATGAGAACACCGTTCAGGTCTCCATCTTCAAGGCCCGGGAAAACCGGCACATGGAGGACCTGATCCTGGACGTGAACATCCCCATGGAGACCGTCACCGAGATCGAAGACGGCAAGAGCGTCACGCGGGAGCGCAAGACCTTCCCCGGCTACGTGCTGGTGAAGATGGTCCTGACCAACGAGAGCTGGCAGGTAGTGCGCAACGTGCGCGGTGTGACCGGCTTCGTCGGGTCCGACGGGAAAGCCATCCCCCTGACGGAGGAGGAGATCCTGGCGCTGGGCGTCGAGAAAAAGGAGATCTCCATCGGCTTCGCCGTGGGCGACAGCGTCAAGGTGCTGGATGGGCCTCTGGAAGGCTTCATCGGCACGGTGGACGAGCTGGAACCGGAGCGGAACCGCGTCCGTGTGGCTGTGAGTATGTTCGGTCGGGAAACTCCCGTCGACCTGGAGCTGGACCAGGTGGAAGCTGTCCAGTAAGCATTTTTCTCCGCAGAAAGACCTCGCTTTCCCGGTACCCCGCCGCGGCGGGGGCCAACAAGTGGGAGGAAGGGCGCACCCCTTCCGCCAAAAGCTGTCCGGCATCCGGCCGGGTCAGCACCACATTATAATTGGAGGTAACGATACAAGTGGCAAAGGTACAGAAAGTAACCGGAATCATCAAACTGCAGATTCCCGCCGGCAAGGCAACGCCCGCTCCCCCCGTGGGCCCCGCCCTCGGCCAGCACGGCGTCAACATCGCCGCTTTCACCAAGGAATTCAACGAGCGCACCAAGGCCGACATGGGCCTGACCATCCCCGTCGTCATCACGGTTTATGCCGACCGCAGCTTCTCCTTCGTCTGCAAGACGCCTCCCGCAGCCGTCCTGCTGAAGAAGGCTGCCGGCATCGAGACCGCGTCCGGCGTCCCCCAGCGCGACAAGGTCGCCACCATCTCCGCCGAAGCCTGCCGTAAGATCGGCGAGCAGAAGATGCCCGACCTGAACGCGGCCGACGTGGATGCGGCTTTCCGCATGATCAAGGGCACCGCCCGCAGCATGGGCATCGTCGTAGAGGAGGGCTAAGGAAATGTTCAGAGGCAAGAATTATCGCGAGAGCTTTAAGAATATCGACCGCGCCACCCTGTATGATGCGCAGGATGCATTCGAGCTGGTCGTGAAAAACTCCAAGGCCAAGTTCGACGAGACCGTCGAGCTGCACATCAAGCTGGGCGTTGACTCCCGTCACGCTGACCAGCAGGTCCGCGGCGCCATCGTTCTGCCCCATGGCACCGGCAAGACCAAGCGCGTTCTGGCTTTCTGCAAGCCCGAACGTGAAGAAGAAGCCAAGGCTGCGGGCGCCGATTTCGTCGGCGGTCAGGAGCTCGTGCAGAAGATCCAGAGCGAAAACTGGTTCGACTACGACGTGGTCGTCGCGACGCCCGATATGATGGGTGTTGTGGGCCGTCTCGGTAAGGTCCTCGGCCCCAAGGGCCTGATGCCCAGCCCCAAGGCCGGCACCGTCAGCGCCAACCTGACCCAGGCCATCACCGAGATCAAGGCCGGTAAGGTCGAGTACCGTCTGGACAAGACCAACATCATCCACTGCCCCATCGGCAAGGTTTCCTTCGGCGCTGAGAAGCTGATGGAGAACTATCTGGCGCTCATCGGCGCGGTCATCAAGGCGAAGCCCGCCGCCGCCAAGGGCCAGTATATCCGTTCCTGCGTCACCGCCAGCACCATGGGCCCCGGCGTGAAGATCAACGCTGCCAAGCAGATGATGTAATTTCCCCGCAAGGTTCCATAAACGATCCCCCGCAGCTTCGGCTGCGGGGGTTTTGTATTTCCGCAGACAGAGCGGGATTTCCAGCGCTGAGCTTACATTTGCGGAGGATCATGCTTATAATGTTGCTGTTATCTCTTTTTTTCAGGAGGATCGAAACATGATACAATTCGGAAAACGACTTTTGTGTTTGCTGCTGGCAGCCCTGCTCTGCGCGGGGATGCTGAGTTTGGGGAATACTGCGCAGGCGGCCACGGTGGATTCCGGCACCTGCGGTGAGAGCCTGACGTGGGTGCTGAGTTCCGACGGGGTGCTGACCTTCAGCGGCACGGGTGCGATGACATCTCGCCCGTGGAGCAGCTATGAGGATTCCATCACCGCCCTGTCGCTGCCGAATGGGCTGACCGCCATCAGTGACTCTGCTTTTTACGGTTGCTCAAGCCTCACCAGCATTACCATCCCCGACAGCGTCACCTCCATCGGATGGGATGCCTTCAAAGAGTGCAGCGCGCTCAAAAAGGTCACGATCGGCAAAGGGGTGACCAAGATCCTGCCGCGGGCATTCCACTACTGCAGCAGTCTCACAGAGGTTGTGATCCCCAACAGCGTTCAGACGATCGATGAAATGGCGTTTAACAGCTGCAGCAGCCTGAAAAAGGTCGTGATCGGCGACGGTGTTTCGTTTATCGGCAACGCAGCGTTCCTTGGCTGTGAAAGCCTCACGGAAGTGCAATTGGGCAGCGGCATCCGCACCATCGAGGACAACGCTTTTTATCGCTGCCCCAGTCTGAAAAACATCGACATCCCCGCCGGCTGCACCAATATCAAGATTACCAGCTGCTTCGACAACGAGAGTATCTGCAGCATCAACTTCGCGGCAGGCCATCCGAATTACAGCAGCATTGACGGCGTCGTCTACTCCAAGGACAAGACCAAGCTGCTCCTTTATCCCGGCGGCAGGACCGGAACCAGCTTTACAGTCCCCAACGGCGTTACGGAGATCGGAGCGTATGCCTTCAACTGCAGCAATCTCAACACCGTCAGCTTCCCGGAAAGCGTCACCGTTATCGGGAAAGGTGCGTTTTCATCCAGCGCCATCGCCAAGATCGTGATCCCCAGCAAGGTCACGACCATCAAAGAAGAAACCTTCAAAGAATGCAGCAAGCTCACTTCCGTCAAGCTGCCCGCAGGACTGACTTCGATCGGCGCGGACGCGTTTCGAGGCTGCAGCAGTCTGACCTCCATCAAAATTCCCAACAGTGTCACTTCCATCGACGGCGGCGCTTTCAGGTCAAGCGGCCTGACGACGTGTGAGCTCTCCTCCGCTCTCAAGACGATCAGCAGTGGTCTGTTTCTCTATTGTGAAAAGCTCAGCAGTGTCGACATTCCGGATAGTGTCACGGAAATCTGCGATCTTGCTTTATGGGCTGCACAAATCTCAGCAGCGTCACCATTTTGGACGGGGTCACGAAAATCGGCGAGCAATCGTTTCGGGACTGCACAAGCCTCCGCAGCATCGTTATCCCGGACAGTGTCACGGAAATCGGCCCTAACGTGTTTCTCGCCTGCACCGGCCTCACCAGTGTGGTCTTCGGCGGCGGCATTACGAAACTTTACTACACATTTGCTCACTGTCCCAGCCTGAGCCGCGTGATGATCGGCAAAACGTCAAAACCATCGACTCATGGTGTTTTGATTACTGTGAAAACCTCAGGGATGTTTACTATCCCGGAACCAAAGCCCAATGGGACGAAATTTCCATCAGCAGTTATGGGAACAGTGCCCTGCTGAACGCAAAAGTCCATTATGGTGAAACGCTCGACCTTTCCTCTCTCCCCGGTGACGTGAACGGGGACGGTATCGTGAATGCAAAGGACGGCATCTATCTTTCCCGTGCCCTTGCGGGTTGGACGGGCTATGCGCCGGACCCCGCCGCGTCGGATCTGAACGGCGACGGACAGGTGAATGCCAAGGACAACATCATTCTCGCACGACACATCGCCGGCTGGACCGGCTACAATAGCCTGCCGGTCAAGTAAGTACCCCCTTCCCGGCTTTTCGACAGCAAAACAGGAGCGCAGCTTTCGCCGCGCTCCTGTTTCTGTTTGATTTCAATACCGCATATCGAAGCCGTCACGCAGCTTCTTCGCGTAGTTCGCACCGGCCTGTTCCAGCGCCGGGAGCATATAGCTCTGATTGAAGCGCATGACCGGCACCCGGTCGCAGGCTCGCATCTCCATGTGTTTGAGGGTATCCTCCAGCTTATGCAGGCATTCCACGGCGCCCATGCCGGTGCCGCCCGCACAGGCGGCAAGGAAACAGCGCTTCCCCTTCACGATGCTGCCCGGTTTGAAGGCTTCGCAGCGGCGCAGCCGGTCGAGAAAGGCCTTCATGCATTCGGTCAGATCCTGCCAGTAGACGGCGGAGATAAACGCGACGCCATCCGCCGCGCCGACCCTCTGACGCAGAGACTCAAAATCGTCGTCCAGCACGCACGTTCCTTCCCGGCAGGAGCCCCAGCCATCGCCGCAGGCGCGGCAGTGCTCCAGCTTCTGTCTATTCAGCCAGACTTCCTCTACCTCGGCGCCTTCCGCTTTCAGGCCGGATGCGAAACGGTCCTTCGCTTCGCCGGTAAGGCCATGCTCATTGGCGCTGGACCAGATGACAAGAACCTTCATGTCGCTCCTCCTTATTCCTTCGCTTTGACTTCCGGCTTCGCGGGCATATTTCCCGGAAAACCGCCGGGGAAACCGCCCTCCGGCATCCTTCCGCCGAAATTGGGTCTCCCGCCCGGGAAACCGCCGCCCGGGAAGCCCCTACCGCCGCCGGGGAAGTTTCCGTGACCGGGACCTTCGGCAGGCGCTTCCTTCAAGGCGTTGTCCGCCTCGATATAGCGCTTAGCCTGCGTGGAGAACAACCGACAGTATTCGCCGTCCAGCTCCATCAGCTCGCGATGCGTACCGATCTCGATGATCTGTCCCTCTTTCAATACGATGATCTTGTCCGCCGTGGTAGCGCTGGAAAGACGGTGGCTCACGAAAATGGTGGTCTTGTCCTTGCGCAGCCGGTCGAACTGGCTGAAGATTTCCTGTTCGGCGATGGCGTCCAACGATGCGGTCGGCTCGTCCAGAATGAGGATATCCGAATCCGCGTAGAAGGCGCGGGAGACACTTAGCTTCTGCCACTGTCCGATGCTCAGTTCCAGGCCTTCCTCCTCAAAGTAGCGCATCAGCGGTGTCTCGTACCCCTTGGGCAGCCGGTCAATAAACTCGTCCGCGCCGGACTGATGAGCCGCTTCCTTCACGTCGCCCTCGTCGATGGGGCGCTGGATATCGCCGAAAGCGATATTTTCTTTCAGATTGACGGCGTACTTGCCGAAATCCTGGAAGATGATGCCGAAGACCTTGTAGAGCTTCTCCACGTCGTAGTCCCGGATATCGCGCCCGTCCAGCAGGATCACGCCCTCTGTGGGGTCATAAAGACGGGTGATAAGCTTGATCAGTGTGGTCTTTCCTGCGCCGTTGAGGCCGACCAACACCGCCGTTTCACCCGGCCTGATCGTGAGGTTCAGGTTTTTCAGTACCATGCGAGTAGTACCGGGGTAGGCAAAGGATACGTTTTTCAGTTCAATGGTATGACCGCAATGCCGCTCCGGTATCACAGGTTCGTCCAGAGCAGGCACGATGGTCTTCTTCTCGTTCATGAACAGGATCAGATTGTCGATGAACAGGCTGCCTTCATAGAGCTGGCTGATGATCATGATGAGCTGCGTCACTGCTGAAGAAATGCTGTTCAGCGAGGCGGTATAAGCGGAGTAGTCTGCGATCTCCTTTACGTTCGTGGCTATGCACCAGAACAGCCCCATATTCAGCAGCGCAGACGCTACGTTCACGCCCAGCTGCGATCCGCTTTGCTTCCATTGCAGTGCCTTGATGCCCTTGAAGTAGCGTTGGAAGGTATCGCTGTAGCGGCCGATGAACAGGTCGGAGAGATTGAACAGACGGATCTCCTTCACCACGTCCTTGTTCGTCATCAGCTGGGAATAATAATCCATCTGACGGCGATCCTTGGAGTGGAACATCATGTAGGAGAAGTTGCGGCGGCTGAAATAGAACCGCACCACCGCGCTGATGATGCTCACGCCGACGAATCCAACAAACAGCAGGTCCGCCTTCCAGTCGAGCCGCGACAGGAGCGTGCTGAGCAGCGCCACGTAGCTGACGAAGGAGATCAGCGTACTGATCAGGTTGAATGCGCTGTTCAGAATATTGACCGGTCTCGCGCCAGCCTCACGGGATGCATTTTCAAGCCGCGCATAGAAATCCGGCATATCAAAGGAGGCAAGGTCCACTTCCCTCGCTTTACGCATGATCTTGATCTTGATATGGTTGGTAACGATCTCGCCGGAGATATTGGTGATGACGTTGCTGAGCGTATTCACGATCTGGTTCAGCAGTGTGTACCCAAACTGCAGCAGCAGCGGCGGGATCAGATTGACCGATTCCGAGAAGCTGCGTACAACTTCGCTGAGCAGGTGCGCGGTGATCAGGGTACCGACCAACGGCATGACGCCGTTGTAAATGGTCATGAACATCATGACCAGCAGCAGGCTGGGCTTCGCTTCCCAGACCAGCTTGAAGATATAGAATAACCGGGAACAGGTGCCGCCTACGACCCTCTTGATATAACCGGGTACCTCATTCAGGGATTTCGGTTTGGGCTCCTTCATCTTTTCCCGCATTTCACGGTTATTGTTTCCGCCCATCATCGGTGGGGGCATAGTAACCACTCCTTTTGGTTTCGATATGACGACCTGTTTCTGAAGTGTTTTCGGATTGATTCGTTTTTACTGAACGTTCTTTTGATTACTCGCGCATATACCAACGAAACCCCCAGCATTGCTGGGGGTTTCGCCGCAAAGGGAGGGGAACGGGCGAAGGAGAAACGCACGACCTCCGCCCGAGGATGAACCTAAATTTCAGACCCAACCGTTGTCCCCCGGAGAGTTCAAGCCTTATGCGAAATTACTTCTTCGCGGTGGGCTCTTCCTCATCCTCGTCCTCAGGATGGTAGTTCTCGTAGCACTTGTAGTAACGGTCGCCTTCCTTTTCCGCAAACAGGGTGCGGTTATGGAACTGCTGCAGGCTGGAGCGGTGGCCGATGGAGATGATGGCGGAATCCTTCAGAACTTCGCTCAGCATGGTGTAAAGCTCGAGTTCGCTGGGTTCGTCCATGGAAGCGGTGGCTTCGTCGAAGAACAGGTAATCGGGCTTCATCAGCAGGGCGCGGGCGAGAGCCAGACGCTGCTGTTCGCCGCCGGACATCATCATGTTCCAGTGCGCGCTCTCGTCGAGGCGAGCAGCCATCTGAGGCATATCAACAGCCTTCAGAGCTTCAGTCATCTGCTCACGAGTGAAGGTGCCGGAGGGCATCGGGTAAGTCAGGGCTTCGTACAGAGTGCCAACGGGGAAGTAAGGCTTCTGAGGCAGAACGATGATATTCTTGCCCTTAGGCAGAACGATCTCGCCTTCGCCGAAGGGCCAGATGCCGCTCAGAGCACGGAAGATGGTGGTCTTGCCGGCACCGGTACGACCCTTGATCAGGAGCTTGTCGCCGCGCTTGATAACCACGTTATCAGCGGTGATCTGACGATGGCCATCGGGCAGGTCAACATCCAGGTGCTTGATGACGATTTCGTCAGCGTCGCCCTCGGTGATGACGATCTTGCCTTCTTCAACGATCTTCTGGGTGCGCTCATAGTTATTGTTGAACGCATACAGACGGTCGATGTTGGCTACGTAAATCGCCAAGCCGCCGTACATCGTCACGAACCACTTCAGGCAGGTAACAACGTTCAGGAAGGCGGTAGCGATCTGCTGGAAGATGCCGTAGCCGGAGATGGCGCCATAGTAGAAGTAGGAGGGGCCGAGCAGGAAGGTATACATCATGGAGTCAGCGTACTGGATGACGCCGCCGACGATACCGAAGATCATGGTACGGCCCATCAGTTTGAAGTTGTTGACGATGAGGTCGCCGTAGATGTGCATCAGACGGGTATGCTCGACTTCTTCGCCGCGCATCAGAGCGATCTGCTCGGAGCACTCACGAATACGGACCAGAGCGTAACGGTAGTTCGCGCTGTACTTCTGGTTGTCGTAGTTCAGGGGGGACAAAGCCTTACCGGTGATGTGGGTGATCAGGGTCTCGATGATGGCAACGATGACGGAGATCACGATGAAGTAGCCGGGGAAGGAGATGTCCTTGCCGCCGATGAAGCAGGGAACGGTCAGGGACAGGTCATACAGCATCCCGGTGTAGGTCACCAGGTTGACGATGTTGGTGATGAAGGAGAAGGTGTAGGTCCAGGTGGAGGAGATGAACGCGCTGATGTCTTCAGCGATACGCTGGTCAGGGTTATCGGTTTCGCTGCCTGTGATCTGCATACGATAGTGGGAGCTGCCGTCCAGCCAGTACTGCAGGTAACGGGCGTTCATCCAACGACGCCAGCGGATCTGAATCCAGCTCTGGACGTAGGTGTTCAGCTGGCCGGTAAAGGTGCTCGCAGCGCCGACCAGAAGGAAGACGGCGATCTGCTGCTTCCACATCTGAGCATCATAGCTCTGGAAGGCGTTCAGCCAGTCGCGGTTCCAGATGGTCATACGGACGCCGACGCGGGTCTGGAAGAACATAACTGCAAGGTTGATGCAGAGGAGCGCCAGGCTGCCCCATCTTTCCTTGGAGAACAGCCAGTAAGGAGAACCGATCTTCCAAATGCGCTTGATGACTTCGCCGAATTTCTGTTTTTGCATAATTCGCGATCCTCCTTTTCTTACATATGACGGGTGATTTCAGTATCACCGCGCAGGTTGGCGTACTTAACACCACCGGACTTGATCTCTTTACGATGCGCGAAGATAACGATGACCAGCAGGGGGATAACGGCGCCGACACCGAAGACCAGGATCCACAGCAGGCTCTTGCCGTCTTCGCCGCCGAACAGGGAGTAGTCATGTGCGGGGGGAACGTACTTATCCTGCACGCAGTCGAAAGCAGCGACATCGCCCACGCGGACAGCGCAGACGCCCTGATAAGCGGCGACGTTGCAGGCGGGATGCTTGGTCAGGCGGGCATTGCCCAGCGCATTGGTGGTGCCCAACACTTCGCCGGTCTGAGCGTCGATGATGTCGGCGTTCTCAATGGCGGCATTGGTGTACTTGAAGGTGGTGAAGTCCAGCGCCCACTGGTTCAGCTTGACCAGGTCGGTCTCGGCATCATACTCGATGCTGACAGCGGGGGTCAGGCCGGCAGCGTCAGCAACGACGATGATGTTATCGCCTTCGGTGACGGGGCAGGTATCAGCGGAGATGTAAGCGGAGTTGGCACCGGAGCCGAGAGGCGCGGTATTCAGGATGACGTAAGGAGTGGTCTTCACGCCCCAGACGGAGTTGATCATGTACATGCCGTAGGTCGCGTCGATGCCGGCGCCGAAAGCGGCTTCGCCCTGCGGGCAATACTTGGCATGGGCTTCCTTCAGGGCAGCTTCCACGGTGTAGGTGGTAACCTGCACGGGCTGGGAAGCGATCTTCATGACGCCGTCAGCGGAGATGGTCACGTAAACGGTGATCGCATCGCCGGAAGCGGGAGCAGCAGCAGCGCCGCCGGAGGTGGCGGGAGCGGCAGCGGCGGTGGCGGAACCATCAGCGGGGATGGCAGCGACGCCGGGGATAACGGCCTTCGCGGTGCTGGGCACGACGAGGGTGCCGTCAGCGCCGGTGGTGCCGAGGGAGGCGCCGGTAGCGTCCTGCACTTCGCCCACGTAAGGAGTGCCGTCGTAGGTGAAGGTCATGAAGTTCAGGGTCCACTTGGTCGCGGTGAGCTTGATGCCTTCGGCAACGGGCTCAGCGGTCAGGGAAACCACAGGAACCATGTAGGTGGTATCGCAGACGATGATCAGGTTGTCGCCATTCTTCACCGGCGCGGTATCGGCGGTGGTGTAGGCGGCATTCTCGCCGGTGGCGAGAGGCGCGGAGTTCAGGATGACGTAAGGCGTGGTAGCGACGCCCCAGCACTGACTGATCATGTACATATTGTACATGGAGTCAATACCAGCGACGAAACCGGCCTCGCCGTCGGGGTAGAACGCCTTGTGCGCTTCGAGAAGAACACCCTCCACGGTAGCGTTGCCGGTGGTGATCGGCTCCGCTGTCAGGACGAGTTCCCCGTTCACGCTGACGCTGAGGGTAACGGTGACGTTATCCGCCAGTGCCAAAGGCGCCGCCATTGTCGCCAGAAGCAGAACGACAATGACGAGGGCAAACACTTTTTTCATCTTCATTTCTCCCTTTCTTAATGATCTTCTTTTTACACAGCGGTTGCCCGCCGTATAAATTACACAAATCAAACGCTGACCTTTTCAGGCTTCTACAGCATTTTGTCCACATTATACAAACCAATTCCCTAAAGGGCAATATAGCGCGGGTCACGTTTTAGTAAGAAAAAAGTCACATTCTGTCGTATATAATATTACTTATCTCATGTATCGTTAGTCATTTTTTCGTCTTTTCAGTTGACGAAGCAGCTTCTTCCGTGTTATTGTGATATTATCATCGTATGCACAGGAGGGCAGCAATATGGCAGAAAGTACAACGATCACCTGTCTGCAATGCGGCAAAGAGATCAAGGATCCGGGGAGTTTCTGTCCGCACTGCGGTGCAGAGCTGCCGAAGCCGCTGTCGGAACAGAACTCCGGCGTGGGCTACTGGAACTTCTACGGGGTCTTTTCAGATGATGAGGAGATCGACGAGTCGAAGGGTCTCGGTGCGCGGGGAACGCTGCGGTTTCTGGCACTGGTCTGTGTGGCCGCTGCGGTGATCATCGGTTTTGCGCTGACCAGCTGGAAGTGGGGTTTCAGCTGGCAGAGGGCATGGCCCGTGTGGGCCGTCGGCGGCGGCGCCGCCGTGATCCTGGTGATTATTTCCTTCTTCACGAAGAAGCGGGAGTGAGCGCCAGGCATAACCGAAAGCTCATATACACATATATTATAATGTATAGGACGGGAGAATGCGAGGCTTCGTATTCTCCCCTGTTTCTCTGCAGAAAGGTTCTGATCATATGACCGCGCTGGAAGTGGCGCTGGAATTTGCCATTATCGTTTTCGTGGGCATCCTCGTGGTGCGGGTCCGGCTGGTGGGGCCGGAATTTCGCAGCCAGCTGGCGAAATTCGTCACAAATGCTGCGCTCCCCTGCATGATCGCCCGCTCGCTCTACAGTCAGGAGGAGCGCTTCGAGGGCATGGGGCGCATCTTCCTGCTGGCGGTGCTGATGGTGCTGCTCCTGCTGCTGGCAGGCTGGCTGCTCTATCGGGCGCTGGGGAAAACGGAGATCGCCGTCTCCGCCCGCTTTTCTCTGGTCTTCGGCAATTTCACCTTCATGGGCTTCCCCATCGTGGAAAACCTCTACGGAGCCGCCGGGCTGTTCGCCTTCACGCTGTTCACCATGCCGGTGCGTCTGGCGTTTTATTCCTCCCCGGCTTTCCTGCTGCGGCCCAAGGACAGCAGCAGTGCGAAATTCAGCTGGAAAACGCTGGGGAAGCAGTTCCTCAGCCCGCCCATCCTCGCCGTCTTCGCGGGTCTGGTCATGTACGCGCTGCGCTGGCAGCCGCCGCTGTTTCTGGATAAGGCGGTGCAGGCGCTGGGCGGCTCAGCCAGTATGCTGGGGATGCTGCTGGTGGGCATGGGCATGGCGGATGCCACGCCGAAAAGCCTGTGGCAGCGGCGGCGCGTAATGGTCATCGTGCTGTCGAAAGCCATTCTCTGCCCGCTCCTGCTGCTGGCGCTGTTTTATTTCTACCCGCTGGACAGCCTGACCAAGCAGGCCCTGTTCCTCTATGGTGCGGTGCCGGTCCCCTCCCTGCTGACGGCGTTTTCCCTGAACGAAGGCCGCAGCGCGGAAGCCTGTCAGGACGCCTCCGCTGCCGTGCTGCTGAGTACGCTCCTCAGCGTCCTGATCCTGCCCGTCTGGGCAGCCGTCGGCGCAAGGCTGCTGTAAAGTCATG
>JAZQQF010000005.1:0-3807 GCA_045628925.1 Oscillospiraceae bacterium | reverse complement strand
GCTTTGCCGCCATAGGTGGCATCGGGGGTGATGGCGATCGCTTCGTCCGCCGCGCCCACCACGAACGCGCCGCTCATCAGCGACACGACCATGACCAGCGCCAGCAGAAGCGACCAGAACTTCTTGCTTGCTTTCATTGTTTTTCTCCTTCTCTGTTTATTTTTAGGTAATTCACATTATAGATATATTTGCGCAAAAAATCAAGGTATCCGGATGATTTTCTGTGAAAATCGTCAAATACTCGCAGTGGTTTTCCGTTTCGGTTCTGAACGTCACCGCTCCGGCATACAGTGGACCAATCGGAAATAACGGAGGGATCACCTTTGGATACACATACCATTTATCAGGACATCGCCACCCGCACCGGCGGCAACATCTACGTGGGCGTGGTGGGGCCGGTCCGCACGGGCAAATCCACCTTCATCAAGCGTTTTATGGAAACGCTGGTGCTTCCCGGCATCGAAGACCTGCATATGCGGGAGCGGACCCGGGATGAACTGCCTCAGAGCGGTTCCGGGCGCACGGTCATGACCAGCGAGCCGAAATTCGTGCCGGAGGACGCGGTCGCAGTCACCGTCGGCGGCGCCGGGTTCTCCGTCCGGCTGATCGACAGCGTGGGCTATCTGGTGGAGGGCGCCGCCGGCACGGACGAGAACGGCGCGCCCCGCATGGTCACGACCCCGTGGTTCGATCATGAGATCCCCATGGCGGAGGCCGCCGAGCTGGGCACCCGGCGGGTCATCGCCGGGCACAGCACCATCGGCATCGTCATGACCACGGACGGCAGCATCACCGATATCCCCCGGGAGAGCTACGTGCCCGCTGAGGAGCAGGCGGTGCGGGAGCTGAAAAAGCTGGGCAAGCCCTTCATCCTCGTTCTGAACGCCGCCGACCCCAACACGCCGGAAGCCCGGCAGCTGCGGGAAGAGCTGCAGGCAAAATACGACGTGGACTGCGTGCTGGTCTCCTGTCTTACCCTTTCGGAAGCAGATATCGCGGGCATCATCCGTGCGGTTCTGATGGAGTTTCCGGTATCGGAGCTGCGCATCGAACTCCCCGGCTGGCTCGGTGCGCTGCCGCCGGAGCATCCGGTGAAAGCCGCGCTTTACCGGACGCTGAAGGAATCCTGCGCGGATATGAACCGGCTGCGGGATGCGGAGGCCGCCGTCAGCCGCATTTCCGGGGCGGGCGCCGTTTCCCGCGCCTTTATCCGGGAGGTGCGGGCGGATACCGGCGCGGTCTGCGCTGAAGCGGAGCTGCCCCGGGCGCTGTTCTATCAGACGGTGAGCGAGCAGAGCGGCGTCACGGTCGCCGATGACGGGGACCTGATGCGCTTTATGACGGACATGGCCGCTGTGCAGCGGGAATACGCCAAGGTGCGGGACGCGCTGCACGACGTCTACGAAAAGGGCTACGGGGTCGTGCTGCCCGGCGCGGAGGATCTGCGGCTGGCGGAGCCGGAGATCGTGCGCCGGGGCGGCAAATACAGCGTGCGCCTCAAGGCCAGCGCGCCCTCCGTCCACATGATCCTCGCCAATATCGAAACGGAGGTCTCCCCTGCCATCGGCAGCGAAAAGCAGAGCGAGGACGTGATCAGCTACCTGCTGCAGGAATTTGAGGGCGATACGGGGCGCATCTGGGAATCCAATATGTTCGGTAAAAGCCTCTATGATATCGCCTCCGAGGGTCTGCAGGCCAAGCTCAAGCGGATGCCGGAGGAAAGTCAGGGCAAGCTGCAGGAAGCGCTGCAGCGCATCGTAAACGAGGGCGCCAGCGGCATGATCTGCATCCTGCTGTAAACATTCGCCTGAAAAGCAAAACACACCTTTGACGAAATCCCGTCGAAGGTGTGTTTCATTTTTCCGGGTATCGCTCCCGGCGGCTGGTCTGCTTCAGAAAACAGTTCCCGTCGCATTCCGCAGGTCGCTGTTACGCTAATGATTTATTTCTCTCTCCAGAAATGAGACAAGATAAACGAAAAAGCCCAACGGTGCGGGAACACCGAAGGGCCGGAAGGAGGTGATCGGGTGTATACGGAATACGGGTATGTGGCGAACGGAATCGAATACGCCACCATCGACGAAGCGTTTGAAGCCAAAAACACCGAAGAGACCGAAAACACCGAATGACCCCGCGAGGCGGCCCCGGGAAACCGGGCCCGACTTCTGAAGCATATAAGAAATTCAGAAGATTGTCAAGGAGACGTTGAACGATGAGAGAAATAAAGGTCGATCGGTGCAGGAGCTGAACGAAACAGAACCGGAGGCCTGAGCCTCCGGCTTCCTTCAGATCTCCGTCCCGTCCGGGAAACGGAAAAAGCAGACGTATTCCGCGCCGAGCGCTTTTGCGATCGCTTCCAGTTCGGCAGAGGTAAATTTCCCTGTTTTCATGCGCTGGTTGAATGCCGAGGGGCTTGTACCGATACGGCGGGCAAGCTCTGCCTCGGAGATGCGATAGGCACCGCAGGCGGCACGAATTTTCGATGTAATATCCATACTGTTCACCTCCACTTGAGGATATAGGAAACAGCGACAAATGTTAAGTAAATGCTTGATAATACACCAAAATTCGTCAACGCGCTGCGCAGAGAGGGCCTGAACACACCTTTGACGAAATCCCGTCGAAGGTGTGTTTCATTTTTCCGGGTATCGCTCCCGGCGGCTGGTCTGCTTCAGAAGATAATCCACGCTCACGTTGTAATAATCCGCGAGCTTGACCAGTATTTCATCTGTCAGCGGCTGCGTCCCCGTTTCCAGATAGCTGTATTTCCGCTGTGTGATTCCGATCGCCGCCGCTATCTCGCTTTGTGTCAGGTCTGCGTCCTCGCGCAGATCCCGGATCCGATTCTCCATCCTTCTGTCCGCCCCATCTCATTATTGAGAAAAAGTATAGAACAGATCAAATTTCCCTATTGCATTTTAGTTAATATTTATCTAAAATGTGGACAGGAGGGGGAATGTATCATGGAAATTGACCGTCGTTATCTCATGCTGTTCAATGCGATCACGGACGCTTTGGAAGCAATGGCGGCACACAATTACGGAATTGCGGAGGATATTCTGAAGAAAGCACAGATTGAGAGCGAAGAATCCTTTCTTTCGGAAATAGAGGATGAATGCCACTAACATAGAAAGGCGGGAGCGCAAATGCGCTCCCGCCCCATTTTTGCAGTTATTCAGCTAGCTCAGATACCGGCCAGCTTCAGGACGTCGGGAACCTTGGATTCCCAGCCGAGGGCCATGATATGCACGCCCTGCACGTAGTCCTTGCACTCGCGGATGATGCGCGCAGCGATCTCCACGCCGGTGATGCCTGCCTTGGTCTTCTCCTTGTCGGCCTTCAGCTCTTCGATGACGCTGTCAGGCACGGAGATGCCGGCCACGTTGTTCATCATGTAGCGCACCATGCCCACGTTCTTGGGGATGATGACGCCCAGCTGCACGGGCACGCCGAACTGCTTGGCCTTCTCCATGAAGGAGAGGAACTTCTCGCTGTCGAACACGGCCTGCGTCTGGAAGTATTCCGCACCGGCCATGACCTTGCGCTCCATCATGGCAAGCTGCGCATCCACGCTGTCGCTGCAGGGGCTGACGACGGCGCCCTTGGCAAAGGAGGGAGCCTCGCCCACCAGATCGTTGCCGCCCAGATCCTTGCCGGACTCCAGCGTCTTGACGGTGTGCAGCAGGCTCACGGAGTCGAGGTCGAACACGGGCTTCGCGCCGGGATGGTCGCCCAGCTTGGTGTGGTCGCCGGTGAGGCAGAGCACGTTGTCAATGCCGAACAGAGCGGCGGAGAGGATGTCGGACT
>JAZQQF010000004.1:0-13248 GCA_045628925.1 Oscillospiraceae bacterium | reverse complement strand
CGATGCGATGGCCGCCGTCGAGGATGACCTTTTCCATGATCTCGCAGGCGAGGTAGGCCGTCCGGCTGTTCTTATAGACGTGGTATTCCGGCTTCTGCACGATGAAATGCGTGCCGGGGTACTCGGTGAAATCCGGCCCCTTGTAGTAGCCGCCGAAGAGCTTGCCCTCCACGGCCTCGCCGCCGGTCTCCAGCAGCCACTCCCAGGCCTCCTCGCTCTTGTTCACGTAGAGCCAGAGCAGATCCTCGTTCACGCGGCTGCCGCAGATGCGCATCCAGTCGCGCGCGAACTGCCGCTTGTCGATGTAAACGC
Organism: Oscillospiraceae bacterium; assembly: GCA_045628925.1. GTDB lineage: Bacteria > Bacillota > Clostridia > Oscillospirales > Oscillospiraceae > UBA1774. The sequence goes on along the minus strand of JAZQQF010000004.1, from coordinate 12,936 downwards.
CGTTTTCGCGCTGGAGCTTGCTGCCCACGGAGGCGATATGCGCGCCGTGCGCCACAAGGCCCTTGTATTTTTCCACGACGACAACGCTCTGCCCCAGCTGCACGCAGCGTGCGCCGGTGGCAAGGCCGGAGATACCGCCGCCGATAATGGCAACGTCGGCCTTGACCGTTTCCTGAATCAGACTTTCGTCGATCTTCTCCGGAGGCGTGCCCCACGGATAGCGGGCAGCGCGGGCTTCGGGGGTGGAATAATCCTCTTTTTCAATAAAGTGCATATTCTATGCCCTCCTGATGATGTTTTGCAGGTGGAGTGAAATAGCCTCGCAGAGTTCGGCCCCGCGCACGGGGGCGGATCAATTTCAATCATTTTTCGCCGCGACCTGCGCGTGGCGAAAAAATCATCTCGGGCTGCGGACTGGGCGGGGGGAGCGGGTGCGGGGGGCAGACCGCAAGCCTTTTCGACAAAATGCTTGCATTTTGTCGATTAAATATATGCTGCGGCAAGCAGCGCGCCGGAGGTGGCGGCCTTCACATTGTTGCCCACGTTCAGGCAGTCGCCGATCAGGAATGCGCCGGTCTCCGGGCAGGCATGGCGGAGAGAATCCGCTTCCGCCCAGCGGGGCTTCACGCCCATGGCCAGCAGAACGGTGTCCGCCGGGATGGTGACCTGCTCGCCCGTCTCGGTCTTTTCGCAGATGACCGCGTCGTCCGTGACCTCCTTGAGCTTGTGGCCGAGGCGCACATCCAGCTCCAGCTCCTTGATGAGGCTGCGGAACTCGCTGGCGGCGGCGCTGGCGGACTTCTGCAGGCTGGAATAGTCGTTCATTAGCTCGATGACCGTGACTTCCTTCCCGGCCTTCTTCAGGTCGATGGCCGCTTCCAGACCCACGCTGCCCGCGCCCACGACCACGACCTTCTCACCGCAGGGCTTTTCGCCCGCGTCCACCTCCGGCGCCCAGAACACGTGGGGCTTGTCGATGCCGGGGAGCTTCGGCACGATGGGGTCCGCGCCGATGGCGATGATGACGCTGTCGTAGCCCTCTTTTTCCAGCAGCTCCGGCGTGGCCTTCGTGTTCAGCAAAATCTTCGCGCCGCAGGTCTCGCCCTGATGGACGAGGTATTTCACGTAGTCGGCCATGTCCTGCTTGAAGTCGGGCAGCATGGCGTAGTTCAGCGTGCCGCCCAGACGGCCGGACTGCTCATACAGCGTCACGTCATGACCGCGCTGGCAGAGAATGGCCGCGGCGGTGATACCGCCCGGGCCGCCGCCCACGACGGCGACGCGCTTCTTCACGTCCGCCTTCTGCACCTTACCCAGCGGGAACTCCATTTCCCGACCGAGGAAGGGGTTCACAGCGCAGTCGATGGTGCGGTGGGTCAGCCCCGCGCAGTGCTGGCAGCGCAGGCAGGGACGATGCTCGGCCTCCCGGCCCTCGGCATACTTCTTCGGCATCTCCGGGTCCGCCAGCAGGGGACGGCACATGGACACGAAATCGGCCCAGCCGTTAGCAAGAATGGTCTCCGCCCGTTCCAGATTCATGATGGAGCCGACGGTGTTGATGAGCAGATCGGGGAAACGCTCCTTGATGGCGGCGGCATAGTGGACATTGAACTCCCGGTCCATCATGTAGTTCTGCCACCAGTATTTCATGTAGTCGAATTCGCCGTGGACGCCCGCGGACACATGGAGAATGTCGATCTTGTCCTGAATGAGGGCGATGTATTCCAGCGTTTCGTCAAAGCCCATGCCGCCGGGCTTGATCTCGTCGGCACTGATGCGGGCCTCGATGACGAAATCCTCGCCGCACAGCTCACGCACCCGGTCCAGCACCTCGATGGTGAAGCGGGCGCGGTTTTCCAGGCTGCCGCCGTATTCGTCCGTGCGCTGGTTGTAGAGCGGGCTGGCAAACTGGCTGATCAGGTTCGCGTGACCGCAGTGGATCATGGCCATGCGCATACCGGCCTTCTTGGCGCGCAGCGCGGCCTGCCCGAATTTCTCAACCGTCTCATGGATGTGCTCCACGGTCATCTCGATGGTCTTGATGGGTTCGCGGCCCATCTCGGCGGCGCTCATCAGCTCCCAGTTCGTATAGTAGGAGGAAGGAGCATAGGCGGGCTTGCCGGTGCGGGCAAACTGGCTGTCCTTCCCGCCGTGATTGATCTCCAGCGAGGCGTGCGCCCCGTAGCCCTCGCACATGAGGGCGAATTTGCTCATGGGGAGGATGCAGTCGTCCGTACTCAGATCCAGCTGCAGCTCCTCGTTTTTGCATTCCGAAATGTCGATCATCACGTTGCCCACGGAGAGGATGGCGGCGCCGCCGTTTGCGATGACCCGGTTGCAGGCGACGAACTCGTCCGTCACCATATGGTCGGGGCTGCAGAGGTTCAGGCTGGGGGGCGCCAGCTCGATGCGGTTCTTAAAGTCCACGCCGCGGGTGCGGATGGGGGCGAATACGTGGGGATATTTGGAGCCCATAAACACGTTCCTTTCTCTGTATCTGCTCCTGCCCGGCCTCAGCCGAACAGGAATTTCCGAATGTCCGATTCCTTTGCCTGCGGATTCAATTTGCCGATCTGCGCCCGCAGCCGCGCTTCCGCGTCCTCCGGGTCGATGACCAGTGCGCGCCGGATGAAGTCCTCGCCCCAGAACTGCTCCACGGTGCAGAGCTTCGCGCAGTTCCAGCCGTATTCCACGCCGAATTTGTTCTTCCGGCGGCCCTGCCCGCAGATGGTGAGGAACATTTTCATCTGCAGGTCGGTGAGGGCCTGTTCAAAGAGGGTGTTCTCCTCCCGGCCGAAGCCCGCCTCCCGCTTCAGCGCGGGGGAGAGGACGGGGCCGAGGCGCTGCACCGCGTCATAGATGCGCTTCATGGCGTGGGTGACGCCGCCCTCCTCCCATGCCTCCTCAAAGCTGTTCCCGCCCCGGCGGAGGGAGATGAAGTCGGGATACCATTCCTTCGTGATGAAGCCGCTGGCCCGGTGAAAGAGCTTCGCATAGGCGATATCCTGCCGCTCATACAGTACGCGCATCCGCCACTCCCACGGGTCGGTCTCCGGGTCCTCCGTGTGCCAGCGGACGGGGCCATCCGTTATGTAGGGCTGCTCCTCCCATGTGAAGGGGATGAGGGAGAAAATACCGTGGGGATTGCCGCTGCCCGTGCTGAATCCGGCCTGCAGCAGCTCCCGGACGAAATCATCATAGCAGGATATCATGCTCAGTTCAGGAAGTCCTTCAGCTTCTTAGAGCGGCTGGGGTGGCGGAGCTTCCGCAGGGCCTTCGCCTCGATCTGGCGGATGCGCTCACGGGTGACGTTGAACTCCTTGCCCACTTCCTCCAGCGTTCTGGTGCGCCCGTCGGCGATGCCGAAGCGGAGCATGAGGACGCGCTTTTCCCGCTCGGTCAGCGTATCCAGCACGCTCATGAGCTGCTCCCGCAGGAAGGTGAAGCTGGCGGCCTCGGCAGGCTCGGAAGCGTATTCGTCGGGGATGAAGTCACCCAGATGGCTGTCCTCCTCCTCGCCGATGGGGGTCTCAAGGCTGACCGGCTCCTGCGCGATCTTCAGAATGTCGCGCACCTTGTCGGCGGGCATACCCATCTCCTCCGCCACCTCCTCCGGGGTGGGGTCGTGGCCCGGCTCCGGCAGGAGCTGGCGGGAGGCGCGGATGACCTTGTTGATGGTCTCCACCATGTGCACGGGGATGCGGATGGTGCGGGCCTGATCCGCGATGGAGCGGGTGATGGCCTGCCGGATCCACCACGTGGCGTAGGTGGAGAACTTATAGCCCTTGGTGTAGTCGAATTTTTCCACGGCCTTGATGAGGCCCAGATTGCCCTCCTGGATCAGGTCGAGGAAGAGCATACCGCGCCCCACGTAGCGCTTGGCGATGCTGACCACCAGACGCAGGTTGGCTTCGGCCATGCGCTTTCCGGCTTCCTTGTCGCCTTCCGCCATGCGCTTGGCCAGCTCGACCTCCTCGTCGGGCGTGAGCAGGTCCACCTTGCCGATCTCCTTCAGATACATACGCACCGGGTCGTCGATGCTGAAGGTCTCGGCCAGCGCGTCGGTGGCGTTCAGCTCGTCCTCGGTGATCTCCTCGATATCCTCCAGATCGGTCAGCTCCACGTCGTCGGGGATATCGTCCAGCAGCGTGTCCTCTGCGGCGGCGACGCTGAACTCCTCTTCCACCGGCACGATGCCCATGCTCTCCATGGCGTCGAAGACCTTGTCCGCCTGCTCCCCGTCAAAGTGCAGCTCCTCCATCAGGTCCATGACCTCCTTGATGGTCAGGCTGCCGTTTTTCTTGCCCTTGTCCAGCAGCTCCTTGATGCGCTGCTCCGTGACCTTCCTGTTCTGGTCCGCCGAGGCCTGATCGGGCGCGGGAGCCGCCGCGGCGGCAGCGGGCTTGCGCTTCGTCTTGGGCTTCGGTTCCTTCTCTTTCTCCTCAGCCGCAGCGTCCGCCAGCAGCGCATCCGCCGCGACGGCCAGCTCTGCCTGCGTCATGTTCTCGTTCAGTTCCATATCCTTCTTCTGTTCAGACATATCGTTATCCTTTCTGTCAGGTGTATTTTTCTGTATCTCCGGCAGGTCAGCCACGCTTGGACTGCATCTGCCGCATGATGGCATCCAGATCGCCGGACTGCTTTGCCTGCTCCGCGCGGATGACGCGCACGCAGTCCTCCATGGCGGCCTTCGTTTCGCCGGGGGACTCCGGTTTCTGCAGGAGCTGGGTCAGCAGCGCGCTCTCCGCCGGTTCCAGCGAGCTGAGCAGGGATGAGGGCGTGACGCCCAGCCCTTCCGCACTGCGCGCCTGCAGCGCGGCATAGAGTCTGCCCAGAAACGGGGATGTGAAATCCGCCTCCTGCAGGGGACAGACGGAGATCAGCGCCGGATCCAGCAGCAGAAGCCGGATGACGCCCTCCTCCGCCACGCCGCTGCGGATATTCTCATACCGGAGCGACCGTTCCTGCGGCTGGGCGAGGGCGGCGGGCCGCGCCGAAGTCTGCTCATATTTCTTCTTTTCGCCGCTCTGGCGCTTTTTCCGGCTGCGCTCCACCTCCTGCAGCATCGCTTCCGCGCTGACGCCCGCAGGTTCCGCCGCCCGGCGGCTCCAGACCTCCCGCTCGATGGGGCTGGCGAGAGAGCTGATCAGCTCACAGGCTCGGCGTAAGTATTCCACGCGGCTGTCATCCCGGCTGAAATCGAACTGGGCGGCCAGCTCCATGAGCTTGTAGTCCATGCTGCCGCCGCTGCCTTTCAGGAGCTGCTCGAAGGCGTCCGCCCCGTGGAGCTTGATGAAATCGTCCGCGTCGATCTTCACGGCCTTTCCGTCCACCATCCGATCCGGCAGCTTCAAAACCTTCACGGAAAACTCGCTGTTTTTCAGAATTTCCAGCGCCCGGTCGGTGGCCTTGCGCCCGGCGGGGTCGTTATCGTAGCAGATGACGATCTCCTTGGCGTAGCGGGAGATGAGCCGGGTCTGTTCGGTGGTGAGGGAGGTGCCCATGCTGGCAACGGCATGGTCGAAGCCCGCCTGATGGAGCGTCACCACGTCCACGTTGCCCTCCACCAGCAGCATACTGTTCCGCTTCGTGTTCTTGGCAAGATTGATGCCGAACAGCGTCCGCCGCTTGGAGAAGACCAGCGTTTCCGGGCTGTTCAGATATTTCGGCTCCTGCCCGTCCTGCAGGGCGCGGCCCGAAAAGCCAACCACCTCGCCCCGCACGTCCAGCACGGGGAACATGAGGCGGTTGCGGAATTTGTCGTGATACTGCCCCGGTTTCTGCCCGCGGGAAGCGAGACCCGCGCCCACCACCTCGTCGGAAGTGAAGCCTTTTTCCCGCATCGCGTCCAGCAGGCCCTGCCAGCCCTCCGGCGCATAGCCGAGGCCGAAGCGGACGGCGGTCTTCTTCGTGATCTGCCGCTTGTCCAGATAGGCGGCGGCCGCTTCCCCGGCGGGGCTGTTCAGATTGGCATAGAACCAGCGGGCGGCCTCCTTGTTCAGCGCCAGCATCCGTTTCCGCATTTTCGGAAGCTCGGAATCCTGCCCGTCCTCCGGGACGGTCATCCCCGCCCGGTCAGCAAGAAAATGCACCGCATCCGGGTAGGAGAGGTTCTCGATCTCCATGATGAAATTGATGACGCCGCCGCCTTTGCCGCAGCCGAAGCAGTGGTAGATCTGCTTATCCGGCGCCACGGAAAAGGAGGGCGTTTTTTCATTGTGGAAGGGGCAGAGGCCGAAGAGATTGCCGCCCTTTTTTGTCAGGGATACGTAGCGGGACACGGTCTCCGTTATGTCGCAGCGCTCCACCAGCGCATCTAAAAACGATTGGGGAAATGCCAAAACGCAGGCTCCTTTCCGCCGGGGTGCCCGGCAAATTTGCGAATTATAGGATGCTCCAGCCGCTGGGGATGAACAGCTCCGTGTATTTCTGCACCGCGTACTGGTCCGTCATCCCCGCGATATAATCGCAGACGGCCCGGTCCGCGCCTTCCTGCTCCGCCACGGCCCGATAGTCCCCGGGGAGACGGTTCAGATCGGCCTTATAGTGTTCCGCAAGGGCGGAGAGGATGCCCTCCACCTTACTCTCCTCGCTCTTGGCCCTGGGATTCTGGTAGACGGCCTGAAACATGAAGCTGCGAAATTCGTCCATGGCCCACGCCACGGGCAGGCTCATGCGAATCTCCGTGTCGGAGGCGGCGACCACGTCCCGGATGACGGTGTCGATGCGCCTGGAAAAGCTGCCGCCGATGACGCTGCGGACGGAATCGGGAATGTCCTCCTCCCGCATGATGCCGGCGCGGACGGCGTCGTCCGTGTCATGGTTCACGTAGGCGATGCGGTCGCTCAGGCACACCACGCTGCCCTCCAGCGTCATGGGCAGCCGGTCGCCGGTGTGGCAGAGGATCCCGTCCCGCACCTCCTCGGTGAGGTTCAGACCGCGGCCTTCCTTTTCCAGCTTTTCCACCACCCGGAGGCTCTGCTCGTTATGCTCGAAGCCGCCGGGGCAGATGTTCCGCAGAGCGCGCTCCCCGGCGTGCCCGAAGGGAGTATGGCCCAGATCGTGCCCGAGGGCGATGGCCTCAGTCAGATCCTCGTTCAGCATGAGGGCGCGGGCGATGGTCCTTGCGATGCGGCTGACCTCCAGCGTGTGGGTCATGCGGGTGCGGTAATGGTCGCCCTCCGGGCTGAGAAAGACCTGCGTCTTGTGCTTCAGACGGCGGAACGCCTTGGAATAGCTCACCCGGTCCACGTCCCGCTGAAAGCAGGTGCGCAGCTCACAGGGTTCCTCCGGCCGCTCCCGCCCGCGGCTCATCGCCGCCCGACAAGCCAGCGGAGAAAGCATGGTTTTTTCCAGTTCTTCCCGTTGTTCTCTGGGTGAAAGCATCCGGATCACTCCCGTCCATGATTTTTCGCCGTTCCTATCACTATATATACGCAAATTTTTTGTAAATTCCTTTTGATGCGCCTTTCTTTTTACAGGAAAAACAGTATAATATCTATAATCGGCGCTCTGACCGGGCCATCGGGCGCGGTCAGGCCGGTTCCCGGATGGGAGGTCATCGCAAAAATGCAGCGTATTCGCCGCCTGCGGCAGGAGGAACGCGGGCTGTTTCTCTATCATTTTCTGCTGCGTGCCGCCGTGCTGTGTCTGCTGGGGTGGAAGCTCCTGAGGCACGAATGGGGACACGCGGGTCTTTGCGCGCTGACGATGCTGCTCTTTGAGATCCCCGCCCTGTCGGAGGCGGTGCTGGGTCTGCGCTTTCCACCGCTGCTGGAGGTCATCGTTACCCTCTTCGCCGCCTGCGCCAATCTCTGCGGCGAGATGCTGGGCTTCTACCTGCGCTTCCGCTGGTGGGATATGGGCCTGCATCTCATCTGGGGCTTTCTGGCGGGCGTCGCGGGCGCGGCCTTCCTGCGCATCCTGCAGAAGCAGGAGCTGACGCCGCTGGCAGCCGCGCTGGGGGCTTTTGGCTTCGCCGCGCTGACCAGCGTCTGCTGGGAGTTTTTCGAGTATTTCATGGACGTGGTATTCCAAACGGATATGCAGAAAAGCTGCTGGATGAGCGCCGTGAGCAGCCTCCTTCTGAACCCGGAGGGCGCGAATCGGACGGTGACGGCGGCAGCGGAGCAGATCTTGGTGAACGGGGAAGCGTGGCCCGGCTTTCTGGACCCCGGCCTGCGGGACACCATGAGCGACCTGAGCCTGAACTTCGCGGGCAGCATCCCCGCCGCCGTGCTGGCGCTGCTGGATGCGAGGCCGGGCCGCCGTCTGCGGTTTCTGGATGGTCTGAAGCCCGTGCGGCTCAGCCGGGAGAAAGGAAACGAGCATGAAGAAAAAAGGTAAAAAACAGGTGCGTCTTTCGCTGGAAAAGAAGTTCCTGCTGGGCTTTGCCGCCACGGCGGCGGTGAGCTGGGCGGCCTTCCGCTATCTGCAGCTGATCCCCGCGTTGGCGGTGCTGCTGGCCATGGCGCTGGGCGTATGGCTGCTGCTTCGGAAGCTGCTGGTGGAGCCGATCCAGAAGCTGACCCTTTCCGTTCTGGAAAGTCATCCCACCAGAGACGGATTCAGCTACGTTTCGCCGGAACTGCATACCGGCGATGAGCTGGAGCTTCTGTCCGATGCGCTGCGGCGCATGGCGGACGATATCAATGACCGGCGCTGAAAAGCGCCGAAACAGAGGTGTTTTCTTTGCTGTTTTCATGCGGCGGCGCGCCCACGTGGCTCGTCTGCTTCCTTGGCAATCCCGGCGAACAGTATGCGCGAACCCGGCACAATGCGGGCTGGCTCAGCTGCGAGGCGCTGGAGGAGAAGGAGAATATCCATACGACCCGCCTGCGCTTCCATGCCTTCACGGGCATCGGGCGCTTCGGCGGCGAGCAGGTGCTGTTCATGCGCCCGCAGACCTACATGAATCTCAGCGGCGAGGCGGTGCAGCCTGCCGCGGCGTATTACAAAATTCCGGCCGACCATATCATCGTCATCCACGACGATATCGCCCTGCCTGCCGGGAAGCTGCGCATCAAGCGCGGCGGATCTGACGGGGGGCATAACGGCATCAAGAGCATCACGCAGCAGCTGGGGACCGCGGACTATCCCCGCATCAAGATCGGTGTGGGGCAGCCGCCGCACCCGGACTATGACCGCATCGACTGGGTCATCGGCAAGATCACGGACGAGGAGCTGAAGGTCATCCGGGAAACGGCGGAGCGGGCGATCCAGGCTGCCGCGGAGCTGATCGCCCACGGTGCGGACAGCGCCATGAACAAATTCAACCGCTGAGAGGTAAAGAGATGGATTTGCGGGAATTACGGGACGACGCACAGAAGGCGGCGCTGCGGGCAGGCCCCGGATTATTCAAGATCTTCGTCATCTATGCACTGGTCATGTCCGTGCTGAATTTCGTCGTTTATCTGCTGCAGGAGCCGTTCTATGAATGGCAGCAGGTCTGTATGCAGTTCGTTTCGGCGGGGGATCTTCTGCTGCCGGAGCCGGGCAGAAGGGTCACGACGGGCCTTCTGCTGGCGCTGGTGCTGGCCCTGCTGGGCAAGGTGGTCACCGCCGGGTGGGTCAGCGTCGTGCTGCACGGCTCCCGGGGCGGGGAATACAGCTGGCATGACCTGTGGGCCTTCTTCGGCAGCTTCTGGAAGGTCTTTGTCATCAGCATCCTGACCTCCGTCCTCTGTTCGCTGGCCTGCTGTCTGCTCGTCTTCCCGGGCGTTATCCTCTTTTATAAGTGGCGGCTCAGCCTCTATGTGCTGGCCGAGCATCCGGAATACGGGCCGATCCAATGCATGAAGCAGTCCAGCCGGCTGATGGTGGGGGAGAAGGCCAACCTGTTCAAGCTGGACCTGAGCTGCTGGCTGCTCTATGGGCTGGCCGGCATCGTCTGGTATGTGACCAGCGGCATCCTGCCCCTGTGGCGGATGCCCTCCATCATGATCCTTTATGCGGCGTTCTATAACCGCATGGTCTACTGGAAGGCCCCGGAGGGCGAGGAGCTGCCTCCGACGCCTTAAAAAACCGATACCGAAGCCCGGCAGATTTTCATCTGCCGGCCTTTTTACGTCCTTTTGCGGGCAGAAAGCTCAGACCTTCACTTCCCCGGAAAGTACCTTTTTGTAATCCTCGTAGTTCCGCTTCAGCAGCGCGGGGGTATCCAGTCCATAGGGGCAGGCGGCGGCGCACTGACCGCACTCCACGCAGTTTTCCACCTGCTTCATCATGTTCTGACCGAACTCGCTCAACCACTGGGCGGAGGGGCTGCGGCGCAGCAGCAGGCTCATGCGGGCGCAGGTGTTGATCTCGATGCCCATGGGGCAGCCGGGCATACAGTAGCCGCAGCCGCGGCAGAAATCGCCGGAAAGCTGCTTCCGGTCGGCTTCGATCTGTTTCCGCAGCGCCTCGGTCAGCGCCGGGGGTTCCTGCACGAAGGCAAGGAACTCCTTCAGCTCGCTTTCCCGCTGCACACCGTAGATGGGGAGGACGGGATAGTCGTTCAGATAGGCGCAGGCTTCCAGACCGCTGGTGATGAGCCCGCCGGACATGGCCTTCATGGCGATGAAGCCCATCCCGGCCTCAGCGGTCTTTTTTACCAGCTCGATGTCCCGGTCGGCCGCCAGCAGGCTGAAGGGATACTGCAGCGTTTCATACAGGCCGGATTCCACGATCTCCATGGCGAGGCTGATGCGGTGGTTCGTGATGCTCACGTGGCGGATCTTGCCCTGCTGCTTCGCTTCCAGCATACACTCATAGAGGCCGCTCCCGTCGCCGGGGCGGGGGATAAAGTCCGGATTGTGGAACTGATACACGTCGATATAGTCGGTGCGCAGCAGACGCAGGCTGGTCTCAAGGTCTTTCCGGAAGGCCTCCGGCGTTTTCGCGGCGGTCTTGGTGGCGATGAAGAGCTTATCGCGCCGATCGTGGAAGGCTTCGCCCAGCTTCTCCTCACTGTCGCTGTAGGCACGGGCGGTGTCGAAATAGGTGATGCCCCCGTCCAGCGCCATCTGCAGCAGATAGACAGCCTCCGCCTTGGTAATGCGCTGGATGGGCAGCGCGCCGAAGGCGACCTTATCCGTGACGATGCCGGTATTGCCCAGTTTGAATTGCATGGTCCTGTCTCCTTATCAAAAGATTAAAAGGGAGCGCCTCTCCCTTGCTTGGAAGGGGGAGGCGCGTAGCTTGCAGAGATTGCGCTTACAGCTTGTTGCCGCAGGCCTGGCAGTACACGGCGTCGGTACGGACCTGCGTGCCGCACTTGGAGCAGAAACGCAGAGTGCAGACGTGCGCGGGCGCGGCCTCGGCGGCGCGCTCCACGATGGGCTCCTCCGCTTCGGGCTTAGCCTTGGGGGCCTTCAGCTCGGCGATGCGGGCGGCGTTCTTCTCGATCGTTTCCTGCGCGGCGGCGATGACGGCCATCTGCTCGGTCACGAATTCGTCTTCGCTGAACAGGCTGTTATCCGCAACGTAGGCGCCGATCTTCGCCTTCGCTTCTTCGATGGCCTGCTGCTGCTTCTGGCTGTCCAGCGCCAGCTTGCCCTGTTCGGCGAGACCCTTGCTCTTTTCGGCGGCAGTGTCCAGCGCCAGCTTGCCCTGCTCGGCAATGTCCTTGCCCACGTTGACGGCTTCGTTCGTGAGCTTTTTCAGGCTATCCTTGATAGACATATCAGACAACTCCTTCTTTCATTCGGTTCGGCTTCATCAGCCGTTTTGCGTTTCCTTGGGCCAGGGGCTGAGTTCGTTCCCCCGGACGATCCATGCTTCATCAGCCAGCTCCGCCATGGGCGAATCGGCCAGACTGTCGGAATAAAAAACGTCTACTGCGGCGTCGGGATACCGTTCCCGGAAACGGCGGGGCTTTTCCGCGCCCCGGCAGTTTTCCCCGGCGATGCGCCCGGTATGAACATCCATCCGCGTGCCCATCCATTGGAGGCCCAGCCGCCTGCACATGGGCGCGATGAGAAATTCCGGGGAGGCGGAGATGACCAGCCCGCCCTTCGGCAGCAGCGGCGGCAGCCATGTGGGGATCTCGCGCTCATGCACATCCCAGAACTGCTCCGCCAGCGCTTCCGCATCCTCCAGCTTCCGGAGATAGGCGTGAAACGCCTCCTTGAACTGCTTCAGCGAGATGCGCTTCAGGCCGCGCAGCAGCCCGAACCAGCCGATCCTCGGCAGCTGCAGCCACAGCTTCGGGTGCTTTTTCGCGCAGAACAGGTAAAACAGGGAACTGCTTTCCTTCAGAAAAACAGTTTTATCAAAATCGTATACGTTCATACCATCCGCATCTTACCACAACCGCCGGAAAAACGCAAGCGCCCCGGCGGCCGGGTCTGTTAAGCTTCTGTAAACATTCCGGCGGTGGAGTACCACGGGGTCATGTTGCCCCGGCTGTCCACCCTGATGCCCAGCTCCGCCGCGCCGGTCAGCTCTGCCAGCGCGCAGTTCGCCGTCTGCGCCCAGCCGCCCTCGCTGCCGGGATTCAGAAACGCGGGATCTGCCATGCCGCATTCGGCTTTCAGATATTCGATGGTGGCGGCCATGGCCCCGTCCAGCGCGGCCTGACGCACCACATCGCCCAGATAGGGATAGTCGCAGTCCTCGTCTTCCTCGATCTCGGTGCCCACGGTCATGGCGTAGAAGTATTTCGGCGCATACCCGGCGGGGTAATCCGCCATGCCCGGCTCCGCGGCCACCAGCACGGTCTTACAGCGTAGGACCTTCTGCGCCGCGTCCACCAGATCGGAGAACTCCTCCGCGAGGTCGCTCTCCGGGTCGATGTGGTTCTGCTCCATCAGCGCCGCCTTATCCAGAATCACGGGCAGCGGCGAAAGGACGATTCGTTTCATATCGGGTTCCTTCTTTCTCGGAAAAGTGGGGGGGGGGAACGCCCCCCGGCCCCAAAAGGGGGTTTAGGCCCGACCTCTCAAACCCAAGCCC
>JAZQQF010000003.1:0-22973 GCA_045628925.1 Oscillospiraceae bacterium | reverse complement strand
TTTCGGCGGTTTTTTCGGGCATCCACTCTGCCTAACGATCCACCCCAAAATCCGAAAGAAAAACCCTCATCCGGAAGGATGGGGGTTTGGAGCGGGCGACGAGATTCGAACTCGCTACCTCCACCTTGGCAAGGTGGCGCTCTGCCAAATGAGCTACGCCCGCGAGGAACAGTGCTTATTATAGCAAGGAATTCTCATTTGTCAAGGGTAAAATTCGTTTTTTCGGCGGTTTTTTCGGGCATCCACTCTGCCTAACGATTCACCCCGAAATCCGAAAGAAAAACACTCATCCTGACGGATGAGGGAATGGAGCGGGCGACGAGATTCGAACTCGCTACCTCCACCTTGGCAAGGTGGCGCTCTGCCAAATGAGCTACGCCCGCAGATACCCGCCGGTATTCCGGCAGGTTTGGTGCCTCAGGCCAGAGTCGAACTGGCGACACGCGGATTTTCAGTCCGCTGCTCTACCAACTGAGCTACCGAGGCATATGGCGACCCGGAACGGGCTCGAACCGTCGACCTCCAGCGTGACAGGCTGGCGTTCTAAACCGACTGAACTACCGGGCCATATGGTGGGAACAACAGGGCTCGAACCTGTGACCCCATGCTTGTAAGGCATGTGCTCTTCCAGCTGAGCTATGCTCCCGGGCTTGCCTTACGAAGTACAGTTCCGAGCGGCGAGATGAATAATACTACAGGCAAAAGCAAAAGTCAAGGCTTTTTTTCATTTTTTCTCGATTATTTTCTCAGGCTTCGCAAAGGAAGAAAATCCGCTCGTCTGCCGCCGTCCGTTCCCGCAGCGGAAGACCGCCAAGGATCTGCACGGTACGGAATCCGGCTGCCAGCAGCTGCGCTTTCAGATGCTCCGGCTCATGCACATATTCCGTGTGTTCCTCGCCTTCCCTGCGCCAGCGCTTCCCTTCCCGGATGAACAGGTCGATATCATAGGTGCAGACGCTGCTGTCCGCCGGGCAGGCCGCGTTCCAGACGCAGAAAGCCCGCTCCGATTCGCTGACGAAGGAACGCCCGTCGATCCCGTGCAGCTTTTCCGGTGTGTGCAGATCGAAGAGGAACACGCCGCCCGGTTCGAGAAACAGCTTCACCCGCCGAATCACTTCCCGCAGGACTTCCGGCGGAAGATAATTCATCCCGTCCATACTGCATACCGCGGCCTGAACCGTTCCGTACAGGTCCAGCTCCTGCGCTGCCTGCTGGAGAAACAGCGGCCGTTCCGCTGCTTCGCTGCTGCCCATCTTGCTCATGGCCGCCGCCAGCATATCGCAGCTCATGTCCGTTCCGATCATTTCATAGCCTCGATCTGCCAGCAGCCACGTAAGCGTCCCGGTCCCGCAGGCAAGATCCAGCACCGTATGCAGGCCGCGCGCTTTGAAAATCGCATCACAGCAATCAGCCCAGGCCTCATAGACCTGGGCTGGCATCAGACTGTCGTAGAACGGGGCAAGCGAAACGTAAGCGCTCACTGTTTCTCCGGGTCTTCTCCGTCCTTCTTCTCCAGACGGTCAAAGACGATCCCATAGCCGCCGGCGCCGTACTGCAGGGAGCGGTTCACGCGGCTGATGATGGCGCTGCTGGCGCCGGTCTTTTCCATGATCGCGTTATAGATCAGGCCGTCGTTCAGGAGCTTGGCCACCTCGAAACGCTGCTCCATGGCCATGATCTCCGTGATGCTGCAGATGTCCTCCATGAATTTGCGGCATTCTTCTTCCGTCTCCAGCGCAAGGATCGCCTGATACATCTGCGTGTTTTCAAATCTGCGATTATTCTTTTTCAATTCAGAACCTCCTCTATTCACACAATCTTCATGTACTATATCATGAATATTTAGAGTTGTAAAGAGGAAAATCATAAATTCTTCGCAAACTATATGGAATATTTCTGATAGCTCCGCATATTATAGCCTGAACATTATAACCATGCATTTATTGCATCAGGAGCAGTAATGAAAACATTATCATCAAAAAAGCATCTTTCCGTCAGCATCGGGGCCGTGTCCGGCAGCGGCGACCCCGTCACACTCGCCGGAACGCTGCCGGTCTGCAGCGGCAAAGCTGCGGCGGCCTATTACCGGCATCTGGAACGGGTGCTGCGCCGGAAGTGCGGCGAGCTGCCGTTCCCCGTGAAGGCGGAGCTTAACACGGAACTGTACCAGCCGGATGAAACGCGCTGCAGCATCCGTGTGCGCGCCGTATTGCAGACGGACCGGGGCCGGTTTCCGTTTCTGGATGACGGCGCGGTGTGGGATCTCCGGAGCGGCCGACTCTGCTCGATCGAGACTCTGCTGGGAAAACCCTGCACGACAAGATGGCTCCTTCGTCATCTGCTGCCCCGAACGGAGCCGCAGTGGATGCTGCGCTCCTGCCCCGATTGGGAAGCAAGGGTCCACTGTTCCTTCGACCGGCAGAATTTCATTCTCACAGAAAAAACGCTCTGTTTTCTCCTGCCGCCGCTGACGCTGGGGCCGCTGCTGGAAAACATCTGTCGCATTCCGCTGCCCGGGAAATAATCCGTGCTGAACCTATTGTGCCTTTTTAGAATCTGTGGTATACTTGCTTGCTATTATGCGATAGGAGAAATTGGAGACTTTCACCATGAAAACACAAATGAAAATATGTTCTGCGCTGCTCGCCGCCGCGCTGCTGACGGCCGGCCTCAGCGCGTGCAGCCGCAATGCGGACAGCCCGGAGCCTACAGAGACCGCGATCCCGTCCGCTGTTTCCACGGAGCTGCCGTCCGCAGTTCCCGCTCCGCCGCCGACGGAGGAAACCGCGCTGACAACGCCGGAGCCGATCCCGGAGCCGACAGAGGAAGCGACAGCGGAACCTGCGCCGGAGCCGACGGAAGAAGCGACGCCGGAGCCAACTGAGGAGCCGACGCCGGAGCCTACACCCGAGCCGCCCGCCGCTCCCACGCCCGCACCGGCGGACTCCCCCTCCGTGCTGGGTGAAACGGCCGACATGGGGCAGGAGTACCTCGACCGCATCACCTTCCTCGGCGATTCCACCACCTACGGCATGAAGGCCTACGGGGTCCTCTCCGGCGGCACGAAGACCACGCAGGTATGGACGCCCACCAGCGGAACGCTGACGCTCTCCTATCAGGGCTTCGCCGCCATCTGGTATCCCGACGAGGACGTTGAGATCCCCATCCGGGACGCGGTGGAGCGGAAAAAGCCGGAAATGATGGTCATCACGCTGGGCGTGAACGGCATCTCCTTCATGGGGCATGACGATTTCGTATCGGAATACACCGACCTTGTGACGGATATCATGGAGCTGAGTCCGGATACGAAGGTCATCATTCAGTCCATCTTCCCCGTGGCCTCCACCTATGAATATCTGGGCAGCATCAACAATGAGAAGATCGCGGCCGCCAACGAATGGCTGCAGGAGATCGCCGAAAGCACCGGCGCCCGCTATCTCGATACGATCTCGGCCCTGATCGGGTCGGACGGATGGCTCCCGCAGGATCTGCAGAACGGCGACGGGCTCCACCTGAACGGCGACGGCTTCGCCATCGTTCTGAACTATATCCGCACCCACGGTTGGGAATCCTGAACAGAAACAGAAACGGAGAGAATACGATGAAACGGATTTTTGCGCTGCTCTCACTGGCTGCCCTGCTGCTGACCTTTGCCGCCTGCACGAAAGCCCCCGCCGTCACCTACCGGAACGACGTATCCCTGTCCACGCTGAGCGAAGCGGCGGAAGCCTATCTGGACGCTGCCAGCCTCGCCGAAATGCAGGAGAGCTATCTCACCGGCCCCATGAAGCTGGACCCGAAGCTCTTTGCCGAGTATCTGGTGAAGATCAATGCCTACGGCGCGAACATTGACGAATACGGCATCTTCAAAGCGCCGGACGAAGCCTCTGTCGATGCGGTGAAGCAGGCCGTCGAGGGCTATCTCCAGCTGCGGAAGGACACGTGGATGGAAGAATATATGCCCGAAGAAAAGCCCAAGCTGACGCAGGCGGAGATCCGCGTCGCCGGGCAGTACGTGATGTACGTCATCGTCGCGGACGATGTGCGCAAGCCCATCCTCGACGCGTTTGAGAACGCGCTGAAAGGATAATTTCTCGATCCAGGAATAAAAGACCGCCTCCCGCAAAGAATACCAGCGATGATATTCTGAACGGGAGGCTTTTTTATGAAACGCAGATCCATAGCGGTATTGATGCTCTTCGCGCTTCTTCTGAGCTGCGCCGCGCTGGCCGTAGAAGTGGAAACGATGAACGTGACCCCGACTTCCGAGGACGTGACCGGCAACCGTGCGCCGGTCGCCGAGAACCTGGCGCTCAGCACCTATCGCGGCGTCACCGTGGGCGGCGATTTCCGCGCCGTGGACCCGGACGGTGACCTGCTCACCTTCCGGCTGGCGGCGGAGCCCTTCAAGGGCAGCGTCACGGTGGAAGGCGGCACCTTCCTCTATACGCCCGCCGAGGGCAGACGCGGCCGCGACAGCTTCACCTATGTTGCGGAGGATGCTTCCGGCGCAGTGTCCGCCGAAGCGACCGTCACCGTGCAGATCCAGAAGCAGGCCACGAAACTCAGCTATGCGGACCTTCATGGCTCCGCGCTGGAATACGCGGCGGTACGCCTCGCGGAAGCGGGCATCTTCGAGGGCGAATGCGTGGGCGGACGGAGCTGCTTCAGCCCCGACAGCAGCCTGACACGCGGCGAATTTCTCGCCATGTGCGCGTCCCTCACCGGAATGCAGCCGCTGGAGGACGTGACCCGCACCGGTTTCAGCGATGACGCGGGCATCCTCGGCTGGCAGAAGCCCTATGTTTCCGCGGCGCTGCTCTATGGTGTCGTCCGCGGCAGCACAACGGATGCGGGCGACGTGGTCTTTCGCAGCGGCGACAGCATCACCCGGGCGGAGGCCGCCGTCATGCTGAACAACTTCCTCTCCATCACGGATGCGGCGTACGCCTCCGCCGACGCGGAGGTGCCCGAATGGGCCGCGCAGGCCGTGAGCAATCTGGACGCCTGCGATATCTGCCCGGCCTCCGATTTCCGCGCCGAGCAGGCGCTCACCCGGGGCGAGGCCGCTTCCCTGTTCTCGGGCGCGCTGGACGTGCTGGCAGCCCGCGGGGAGGAAACCGCTTTCCGCTGGAAAAACTGACCCATACGCACAAAACGGAGACGCCGCAACGGCGTCTCCGTTTTTATTTCAGTTTTTCGATGGCTTCCGCTTTCTCCCGATCCGGCGTCACGTACAGGGTCTTCTGCTCCGTGTAGATGACCATGCCCGGCTTTGCGCCAGAAGGCTTTTTCACATACCGCACCCGCGTATAGTCCACCGGGACCTGTGCGCTGTCCCGGCCCTTGGAATAGTAGGCCGCCAGCAGCGCCGCCGCCCGGACGGTGGCCTCGTCGTCCTCCGTGCAATCGGCGATCACGTGGCTGCCGTGGGTCTTCTGCGCATGGAACCAGAGCGCGTTTTTATCGGCGCTGCGCAGGGTGAGCCAGTCGTTCTGAATGTTGTTCTTCCCCACGCGGATGAGCGCGCCGCTCTCGCTGCGGAATCGCAGGGGCTGCGGCTGGCTGGGCTTCTTTTTCCGCTTCTCCGGGTCTTTCAGATACCCCTCCGCGATCAGCTCCTGCCGGATCTCTCCCAGATCCCGCTCGCCGGAGGCACGCTCCAGCTCCTCCTGCACGCTTTCCAGATATTCCAGCTCCTGCTCCGCTTCCGCGATCTGAACGGTCAATATCTTTTCCGCGTTCTTCGCCTTGGAATACAGCTTATAGTAATGGGCCGCGTTCTGCTGGGGGCTGAGCTTCACGTCCAGCGGGATCTGGATCTGCGCATAATCCGGGTCATAGAAATTGTCCGCCGTCAGGGTCGGTTCGCCCTTCTTCATGCGGTAGAGATTGGCCTTGATCAGGTCGCCGTACTGCCGCCACGTCTCCCGCTGCTCGGTGGCCTTCAGCTCCGCCGTACGCGCCGCCAGCTTTCTGGCCGCCCGTTCCCGGCGGGTCTTTACAAGTTTGGTAAGCGTCTGGCTGCGCTGCTGCTGGCGGGCCTGACGTTCCCGCTCGGTATAGAAAGCGTCCAGCAGCGCGGAGAAGCCGGGATAGACCGTTTGCTCCAGCGAATGCCCGTATTGCCGCAGTTTCCGGCAATAAAGCTCTGTCGGTTCCCCGTTCCGACTCAGCAGCACCGGAACGGCCTCCTCCGTGAAAATCGCCCGGAAGGCGTTCCACAGCGCTTCCGCTTTCACTTCGCCCAGCCGCAGGTCGCAGCTGCCCGCCGCCCGCTCCAGTATCTCCCGGGCCAGCAGGGGCGAAACGCCCGCGTAGGACGCGACCAGCCACCGGTCCGCCGGGTCGCCGCGGTCCGCTGCCCGATAATCTTCCATGAATGCTTCTTCCGTGAGGGAAAAGGCGTTCTTTTTGTCCTGCGGCGTGGGCAGCGCATAAAACAGGCCCGGCAGCAGCGGACGCTGGGGCGATGTCAGCGCGTCCGTCTTATGCAGGCAGTCAAGAATGCGGTCGTTCCCATCGATCAGGACGAGGTTTGCGTTCCGCCCCATCATTTCCACAGCAAGTTTCTTTTCCGCCGCATTGCCCAGCTCGTCCATGCACGCGAAACGCAGGAGATACAGCCGCTCACAGTCCGGCTGTTCCAGCGAGAGGATGCGTGCGCCCACCAGATGCTTGCGCAGCAGCATACAGAACATGGGCGGCTCCGCCGGATTTTCCCGGCTCTGCTCGGTGAGATGCACGCGGGCGGTGCCGCTGCCCGCACTGATGAGCAGACGGCTGGCGCCGCTGTCGCCCCGGAGGCTCAGCAGCAGCACGTCCCGCTCCGGCTGCTGGATCTTATCCACGCGGCAGCCGATCAGTATCCCCCGCAGTTCCTCTGCTGCGGCGGAGAGACACAGCGCATCAAGCGGCATCGTTTCCCTCCAATATCGCACGGAAGAGCCGGTTCAGCCGTTCCTTTCTGCCAAGCAGATACAGCCAGCCGAACAGCGCTTCCAATCCCGTTGCGGCGTGGTAATCTCCGGTCTCCGCGTGCTTCGGCACGGAATGGACCTTCGCATTGCGGCCCCGGCGATAAACGTCCGCTTCCTCCTCGGTCAGGAGCGGAAGAAGGATCTGCATCGCCTCCGCCTGCGCGCGGGCATTCACCAGCCGCGTTGCCTCCTGATGGAGACCTGCGTTGGTCTTCCCCATGCCTGAGCAGAGATGCAGCCGCACCAGCAGTTCAAAGACCGCGTCGCCCACATGGGCCAGCGCAAGGCTGCCCAGCGCCCTTACTTCCGATTCCGGCAGTTCTGCCGTGAAATAGTCTTTATCCATTTCCGATCCTGTCTCCGTTATTCGTCAATAGCTCCCGGTTTCGATAGACGCCGGACAGCGTCATGATCCGGATGCCCTGCAGCTGACCCGCGTCACAGGCGGTGGCGGCCAGCGCACTGGCGGTCAGTTCCCGCAGCGGTTCGCCGCCGCTCCAGAACGTCTCCCCCAGTACCAGATCCGCCGCACCGTCCCGAACGGTGCAGCTCATAAGCTCCGTGCCCGGAATAAACGGGAGCTGATAACCCCAGCTGTGATCCAGCTCCAGCAGCGCGCGGACCGACGCTTCGACCGCGCTGTATTCCCGATCCTTCACCGGAAACGCGGCGGTGACCGGAACCAGCAGGCCGTCTGCCCCCAGCAGATAGACCGTCTGTGTCAGATTCGCTTCGTCCTCCATCGCCGGGGCGGTAAAGCCTTCTTCCCGCGCAAAGGCTCCGCTCAGATCCATGGCCCCGCAGACGCCCATGCTGCTGCCCTCGCAGCGGAACTGGACGGTCTCGATCGAGTCCAGCTCCGTCAGGGTATTCACGATGGAATAGACCAGCAGCCGCAGCTCGTCACGCCGCAGCTCGCTGACCTCCCGGAATTCCGCTGACAGATCCACCGTGCAGACGCCGTTCTTCTGTGCGGCGCTGAGCACCTGCGTCTCCTTCGGCACGCCATAGGGCTGCAGGGAAACCAGCGTCTGCCGCAGTACGGATTCCGCCATGGAGACGTTCCCCCACTGCCTGACCGCCCGGTCTTCGCCCACGAGGCAGCCGCGGTCCGTATCCGGCAGCCAGAGCGTCAGTTCCGTCTGTGTCCCGCTTTCCTGCAGGCTGTCGCGGAGAAAGTCAGCCTCCGTCAGGCCGCTTTCTAGCAGTGTTTCTTCTTCATAGAGGCTGACGGAATCCACCTCCCGCAGGGAGCACAGCGTCAGCACCAGACACGCGCGTACCATCGTCTGCTCGATGGGTCTCAGCGCCGAATATCCGCGGCTCATGCCGACGGATATGTCCCCATTCTCCAGCGAATAGGTCTCGATGCGCAGCCCATTGGGAAAAGCGCTGTGCAGCTTCGCCGTTTCCGGTTCCTCCGCGATCAGGCGCAGCGCCTCATGCAGATGGTCGGAACCTGCCGGAACGGTCTGTTCGCTCCTGACAGCCGCGCAGCCGCAGTCCATGCCCCCATCCTCCGCGCAGTAATACACGGTCACCGTCTCTTCCCCGTTCCCGGATACCGCGCAGGCGCCGAGGAGCAGGCTCAGCAGCAGCGCCCAGAGGAAAATGCTTCTTTTCATCCTGCCCGCCCCCTTCCCGGCTTTTCCGCCGCCGGAAAGCTGAGCAGGAACCGCATCCCGCCCGATTCGCGGTTTTCCGCCGTGACCGTTCCGCCGTGTTTTTCCACCGCGTCCCGCACGATGGCAAGGCCCAGCCCGCTGCCGCTCTGTTCTCCGGTGCGGGCTTCGTCCACCCGGAAAAACCGGTCGAAGATCCGGGCCAGCTTCTCCGGCGGCACGCCCTCTCCGGTATCGTCCACGATCAGCCGGACCTGCCCGTCCGCAAGGAAGAGCAGCACGTTCACGCTGCCGTCCTCCACATTGTATTTGATGGCGTTCTCCACGAGGTTGAAGATGGTCTGATGGATGTCGTCGGCATTGGCGAGGATAAAGCAGCCGTCCGCCAGCGTACTGTCCAGTCGGACGGAGCGCTGCTCCGCAAAGGTGCGCAGCATTTTCAGCGCTTCCTGCGCCACGCGCTTCACGTCCACCTCGGTCCGTTCCTCCCGGGCTTTGGAGCCGAGCTTCGTCAGCTCCTGCAGCTTCTGCGTCACCCGCGTCAGCCGTTCCGCTTCGCGCCCGATATCGTAAACAAATTCCCGCACCGTCGCCCGATCCATCCGGTCGTTCTGCACGATGCTGTCCGCCAGCAGGGTGATCGCGGCCAGCGGCGTTTTCAGTTCGTGCGAGGCATCGGATACGAACTGCTGCCGCACGCGCTCCGTTTCCTGCAGCCGGTCCGCCAGCACGTTGATCTCGCTGCCGATCTCCGCCAGCTCATCCCGTCCCCGATCCTGAATGCGCGCATCATACCGGCCGATACTGATCTCATGGATGCCCGCCTGAATGCGCCGCGTCCTGCGGGACATGAAATAGCCCAGCGCCACGCCGACCAGTACCGCCGCCGACGCTGCGACCAGTGAAATGCGCAGCAGATTCCGGCGCAGATTGTCTACCAGTGCCGCCTGCGCCGTATCGTATTCATAAAGGTACACCGCGCCGATCACCCGGCTGCGGTTCATGACCGGCATGGCTGCCCGGCTTTCCACGACGCCGTCCGTCAGCTCCGCACGGAACGCGTTCTTCCCGGAAACCGCCAGCGCGACCTCCGGAAACAGGGCATATTTCCCGATGTTCTCCGCCGTACCGTCCGTACTGTCATACACGACGCGGCCGCCCTCATCCGTTACGAGGACGCGGCTCAGATGCAGATCGTCCATCAGCGCCATGACCTTTCCAACTTCATCCGGCTGAAGTTCGTTCAGCGAAGACAGCGAAGACGCAAACAGCGAAGCCTGATTCAGCAGTGAGCTGTTCTTTGCGCGGAACAGCAGGTCCCGGCAGCTCATGACCGGGAGGATATTGATGGAGATCAGGCAGAGGATGATCACCGCGCAGTAGCATATGCCATATCGGAGCGGCAGGCCAAAGCGGCTGAGGAACTGCCCGAATTTAGCCCTTAAGATAGTAGCCTACCCCCCATTTGGTCATCAGCTTCTGCGGCTCTGCCGGGTTCTCCTCCATTTTCTCCCGGATACGGCGGATATGCACGTCCACCGTGCGGATATCGCCCTTGTATTCCTGTCCCCAGACCAGCTCCAGCAGATTCTCCCGGCTGAACACCTTGCCGGGATTGCGCATCAGCAGCTCCACAAGGTCAAATTCCTTCACTGTCAGTTCCGCTTCCTGTTCGCCGCGCCAGGCAAGACGCTTCTCCGTATCCAGCCGGAACGGAGGACTTTCCAGTACCTCGCTGCCGCGCCGCTCCTGCTCGACCGGTGCGCTCCTTCGCAGCAGTGCGCGGACGCGGGCTTTCAGTTCCAGAATGTTGAAGGGCTTCGTCACGTAATCGTCCGCCCCGTATTCAAATCCGATGATCTTGTCGTTGTCCTCGCTTTTCGCCGTCAGCATGATGATCGGCACACGGGAAAAGCTGCGGATCTCCATGCAGGCGTCCAGCCCGGTTTTCTTCGGCATCATCAGATCCATAATGATCAGGTCGATCCCGCCGGCGCGGACCTTGTTCACAGCCTCCTCGCCGTCATAGGCGGTCTCCACGTCCATGCCGTCCATTTCCAGATTAAACTTGATGCCCTTGACGAGCAGTTTTTCATCATCAACAACCAGTATGCGCATAGAAGGTACCTCTTTCAAGCCTTTTCTCAGGGTCCGACCGTGATCCGGTCCCGCAGCTTCTCATAGGTGCCGCTGCCGACCCCCGATACATTTGTGATCTCATAAGCATAGCGGAACGGGCCATGCTCCTCCCGATAGGCAACGATCCGCTCCGCCAGCGCGGGGCCGATGCCCGGCAGGGTCTGCAGCAGATCGGTATCGGCGGAATTGATATCCACCGCCGCCTGTTCCGCGACGGCGGTCCGCACCGGTCCCGACGCTGCAAGGACCGTGACCTCACTGCCCAGCGAGCGGACGCGCCAACCGCCGAAAAAGACGCCGACGCCAAACGCAAGAACGATCAGGACCGCGGCGGCGCCCGGCCCGAAATGCAGCTTCTTCGTTTTCCTCTCCTGCAAGTGAATTCATGTCCTTTCCCCGCCTGTCGGCGGCTTTCCTGCCGATAATCATAAATATCTCATATTTTCTCTTGCAATTCAAGGGTGAACTTTGCTATATTTAGATTTGTGTAACTGTGCAGACCGCAGCAGGTTTCTGCTTCGCGGCCGGAATTTAACCAGTCACCGTTCCGCTTTCCCTCCGCGGAAGAACATAGGAAGTGCCGAATGAAACGTAGATTCATCTCAATCATCACCTTGTTTCTCGCCTGCAGTCTGCTTCTGACCGGGCTTTGTCCCTGCTTTGCCGAAGAGGAGGAACTGCCTGCGCTGGAAGCGAAGGCCGCCGTCCTGATGGACGCCGCCAGCGGTGAGCTGCTGTATTACATGAACCCGGACACGCCGCTTTATGTCGCCGGTCTGACGGTGATGATGACCTCTCTGCTGGCAGCGGAAGCCGTTGACCGGGAAGAGATCAGCTTCGATGACGTCGTCACCGCTTCCAGCTCCGCGCACAACGATATCACGGCGGACGCCAGCATTCAGAACATCGTCCCCGGCGAGGAAATGACGCTGGAAGACCTGCTCTACTGCGCCATCGTGGGCGGCGCCAGCGAAGCCTGCAACATCATCGGCGAATACGTGTCGGGCAGCAGTTCCGCGTTCGTGTCGCTGATGAACGCACGCGCCAAGGAACTGGGCTGCACCGGAACGCACTTTGTGAACTGTCACGGTCTTCCCAACAGCGACCATTACTCCACCGCCCGGGATATGGCGCTCATCGCCTCCGCATTCGTGCAGCACGTTGAACTCATGGATATCGCCAACGCGGTTTCCCGGGAAATCCCGTCGACCAACGTCTCCGGTGCGCGGAAGCTCACCAGCTCCAACTACATCCTCCGCACCGACTACACCCGTTATTATTACTCCTACGCCTGCGGCATCAAAACCAGCTATACGGACGAAGCCGGTTTCTGCCTCGCTTCTTCCATGAAGACCGGCGACAGCTACGTCGTGTCGATCATGCTCGGCTGCCAGTCCGTCCCCACCGAAGACGGTTTTACCGATATTCTGAGCTTCACGCAGACGAAAAAGCTCTTCCAGTGGTTCAATTCCCGCTACAGCCTGCGGGATATCGTCAGCGTGGTGGAACCGATCATGGAGGTCCCCGTGGAGCTGGGCGAAGGAACGGACAGCGTCGTCGTCTGCTCCGCCGAAGGGCTGAGCCTGTTCCTCCCCAATGATCTGGATATCGCCACGCACTACGAGCGGGAGATCGAGATCTACAGTCTGAAAGAAGGGGCGCAGCCGCTGACTGCGCCGATCTCACGCGGGCAGGTGCTTGGTGAGCTGACCGTGAAGGCCGATACCGGCATCACCTTCGGCCCCTTCGACCTCGTTGCCAATACGGATGTGGCGATCTCCCGCGTGGAGCTGATCCGCCAACGTTTCCACGCCATGCTCGACAGCAGCTGGTTCAAGTTCGGCCTCATCGTCGTGCTCCTCATTCTGATCCTTTACATTGTCTTCGTATCCATCTACCGCGCGCGGCGGCGGAAGATCCGCCGTTCGCTGCGGGAGCAGCGTCGTGCCGAGCGTGAAGCCGCTTCCAAAGACCGGGAATAACGTAAGCCTTCCTGCCCTTCCCCGCCGGTTCTATTCCGGCGGGGATTTTTCTATAGGAAAACATCCCCGTATACAAAAACATCCCCGCTGTATCTGCAGCGGGGATGTGGGATTGTGATTCGGATTACTCCTCGTCGCCGGCGGCCTTGGCTTCCTCGATGATCTTCTGCTGGACCATGGCGGGGGCTTCTTCATAGCGGGCAAACTTCAGAGAGAAGGAGCCGCGGCCCTGCGTCATGCTGCGCAGATCGATGCAGTAGGAGGACATTTCGGCCATGGGCACTTCGGCTTCCACGATCTGGTTGCCGTCGTGGGCATTCATGCCCAGCACGGTGCCGCGGCGCTTGGAGCTGATATCGCTCATGATATCGCCCAGATAGCTGTCGGGGATCGTGACCGTCAGCGTTCCGATGGGCTCCAGCAGAACGGGGCTGGCATTCACCAGTTCCTTATAGGCAAGACCGGCAGCGGTCTTGAACGCCATTTCAGAGGAGTCGACGGGATGGAAATCGCCATCGTACAGAACGGCCTTCAGATAGACCATGGGATAACCGGCGAGGACGCCCTTCACGCAGTTCTCACGCAGGCCCTTTTCGACGGCGGGGAAGAAGTTCTTCGGCACGCTGCCGCCGAACACTTCCTCGGCGAAGATCATGTCTTCCTGCTCTTCCTGAGGCTCGAAGCGGATCTTCACGTCAGCGAACTGGCCATGACCGCCGGTCTGCTTCTTGTGACGGCCGTGGGCTTCATACTTTTTGCGGATCTTCTCACGGTAGGGCACGCGGCTGGGGCTGAGCACGACTTCCACGCCGAACTTGCTCTTCAGCTTGCTGCACAGCACGTCCAGATGAATGTCGCCGGCACCGGAGATGACCATCTGATGGGTCTCGGCATTGTTCACGACGGTGAAGGTGGGGTCTTCTTCGCCCAGACGGCTCAGGCCCTGCGCGACCTTATCGTCCTGACCCTTGGTCTTGGGGGCGATAGCCATGGAGTAGCAGGGCTCGGCAAACACGATGCCGGGCGCGGCTTCCACCTTGCGGCTGTCGCAGAGGGTATCGCCGGTCTTACTGTCGGTCAGCTTGGCAACGGCGCCGAAATCGCCCACGCCGATGGACTGGACTTCGGTGTTCTTCTTGCCCTGCATCACGTAGATGTGGCCCAGCTTCTCGTTGGCGCCGCTGCGGGCGTTCACGAGGGTCATATCGGGCGTGACCTTGCCGGAAATGACTTTGAACAGGCTGAACTTACCGAACTGGTCGGAAATGGTCTTGTAGATGATCGCACGGGCAGGCTCGTCCGCCTTCAGCGGTTCGCCCTGCTCCATGGGTTCGGGGAACAGATTCAGGATGGCATCCAGCAGAACGGTGGTGCCCAGACCGGTCATGGCGCAGCCGCAGAACACGGGGCAGATATCGCCCTGCGCGACGCCGGTGGAAAGCGCGCCGTAGACCTCTTCCTGGCTCAGCTCCATGGTCTCGAGATACTTCTCCATCAGTTCTTCGCTGGTGGAAGCGGCATTCTCCACGACCTCTTCATACAGCTCTTCCAGACGGTCGGCCGCGGAAGCGGGGATCTCGATCTCCTCACGCTTGCCCTTCACGATGTGGAACGCCTTCTTGGCGATCACGTCGATGATGCCGGTGTCCTTCTCGTTCTCCACGACGGGCATGGTGAACGCGGAGACGGTGGAACCGAACTTTTCACGCAGTTCATTGAACGTGCGGTCAAAATCCGCGTGCTCCTCATCCGTCTTGGAGATATAGATGGCGCGGGGCTTGTTTGCCTCGGTAAGATACTTCCAGGACTTTTCAGCGCCCACATTCAGGCCGTCCTTCGCGGAAACGCAGATGATGCCCGCGTCCGCCACGCGAAGCGCTTCCTGCACTTCGCCCGCGAAGTCGAAGAAACCCGGGGTATCCAGAATGTTGATCTTGGCACCCTTGTAGTTAGCGTAAACGGTGGCAGTGGAAATGCTGATCTGGCGTTTGATCTCCTCGGCGTCATAGTCGCAGGTGGAGTTGCCTTCCACGACCTTGCCGAGCCGGTCGGTCATACCGGTGACATTGAGGATGCTTTCTGCCAGGCTGGTCTTGCCGGTCCCGTTATGACCCAGCAGGCAGATATTGCGGATTTTATCAGACATGCTTACCTCTCCTTATTTGATTTCTGCACAGAATAGAATTATACACGAAGCGCACAGGAAATACAAGTGTTTTTCATATTCCGGCGGCATCTGACGCAAAATTTCAGCCGCCATCATGACAAATGCTCAGTCTCCCTCCGCGGAATCGGCGATCATGAGAACGGCAAAGGCCCAAAGCAGCATCGCCGCCATCAGTTTTGCGGGAGAAACCGCGCCGAAGGAACCTCTTGCGCAGGACAGGAACGCCACCAGAACGCCCAGCACGCTGCCGGCCGCGGTCATCGCAAGAGCGCGGCGGACCGTCCTTACCAGACGGCGCCCGCAGCGGGCCGCCTCCGAGTAATGCCAGAGACCTTCGCGGCTCAGGAGCGCGGCGGGCTGATTTTCGCTCTCCCGCTCAATACTCAGCTCATACCGCGTTTCCACCGGCAGGAAGGGGACGCTCCCCTCCGTCAGCCGGAATTTCTGGATGAGCATCGCGGGATGGATATTGAAATCCCGCACCGCAAAGATGGGCTGCAGCTTCCCCGTTTCCAGCCGATACAGCGCATTCTGAACGGTCTCCACCGGCGTATAGTTCACGATGAAAATGCCGCAAAGCTCATGGTTGATCGCGGTATACACCGCGCTGGAAACATCCACGCTGCTGGGCACCCGAATGCCCATGAGATTCATATACGCGCTGGAGCCGACCAGCACCTGTTCCGAATGGATAAAGGCGCTGACGCCGCCCTCCGTTCCGCAGTTGAAGTCCTCCACGTGATACAGCGGCGCGGCATACTGCCGCATCATCTCGCCGAAAATGCGCTTCAACCCCGACCCGGTGGCCAGAATGACGCTTCCGGTATAGGCGATGACCTTTTCCACCAGCGCGCCGGAAAGCACCTTCATGCCGTTCATAATGATCGTATTCTCCGGGAACACATCCAGATCCCGAACGACCATACCGTCCGCGCGCAGCATATCCTGTGCGCCGGACCAACCGGCCAGCGCCGCGCCGTTGTTATTGAGCTTTTTGGCGATCTTGGAAAAGGGTCTCCCGAATGTCAGCGCCCCCGTCAGCGTTGCCGCGGCGCAGCAGAGGCAGGCGATGCAGTGCGCCACCGCGTTCGTGCCGGACAGGTATGCGGCGGCGACCGCCAGAATGACCACCAGCACGAGATACCACAGCGTAACGGCCTTGTAAAGCCGCTCGGAAGCATCCTCCTGAACGCATTTTCCCAGGAAGCCCCGGGCGCTGCCCGGCTTCTTGGTGAGAACGATCTCATCTTCGACCAGCGATTCCTCCGCCGTCACGACCGTGGGGACGCTGGCAAGGCGCATCGCATGAAGGGTATCCCGAAAACCGCAGCGGCGGCACAGGGTCCCCCACATATCAAACGCCATGATCAGCGCCGCAGCGGCGCAATACGGCAGTTCGCCCGAACGGTTCTTCCCGGCGAGCATCATCGCCGCGTCAACCAGCGCGGACAGATTCGCCGCGAGGACCAGCGTTTTCATGCCGGGCTTGAGGTCGATCAGCTCCAGAATGCCCCTGGTGAGCATATCCATGCCCAGGACCATGACCGCCACCTGCATGGCGATCAGCAGGATCACCGTCAGATCCCGATCCTTCAGAAAGCCGGGCAGCAGCTCTGCGCCCGCAAGCACGGTCAATACCGCCATCAGGCCGACGATGACAAACGTCGGGAGCAGCCGCCTCGAAAGGAAGCTGATGCCGGAAGCATGGTCCTTCTGGACTTCCTCAAACGTCAGTTCCGGTCTGTTCCGCTTTTCTTCCGCTTCTTTCTCTAGCCGGGCCTGCTTTTCCGCCTCTCTTCTGGCGCGGGCTTCCATCCGCTGAATGCGGCGTTCTTCCGCCAGCGCGGCGCGCTGCTCCGCCTCCGCTGCTTTCCGTTCTGCGCGGGCCGCTTTTTCCGCCCGCTCCCGTTCCCGCTCCGCAGCGATCTCAGCCGCCCGTTCCGCAGCGGTTTCCGATTCGTCCGTTTCCGGGGCATCCGTTATCTCTGCATCCGTTTCGGAACCAGCTGCAGGGACCGCGGCGGCTGACGCTTTTCTTCTGCGGCGCAGAATGCTTTCGGCCTTCGGCTCCCCTTCCGGTCCCGGCGTGGCTTCCGCTTCCACCGCTTTCGCGCTTCGCGCCGCCGCTTCCCTCGCCGATTCCATCGCCTGTTTCCCGACGATCGGCTTTTTCACGGCTTCGGCAGGCGCTTCCGGTTCCGCTTTCCCGGCCGCTTTGACCGGTTCCGCTTCCGGCACTGTTGGCTGCGCTGCGTCTTCCTTCGGGGAAGGCGTTTCTTCTCCCTTCTCCTCCGGCTGCGCCTTCTGCTCCGCCGGGGGCGGCGCTTCCTTCTTTGCCCGCTTCCTGCGTTTTTCCGCCGGGCGTCTGATTTCGGGGGCTTCATCCGGCGGCGCTTCCGGCTCCGGTTCCTTTGCAGGCGCTTCCGGCTCCGGCGGCGGTTCAGCAGACGCCCCGTCGGATTCCGCTGGCTGCACCGGGAGCTGCAGGATCTTCGCCTGCTTCCCGGACTTCCGCGGCTTTTCCGCATTGGGCGCGGGTGCTTCCTCCGCCGGTTCCGCGGGCGCGGGCGTATCCGCCAGCTGCGCTTCCACGCTGCGCTTCATCTCCGCGATGATGGCGTCCGCCTGCTTTTCCAGCTCCGCCTTGCTCAGTCTCCGCTCATTGCGGATAAATGCCTCGGACTTATACTCCGCCAAAATGGATGCCAGCGAATACGTCTCGGCAGACGCTTCCGGGGCTGTATTCAGTTCTTCCCTGTTCTGCTCAGACATGGCTGACCTCTTACCGAATTATTTGCTTCTCTGCCGAAGCGCTTCATACAGCACCACCGATGCGGCCGCGGACGCATTCAGCGAGGAGATCTTCCCTTTCATGGGGATAGACACCAGAAAATCGCATTTTTCCCGGGTCAGACGGGACATCCCGTCGCCCTCCGAACCGATGACGATGGCGGTGCCGCCTGTCAGATCCGCTTCCCAGAGGCTGCGGTCGCCCTCGGCGGCGGTCCCGTAGACCCACACGCCGGCCTCCTGCAGTTCCTCCAGCGCGGCGGCCAGATTCGTCACCCGCGCGACGGGCATATACTCCACCGCGCCCGCGCTGGTCTTCTCCACGATGGCGGTCACGCCCGCGCTGCGGTGCTTGGGGATGACCACGCCGTGCGCCCCGGCGCACTCCGCCGTGCGGATGATCGCGCCCAGATTGTGCGGGTCCGATATCTCGTCGCACACGACGACCAGCGGCGCTTCGCCCTTTTCCCGGGCATTCTCCAAAATCTCCGCCACGCTCACGTATTCCCGCAGCGCAGCCACGGCGATGACCCCCTGATGGGCGTGGGTCACGCTCATGAAATCCAGCTTGCGGCGGTCCACCTCAGAGATGACCGCGCCCGCTGCCTTCGCCTTCTGCGCGATGAAACGCAGCGCTTTATCCTGTTCGCCCTTGGCGATATATACCTTGTCGATGGGACGACCGGCCTTAAGGGCCTCCATCACGGCGTTTTTGCCCTCGATCCGATCTTCCGCTTCCTGATTTTTCTCGATCATAAGTACGCTCCAAGTCCTATTATATCGAGGTATTATATCACAGAATTTCGCCGGTGAAAAGTACAAATTTACCGTTTCTTCATAAAGTATGCGTTTTCTCCCATAGACAAACGGATATATTTCCTGTATAGTAGGTCGCAAAGGAGTAAAACCATGAAACTGATCCAGAAATTCAACGGCGCGCTGCAGCGCTTTCTTTTCAAGCATCCCCGTTTCGGCCTGCGGAACCTGATGACCTACCTCATCGTTGGCAACCTTTTGGTCTATGTTTTCAGCATGATGGACCGCACCGGAATGCTGACATGGTACCTCTGTTTCCTTCCCAGCCGCATCCTCAAGGGCGAAGTCTGGCGGCTCGTCACCTTCGTGTTCGTTCCCAGCTCCGGGCGGCTGCTGGGGCTGGTACTGGAGCTGTATTTCTATTACCTCATCGGCTCCGTTCTGGAACGGGCATGGGGCGAAGGAAAGTTCACCGCCTATTACCTCTGCGGCATGGTCCTCAGCATCCTATACTCGGTCATCGCCAGTCTGATCATGGGCTATGATATCCCCGTCACCGGGAATTACATCAGCCTGTCCATGTTCTTCGTGTATGCGACCCTGTGGCCGGATAACCGCGTTCTCCTGTTCTTCATCATTCCTGTCAAGGTCAAGTGGCTGGCATGGTTCGAGGCGGCGGTTTTCCTGCTGAGCATGATCTTCAGCTTCACCCTGCTGCCGCTGATCGCCATGCTGAACTACTTCCTCTTCTGCGGCGACAGTCTGATCGCCGGCTGCCGCTTCCTGAAAGCCCGCGTTTCCGGTTCCTCGGCCAAATTCCGCCGGAACGTCAAAAAAGCGGAAAAGAGCGCATCCAACCTGCACTACCTGCACAAATGCTCGGTGTGCGGCAAAACGGACACGGAACACCCGGAACTGGAGTTCCGTTTCTGCTCCCAGTGCGTGGGTTACCACTGCTTCTGCGAGGAGCACATCCGCAGCCACGTGCATTTTACCCAGCCGTAAAAAAACGCATGAAAACGCCCGCAGGCACGATTCACCGTGCCTGCGGGCTTCCTTTTATTCAGCAGCAGAGGTCATAGATGACCTGCGCGAAGATCCTGATGGCGGTCAGCATATCCGCGATGTTCATGCGCTCGTTGGCGCCGTGGAGGTTGCTCTCAAAGCCCGGCATCCCCGCGCCGAAGGCTACGCCGCCGGGGATATCATGCACGTAGGTCCCGCCGCCCATGCTCAGGCATTCGCCCTTCAGACCTGTATAGGCTTCATAGCTGCGCAGCATGCTCTGCACGAAGGGCGTATCGCCGGGGGTATGGTGCGGTGCGCGCATATTGCCCTCAAAGCGGAAGCCCGCCGTCTCCATGTTTGCCTTCACCACGTTCCGGCAGTTTTCCTCCGTGGCGCAGACGGGCACGCGGCTGTCAAAGCAGCCGTCCAGATGGGTCTCGTCCAGCTCCAGCAGGCTGAACGCAAGGCTCAGCGGGCCGGATACCTCGTCCTCCATGGCGATCCCGGCTGCTTTGCCCAGCCCGTCCCCATGGGGCAGGAGGCGCTCCAGCGCCCGGAGCGCCTTTGCGGAGGGCGTATCCGCCAGCGGCAGTGCGCACAGCAGCTCGATGAGTGCCGTGATGCCGTTGTTGCCCTGTTCGGGGGTGGAGGCGTGGGCCGCAAGGCCCTTCACCGCGAGTTTCACGCCGCCCGGCATCTCGCTCACCGTGAGCTTGACGCCCAGCCGTTCCGCGATCGGGCCGCAGACGGTCTCCGCGTTTTCAACACTGATTCCGGCAACGACGGCGGAAGCATCCGCAGGCAGCACGTTGATGCGGTAGCCGCCGTGCAGCTCCGTCAGGCGCGGCAGCGCCTCCGTCTTTTCCCATTCCTGCGTGAAATGGCCCACGAAGCCGCCCTTTTCCGTGTTGTAAACCGGGAAGCTGGCATCCGGTGAGAAGGTATAAGGCGCGCTTTTCTCCCGCGCATAGTAATAAGCGATGTCCTTGGAACCGCTCTCCTCGTCGGTCCCGAGGATCAGCCGTACGTTCTTTTTCACGTCGCCGCCCGCGATCTCCCGCACGCACTCCATGGCGTACAGCGCCGCAACGGCGGGGCCTTTATCGTCGTCCGTGCCGCGCCCGTAAAGGCAGCCGTCCTTTTCCGTGGCGGTATAAGGGTCGGTATCCCAGCCGTCGCCCTCGCCCACCACGTCCAGATGGGCAAGGATGTCCAGCGCACGTTCTTCCCCGTTCAGGTCGGCGGTCATCACGTAGCCGTCATGGTCTTTCGTGCGGAAGCCGTGCTCGTCGGCGATCTTCAGCGCCTCCCGCAGGGCCGCGGCGGGGCCTTCGCCGAAGGGCATCCCCGGCTTCGCTTCCCCCGTCACGCTGCGGATGGCCACCAGCCGCGCCACGTCCGCAAGGTAATTCTCCCGCTGCGCGTCCACCCACGCGCCGATCTTCTCCTGTATCGTCATTTTGTGATTGCTCCTTCCGTTTCCAGTTTTTCATACAGACGGCTGATCACCGCGCACATTTCGGCGCGGGTCGCCGTTCCCAGCGGGTCGAATACGCCGCCGGTGCGCCCGTTGATAAGGCCGCTCCGCTGGGCGAGGCTGACGGATTCCGCCGCCCACGCGCTGATCTTTTCCGCATCGGCAAAGGTCATCGGTTCGCTCACCTCCGGCAGTACGTAATCGAAGGCGGTGCAGAAGCGCATCAGAATGGCCGCCATCTGCTCCCGGGTGATGGGCTTGTCCGGCCCGAAGGTCCCGTTTTCATAGCCGTTCACGATGCCGTTGTCGGAAGCCCAGCGCACGTAAGGCGCGAACCAGTCCCCTTCCGCCACGTCGCTG
The DNA here is from genome assembly GCA_045628925.1 of Oscillospiraceae bacterium. GTDB lineage: Bacteria > Bacillota > Clostridia > Oscillospirales > Oscillospiraceae > UBA1774. Next base: position 1,692 of record JAZQQF010000003.1, on the reverse strand, counting down.
AAGGCCGTTTCGCATTCCGACGCGTCCGGCGCGAAGATCCTGCCCAGCACGGTCACGAACATGGCGCGCGTCACCTGCATATCCGGGGAAAACGTGTTTTCCGCCGTGCCGTTCACCGCGCCGAGGGCCGTCAGAAATTCGATCTGCGCTCTCGCCCAGTGGTTTTCGATATCCGCGAACTTCCGGATTTCCGGCTGCTTTTCCGTTTTCTCGAAGCGGTAATACCCGTCCGCATAGCCCTTCGCCGCCGAATCGGCCCGCAGCACCGCGCCGCTGCCCTCCGTGACGAAGTACCGGTGTCCTTCTTCCAGTTCACTGCCGACGGGGACAACGCTCCCCTCCGCGAGATCCACGACCTCGCAGGCTCCGCTTTCCAGCTGCACCGTTCCGCCGGTCAGCAGAAAGCTCGCATAAGCATCCAGCGTGACCGAATCGCCCGCCGAAAGCGCCACGGGCGAAAAGGACGCGGCGAAATCATACCCGTCTCGTGTTTCAATGCGGATCGTTTCCATCCGGGCGAAGCTGCCGCTGGCGATGCCGCTCAGTTCCTTCTCCGTCTCGGTATCGAAGTATTCTTCCAGCTTCGGGGCCAGATGGTTATACAGCCAGCTCACGGAAAGGATCGGGTCATCGGCCCCGCCCGCTGCCAGCGCGGCGGAAACGAGCCCCGCCAGAATGATCAGGCAAAGAAGCCCGGAAAGCCATTTTTTCCGCATCGGCTCTCCTCCCTCGCTTCATGATGATTTTGATCATCATATCACAGGCCCCATATGAATGCAAGATACACCGTACCCCGCGCCGCTGCATATTACTGGGATAGAACTGCTTGGGAGCGTGTATCATGAACGAAATATCCTGTTTTCTCGGCGCGAACAGCTTCGAGGGCTTTCATTCTCTTTATGAGACCTATATCGCAGCCATCGACTCCGCCCGCGTGTTTGTTCTGAAGGGCGGCGCGGGCTGCGGAAAATCCGGCTTTCTCCGGCGTATCGCGGCGGCCGCCGAACAGCAGGGGCTGCAGGCGGAGCGCATCCTCTGTTCCGGCGACCCGGATTCGCTGGACGGCGTGTGGATCCCCGATCGCGGCCTCGCCGTATTCGACGGGACGGCCCCGCACGTTCTGGAGCCGCCGCAGGTGGGGCATCAGGGCTTCTATCTGGACCTGAGCCGCTTTTACCGGCCCGGCGTTCCCCCGCTTCGGCCGCTGGAACGGGCCTATCGGGAGCATTACCGCCGCGCTTACCTCTATCTCTCTGCCGCAGGCAGCATCGCGGACGTCTGCCCGCTGCCGGGATCTGCCGAGGCCGCCATCCGCAGCCGGGCAAGGTCGCTGGCGCTCCGGCTGCTGAAGCCCAAAAGCCGGGAGCCGGGTACGCTGCTGCGATACTACACCGACGCTTTCACCTGCCTCGGCAGCGTGACGCTTTCGGAGAGCCGGGCCAGCCTCGCGCCGCAGCGCATCTCCCTCACGGGCGGCCCCGACGCAGCGGACGCGTTCCTGTCGGAAGTCCTGAAGATCGGTCAGGCGCGGGGGCACAGCGCCGTCGCCTGTCCCGACCCGCTGGACCTTGTCGGTTCTTTACGGAGAAGTCGAATCTCTTTTAGCAGTAATGAGCATCGCATCATCAGCGGCATTGCTTGTATTCTGTCTGCTATATACACCATGTATAGCTGCAATTGCTGCTATTCGCA
>JAZQQF010000002.1:0-9345 GCA_045628925.1 Oscillospiraceae bacterium | reverse complement strand
GTTGTCAAAGGACGTATCGGGCACGCCGTAGGCGATGTTGCTCTCCACGGTATCGGAGAAGAGGAACACGTCCTGCATGGTGAGGCCGATGTTCCGTCTGAGCTTTTTCAGCGACCAGTCGCGCACGTCCACCCCGTCCAGCTTCACGCTGCCGCCGGTCACGTCCGCGAAGCGGTCGATGACGTTCACCAGCGTGGTCTTGCCGCAGCCGGTGGGGCCCATGACGCCGATGACCTGGCCGGGCTTGATGTGCATGGTCACGTCATCCAGCACCTTGGTGGAACCATACTGCAGGGTGACATGGTCCAGATCCACCTTGCCCTTTACGTTCTCGGGGCTCTTGTCGGTCTCGGGCTCCTGAATGTTCTCGCCCATGTAATACAGCTCCTGCACCTTCTCGGTGGATGCCTTGAAGCGCTGGATATCGTTCACCAGCATACCCATCATCATGAGGGGCTCGTTCAGCGTCCACGCAAAGGTGAGGAACAGGGTCAGCTCGCCGATGGTGATGCCGCCCTTGATGACGAGGATGGAGCCGACGATCAGGTTGATGACGGTGATCATCGTGGCGAGGGAGTCGATGATGGGGCCGTAGCGCAGCCAGATCATGGTGGCTTCCACGTTCAGCTTCTTGTAGCCGTGGTTCTCCTCCTGGAACTTCTCCATCTCGAAGTCCTCGCGGACGAAGGCCTTGACCACCCGGTTGCCCGCGATGTTCTCCGCCACGACGGCGTTCAGATTGCTCAGCTGCTTACGGGCCTTCTTGAAGGCGGGGTGCAGCTTCTTGCCCATCTTATTGGCCGCGACCGCGGTGAAGGGGCTGACCAGCAGGAGGATGATGGTGTACTTCCAGTTGATGCGCATGAAGACCGTGATGGCCACGATGAGCATCAGGACAAATTCCACCACGCGGGGAATGACGAAAGAAAGGCTGCGGCTGATGACCTCCACGTCGCCGGAGCATTTGTTGATGATGTCGCCGGCCTTGTTTTCCCGGTAATAGCCGGAGTCCAGCACCATCAGCTTGCGGAACAGCGCGCCCTTCAGACGCACAACGGCGGTCTCGGAGGCCATTTCCGCGAAGATACTCGTAAAGTATCGGCAGGCGGAGAATGCGAGACCCACCAGCAGGGACATGGCCAGCATGGGGATGAGCCGTTCCAGCTGCTGGGGCATGAGGACATCGTCCACGATGTCCTTGAAGATGTACGGCTCGATGGTCATCAGGCCGACACCCGCGACGTCAAAGAGGATGGCAAGGATCAGGAAATATTTCCGCTTGCCCATCCACTGAAACGCCCATTTGTACTGCTTCAAGACTTACCAACTCCATTTTCTTTTTTATTTTTATTTTTGTTTTCTTCCTCAAAAAACTGGATGGCGAACAGGATCCCATCCACCGCGAAGCCGGAGCAGCCCACCTGCGGCTTCATCTCCCGGCAAAGCTCGGACCCGTACTGCGCGGCGAACTTTGCCCGGTACTTCCGGCGCAGCGCCGTGATCTCCGCGCCGCTGCGGCCCTGATTCCCGTACCAGATGCCGAAGAACAGGAGCGCCGCGTGCAGGAGGCCGCAGACGTCCGTCTCGCCGGTGCAGGCGTCCAGCAGCTGGGAGGAGATCTCCGTTCCCGTGAGCATCCCCAGCGCCATCATCCCGGTCTGCGCGCAGCTGGCGCCGCGGCCGAAGCAGTCCGCCACGAAGCCCTTCACCTTCTGGATGGTATCCAGATCGAAGCCGCCGTCCTCCAGCGTCCGGCCCTGCGCCGCCTCGGCTGCCACGTATCGGTCGAACAGCTCCTGCGCGAAGGCCGAGCGCGATGCGCTGTCCTTCCGGCGGAGGAACTTCACGTTCAGGTCGCGGATGCGCACCCGGTCCAGCCCGTCGGCGTCCTTGAGCATCTCCGCCAGCAGCTGCGCCCGGGGCCGGTCCGCCGGATCGTATCGGTCCAGCACCTCGTCCATCATCCGGTCGTTCAGACTGTGGGCCTCCACGCCCGCCATCGCCGCTTTCAGATCCTCGCCTGCGAGGCCCGTGAGCGAAGCGAGCTTCTCTGCGCTCCGCGCGCCGTGCGCCCCGTCCAGAAAATCGGAATTGCGGCCGGTATCGTGGTAGGAGCACATCTGCAGCAGGAGCCGCGTTTCCGCTTCCGGCAGCGCCTCGGCCCACGCGCACATGGCCCCGTGGATCATGGTGCGCTCGATATGGCCGAAGCCGTGCACGTGGCTGAGATACAGCGCGTCCCAGTTCAGCGCTTCCATGGCTTCCGTGAGCAGTTCCCCATACCGCGTGGGCAGAAAAGCCTCGGTGAGCGCTTCATACGGGCCCCAGTTCCCGCCCTTTAAGAGCGCGAGAGCCAGACTTTTTTGTTCCATTGCTTTTCCTCCCGGTTCCGTACAGGTAAATTTACGCATCGTAGCTGTGATTGTACCACAGAGAAACATACTTTGCAACATAAATCTCCGCATTCTTTTCCGGAAGCAGTTCTCCCCCGCCGCCTTGACAAAAAAGCCCGCCGTGACTATGATATGACTATCGTAATATGACGGTGCCGGTGCCGGCACGGAAGGCAGGTTGACGGTATGAAAAAGCTCTACACCATGGAGGAAGCGATGGAACTCATACGGGATGGGGACACCATCTGGGTCAATTCCTTCGGCGGCTGCGCCTCCCCCGTGGATCTGAACAAGGCGCTGACGAAGCGCTTCCGCGCCACCGGCCATCCGCGGCATCTGACCGTGTATTCCTCCTTCAGCTTCGCCGAATGGCGGGAGGACAGCGACGTGGAGGGCTATATCTGCGAGGGCGGCGCCGACTGCGTGGTCATCGGCTTCTTCGGCAGCCTGCACGGCACGGTGAAGGCCATTCAGGAGAACCGCATCGAGGGCTACAATCTGCCCGGCGGCGTGATGAGCCATATGATCCGGGCGGCGGCCTGCGGGCAGAAAACGCTGTTCTCCAAGATCGGTCTGAACCTGTTCGTGGATCCCCGCGTGGGCCAGTACCGGCTGAACGAACGCAGCAAGCGCACGCTGGTGCACATGGCGGACAAGCCCGGCGAGGAGGGTCTGCTGTATGACATCCCGCAGGTGGATATCGCCTTTCTGAAGGCCAGCTATGCCGACGAGCGCGGCAACATCACCTATGAAAACGAGGCCGCCAGCGTGGACTGCCTCAGCGTGGCGCAGGCCACCCACCGCAACGGCGGCAAGGTCATCGTGCAGGTGAGCCGCATCGTGAACAATCATATGCTGCCGCGGATGGTGAACGTCCCCTCCGCGCTGGTGGACGCGGTGGTGGTGGTGCCGGAGCAGAAGCAGCTCACCAGCCTCGATGGATTCTATGACTACGTGTGCGGCAAATACGTGCCCACCGGGAACATCCTCCGCGCCTGCCGGGACGAGATCTGCGCCCGCATCGGAGAGACCAGCCACCGCACCGACCTGCACCGCGCCATCGCCCGGCGGGCGGTGCATGAGCTGAAGGAAGGCATGATCGCCAACATCGGCGTGGGCATCCCGGAGCTGATCGCGCAGGAGGTGCTGGATCGGGGGATGCTGGAAAACGTGCATCTCTCCGTGGAATCGGGCCACACCGGCGGCTACCCGCTGGGCGGCAAGGGCTTCGGCGTGTCCATCGGGCCGGACACCATGATGGACATGGCCCGGCAGTTCGATTTCTATGAGGGCGGCGGGCTGGATATCTGCTTCATCGGCACCCTGCAGGTGGACGCCATGGGCAACGTGAACGGCCATCAGGCGCCCGGCAAGCTCAGCGGCATCGGCGGCTTCGCCAACATCAGCCAGACCACGAAGAAGGTGGTGTTCTGCATGACCTTCACCTCCGGCGGGCTGGAGGGCAGCTTCGACGGGCAGCGCGTCGCCATCACGAAGGAGGGGCGCGTCCGGAAGTTCCAGCAGACCATCCCCACCCGCAGCTTCGCCGTGGAGAATGCCCGCGCCATCGGGCAGGAGGTGCTGTATGTGACGGAGCGCTGCGTCTTCCGTCTCACGGAGGACGGGCTGGAGCTGACCGAGATTGCCGAGGGCGTCGACCTTGAAAGGGATATCCTGTCGCAGATGCCCTTCCGCCCGAAGCTCGCGGCGGAGATCAAAATGATGGAGTTTTAAGTGATGCCTCCGGGAGATGCTCCCGGAGGCGTAGTTTTTCCGGCAGGCGTGAATTTTCCGTTTCGCCTTTACAAAGCGCGGCCGATGGAATATAGTATTCTCTGTAAAAACATATCCGCGAGACTGACAGATAAGGAGCATCATTATGTACGAGTGTCCGTATCCCCATCTGTTCTCCCCCATCCAGCTGGGGAAACAGTGGTTTCGCAACCGCATCTTCGCCTCCCCCATCTCCGGCAGAAGCCTGGATTCCCTGAACCGTCCCACCGCCGAATACGTGGCCTTCTATGAGGAAAAGGCCCGGGGCGGCGCCGCCTCCATCTGCATGGGCGAATGCGCGGTGGACAGTGTGAACGGGCTTTACGGGGAGCACATGGTCCGGGCGGACGATATGCGCAACCATCACGCTTTCAATATGCTCACCACCGGCGTCAGCCGCTATGGCTGCGTGGCCTCCGCCGAGCTGACCCACGCGGGCATCTACGCCCACACCTCCTATGCCGCCGGGAATATCATCTACGGCCCCGTCTCCGGCGTGAACGCCATGGGCGAGGAATATCAGGAAATGCCCGAGGAGGTCATCGAGGCCACCATCGCCCGCTTTGCCGACGGGGCGGCGTTTCTGAAATCCTGCGGCTTCGGCATGGTCACCGTCCACATGGGCCACGGCTGGGGTCTGAGCCAGTGGCTCAGCAGCAAGGTGAACACCCGCACCGACAAATGGGGCGGCAGCGTGGAGAACCGCTGCCGGATGCCCATCGCCGTGCTGGACGCCATTCGGAAGCGCGTCGGCCCCGGCTTCCCCATCGAGGTGCGCATCTCCGGCAGCGAGGTCACCCCGGAGGGCTACGATCTGGACGAGGGCATCGCCATCGCAAAGCAGTTGGACGGGCACTGCGACCTGCTGCACGTTTCCGCCGGTCACCATGAGAACCCGGACGTGTTCTGCGTGACCCATCCCTCCATCTTCTCGGAGGACAGCTGCAACGTGGGCTTCGCCGCGGCCATCAAGCCCCACGTGAAGGTGCCGGTGGCCACCGTGGGCGCACACTGCGACCCGGCGCTGCTGGAGGAGATCATCGCTTCCGGCAAGGCGGACGTGATCGAAATGGCCCGTGCCCTGCTGGCCGATCCCCAGCTGCCCAACAAGGCCCGCGCCGGAAAGGCGGAGGAGATCCGCCCCTGCCTGCGCTGCCTCACCTGCTTCTCCCACCTCATCACCAACGGGCAGATCTACTGCGCCGTGAACCCGGTCATCGGCCGGGAATTGGCTAGCAGGAGCCTCCCCGAAGCGAAGGAACGCAAGACCGTGCTCATCGCGGGCGGCGGCATCGGCGGGATGCAGGCGGCCATCGCCTGCGCTGACCGGGGCCACAAGGTCGTCCTCTGCGAAAAGAACGACCAGCTGGGCGGCGCGCTCACCTGCGAGGAGGGCGTCCCCTTCAAGCAGAAAATTCACGCTTATCTCGATTACCAGCGCCGTCAGGTGGCGAAGCGCGCCATCGAGGTGCGGCTGAACACCGCCGTCACCCCCCAGCTGGCGCAGGAGCTTGGGCCCGATGTGCTCATCGCCGCGCTGGGCGCAAGGCCCAGTGTGCCCCCCATCCCCGGCATGGACGGGAAGAACGTGCTGGTGGCGGAATACGCTTATCAGCACGTGGACGAAGTCGGTCAGAAGGTCGTGGTGCTGGGCGGCGGCCTCGTGGGCATCGAGCTTGCCATCCATCTGGCCGGGCTGGGCCGGGAGGTCACCGTCGTGGAGATGCTGCCCGCGCTGAACAACGGCGGGAACATCCTCCATCAGAACGCGCTGAACGTGGAAATTCGGGAAAAGCACATCGCGCTCAAGCTGGGCACGAAGGTCGAGAAGCTGGACGAGAGCGGCGTCACCGGCGTGAAGGACGGCGAGGAGTGCTTCTTCCCCGCCGACACGGTCATCTGCGCCATGGGTCAGAAGCCCCTGCGGGAGGAAGCGGAGGCCCTGCGCTTCTGCGCGCCGGAGTTCTATGTGCTGGGCGACTGCACCACCCCGAAGAACATCCTGCAGGCCACCTCCATGGCCGACGCCATCGCCAAAAATCTGTAAGGTACACCCAATTCACATATTCGGAAAGGAGCAAACAACATGAAATTCTGTCCCAACTGCGGTTCTCAGCTGGAAGACGGCGCGACTGGCTGCGCAAGCTGCGGCGCGGTCTTCGCCGTTCCCGCCCCGGCCTACGTACCCGACCCCACCGACCACACGGAGGAGTTTGACGCCGCCGACGTCTCCGAAAACAAGGTCTTTGCCATGCTGCCCTACCTGATGGGCATCATCGGCGTCATCGTCGCCCTGCTGGCCAAAACGGAATCCCCCTACGCCGCGTTCCACGTGCGGCAGTTCCTGAAGCTGGCGATCTGCGAAACGATCATCGGCATCGTCTCCGCCGTGCTGGGCATCACCATCATCGTGCCCATCGCCGGTGCGGTCTGTATGCTCATCCTGCTGGTCGTCCGCATCATCTGCTTCTTCCAGGTCTGCTCCGGCAAGGCCAAGGAGCCTGCCATCGTCAAGAAGCTGAACTTCCTCAAGTAAGCGTCTCCGCTGCTCCCCCGGCTGCCGCCGGGGGAGATTTTCTGTCCTTCAGCGCTTTACAAACCGGGAATGAATCGCTATGATGTAGGAAAACACCTTGCGGAGGAACGGGATATGGACGGAAAACTCATCGTCATCGAGGGACTGGACGGCAGCGGCAAGGCCACCCAGAGCGCGCTTTTGGCCGAAGCGCTGGAGCGGCAGGGCCGGAAGGTGCGGCGCATCTCCTTCCCCAACTATCAGAGCGATTCTTCCGCGCTGGTGAAAATGTATCTCGCCGGGGAGTTCGGCTCCGATCCCGGCGATGTGAACGCCTACGCCGCCTCCACCTTCTTCGCGGTGGACCGTTTTGCCTCCTTTCGGAAGGACTGGGGGCCGTTCTACCGTTCCGGCGGCATCGTCATTGCGGACCGGTACACCACCTCCAATGCGGTGCATCAATGCTGCAAGCTGCAGGACAAGGCTTCGTGGGACAGTTATCTGAACTGGCTCTTTGACTTTGAGTACCGCATCATGGGCATCCCCGCGCCGGATCAGGTCCTCTACCTGCAGGTGGACGTGGAAGAAAGCCAGAAGCTCATGCACGAGCGCTACGCGGGCGACGATACGAAAAAGGACATCCACGAAGCGAACACCGCCTATCTGCTGCGCTCGCAGGAGGCCGCGGAGTTCTGCGCGGAAAAGCTGGGCTGGGATCGTATTCGCTGCTATCGGGACGGGGAAATGCGCAGTGTGGAGGACATTCACGCTGAACTCATGCGGACGTTCCGATTCTGAATCAGACAGAAAATCACCCCTCCGGTTTCGGAGGGGTGATTCGTATTCTGCGTGATTTACAGCCTGATCTTCTTCCACTTGCCGCGATTGTAGCGCGCCATGATGATGAAGCTGCGGGCGATCTGGTCGGCGCAGAGGGCGATCCACGCACCGGTCAGTCCGGTCTGCATCAGGGTCACCAGCACGTAGGCCAGCGCGGTACGGATGCCCACGATGGTGATGAGCATGACCATGGCGGTGAACTTCGTGTCGCCCGCGCCGCGGAGGGAGCCGCCCAGAATGAACTGGTTCGCCTGGAAGGGCTGGAGGATGGCCACGTAGATCATCAGGTAGGAGCCGATCTCCAGGATCTGCTCATCCCGGTTATACAGGCCCACCAGGAATCGCCGGAAGATGAAGAACAGGATGCCGATGGCGACAGCCACGTAGAAGCCCATATTGCGGCAGCGGCGGGAATAATGCTCCGCCATATCGGGCCGCTTCTTGCCGAGACTCTGCCCCACCAGCGAGGTGGAGGACACCGCGAAGCCCTGACCGATCATGAAGCTCATGGACTGGATGTTCATGCAGATGTTGTGCGTCGCGTATTCCACGCTGCCAAGCGCCGCCACGGTGCGGGTATAGAAGATGACGCCGAAGCGCATGATGAGCTGCTCGATCATGCTGGGGATGCCCACCTTCACGATGCCGGAGATGATATCGTTGTCGAATTTCAGCAGGTTCTTCATGTGCATCGTGCAGTAGAACCTTCCGGAGAAAGCGCACCACAGGGCGATGCCGAAGCCCACGGTCTGCCCGATGCCGGTAGCCAGCGAGGCGCCCGCCACTTCCATGCGCGGGAAGCCCCAGTTGCCGTTGATGAGGAGCCAGTTGAAGCAGATGTTCACCAGATTCGCCACGGTATTGTAGACCATGCTGGGCTTCGCCTGCCCGGTGCCCTTCAAGGCCGCTGTGATGACGCTCGTCCATGCGTTTATGGGGAAGAACAGGAACTGGATGCGCAGGTAGACCGTTCCCTGCCGGATGACGTTTTCATCCAATCCGCCGTTCGCCATAAAGACGATGAGCGGCTGGGCCAGCACGTAGCCCGCGATGGCGCTGAGGATGCCGATGAGGGTGCACAGCACCATGCTCTGCCGGAGAATTTTGTTGGCCCGCTCCTGATCCTGCATCCCGCGGGCGCGGGAGACCATGGCGGTGGTGCCGGTGTTCAGCGCCATAATGAGGTTCAGGAACAGGAACTTCGGCTGCGTTGCGATGCTGACGGCGCTGATGGCGTCCGCCCCGAGGCCGCCCACCATCATGGTATCCACCATGTTGACCAGACTGGTCAGGAACAGCTCGCACAGCGAAGGCCACGCGATCTGAACGATATCGTGATACAGCTCCCGGGACGTGATGGTATCCGGCAGCTCCCGCCGTTCCTTCCGGGATTTGGAATATTCCGCTTCCAGCGTCTCGTCCGTTCCCCACGCGATCTTGTCCAGCGTGATGGGCTTGACGCTTTTCTTACTCTTTACCGCTTCCATACTCGCTTCTGCGCTTCCTCCCGTTTTCTTTTTGAAACCAGTTTACCATACCCGCCCGTGGATTTCAATGTATAGGATGCTATTTTCCGAAGAAAAAAAGAGAAGACCTGCCGGGCAGCGGCGGGCCTTCCCATATTCCCGATTCAAGACGCCTCCGCTCGCCGCAGCGAATTTCGCCGCGTCAGCGTTTTCGCTCGTCCGAAGGACGAATATCGCCGGGCGCGCTGCGATGCAGCGCGCCCGATATCGCTTACTTATGATAGCTGACCTTCAGCGCCACGCTGCGGTTGAAGACCAGATGGTCGGGGCGGCAATCCTTGCTGTCCGGGCAGAAGTA
>JAZQQF010000001.1:0-23808 GCA_045628925.1 Oscillospiraceae bacterium | reverse complement strand
CCGGAAAAGCCCGCCGCCCCGGCGGCTGCCCCTTCCCGCGGCAGGCGGCGCGCCCAGATCGACATCGACCCGCTGGAGGAGCTGAACCGGGATAATCCCGTTTCCGAGCCTGTTCGCCGGGAACCGGAGCCCGCCGCCCCGGTGCGTCGGGAACCCGAACGGAGTGCTGCGCCGCGCCGGGAAGTCGAAAGTACGCCCCCGCGCCGGGAAACTGAAACGCGCCGGACGTATGAGAAACCGGCGGAGACGGCCGCTCCCCGCCAGCCGGTCACCATCCCTTCCAAGCCCGCGAAGCCCATCAGCGACAAGGACTGGTTGGCCGATATTCTGACGAAGGACCGTCTGCGGAATCCTGCCGCCGGCAGCGCCGCCAGCAAGGTCGTCCATACCGCCATCACGCCGAAGCCCGGCGCCGCCGCACCCAGCGCGCCCGCCGTGCACACCGAGACCGTGCAGACCTCGCAGCTCCCGCAGGAGCCGCTGCCGGATGCGGACGAGCTGTTCGCAGCCCCCGTCCGGCAGGAAGCCCCCAAGGCGGAACCTCGCAGCGAAGCGTCCGCCCCGGTCTCCCGTCCGCAGGCGGAGCCGGAGCGGCAGCCGAAAGAGGACCCCGCAGCGGCATGGAAGCCCATCATCGAGACAAAGCCCGCGCAGGAACCGAAGTCTGAAAGCGCGTGGAAGCCGAAAGAAGAGAGCGCGTGGAAGCCCGTCACCGAGCCGGAACCGGAACCCGAAAAGCCCGCCATCACGCCGCAGCTGAATCCCACCGCCGTCCGCACGGGCCAGCAGCCCCGACCGCTGGTGACAGCGGAGGCCGCCGCCGAAGCTGCCGCCGTACTTGCGGAGGAAAAAGCGGCCCGCGCCGTGGAAAAGGCGGAGACCGTGAAGGCCAGAGCGGAAATGCTGGCCGATATTGAAGAAAACCTCGCCGGGGAAGCGGAAAACCAGCCGCTGCCCTATACCTTCCCCCCGCTCACGCTGCTCACCGCCGGTTCGGCGGAGGATGGCAGCGAGGGTCTGGAGGAGCAGGCGGCCAATGCCCGGCGGCTCAGCGACACCATCAAGAGCTTCGGCGTGCCCGCCGAGATCTGCAACGTGGTGCGCGGCCCCACGGTCACCCGATATGAGGTGGAGCTGGAGCAGGGCGTGAAGCTGACCCGCCTCACCAATCTGGCGGACGATATCGCCCTGCAGTTGGGGGCGACCGGCGTCCGCATCGCCCCGGTGCCGGAGAAGATCAGCACCGTGGGCATCGAAGTGCCCAACCGGAAGTCCGCCACGGTCTATCTGCGCGACATTCTGGATACCCCCGCCTTCCGGGACAAAGCCGGTGCGCTGCCCTTCGCCGTGGGCAAGGATATCGGCGGCAGCGTCATCGTGGGCGATATCTCGAAGCTCCCCCACCTGCTCATCGCCGGTACCACCGGCAGCGGTAAATCCGTGTGCATGAACTCGCTCATCCTCTCGCTCCTGTATAAGTGCAGCCCGGAGGACGTGCGCCTCATCATGGTGGACCCGAAAATGATCGAGCTGGGCATCTATAATGGCATCCCCCATCTGCTCATCCCCGTGGTGACCGACCCGAAGAAGGCCGCGGGCGCGCTGCAGTGGGCCGTCATGGAAATGATGAAGCGCAACCGTATGATCGCCGATTCCGGCACCCGCGATATCAGCAGCTACAACAAGTTCATGGAAAAAGAGGGCGGGCCGCATCTGCCCCGCATGGTCATTCTGATCGACGAGCTGGCCGACCTGATGATGACCGCCGCCAAGGACGTGGAAGATTCCATCTGCCGCATCGCCGCCGTGGGCCGTGCCTGCGGCATCCATCTGGTGGTGGCGACCCAGCGGCCCAGCGCGCAGGTCATCACCGGCCTGATGAAGGCCAATATCTCCTCCCGCATCGCCTTCGCGGTGGACAGTGCGCTGAACTCCCGCATCATTCTGGATACCTCCGGCGCGGAAAAGCTGGTGGGCAAGGGCGATATGCTCTATTCCCCCATCGGCGCCATGAAGCCCACCCGCGTACAGGGCGCTTTCGTCACGGACGAGGAGCGCGAGGACGTGATCAATTTCGTCAAACAGCAGGGACAGGCCGTTTACGATTCCGGCCTGCAGGATGAGATCGAGCGCAGCGCCGAAAAGGACACGAAGAAGGCTGAACCGGAGGAACCCGTCGACAGCGACGATAACGGCGGCGATCTGGACGAGCTGTTCAACGAGGCCGTGGAGGTCGTGCTGGACAGTAAGCAGGCCTCTGTCAGTATGCTGCAGCGGCGGCTGAAGCTGGGCTATTCCCGCGCCGCCCGCATCGTGGATCAGATGGAGGAGCAGGGCGTGGTCGGCCCCTTCGAGGGCAGCAAGCCCCGTCAGGTGCTGCTCACCCGGGAGCAGTGGAACGCCATGCGCGGCACCGAGGGAGAACCGCCCGCCTTCACGGATTATGACGACGACATATCCGACGAGGACGACGGCGTTCCGGACGAGCTGCTGTAAAACAGGATACGCAGAACACGCCGCAGAAATGCGGCTTGTTTTTCTGTCTGCTTCTCTTTTCATTTCCGTTTTCCGGTGGTATGATGGGTCTATTCCAACGACGCGGAGGTTTCCCTATGCTGACCAGTCTGAAATTCGTGGGCGGGCAGGTGCTGGTGCTGTTCATCATCATGGGCCTCGGCTTCCTGATCACGAAGCTGAAATATCTCTCCGAGGCAGGCATCAAAAGCATCACGAACCTGATGCTCTACCTCATCACGCCCTGCATGATGATCAACGCCTTCCAGCGGCCCTTCGATGCTTCGCTTCTCCGGGGCTTTCTCATCACGGCGGCGGCCACGCTGGGCGTTTTCCTGCTGGAGATCGCGCTGGCGCTGCTGCTCATCCGCGATAAAAACGAAGCCCGGCGGCGGGTGCTGCGCTTCGGCGCGGTCTTCGCCAACTGCGGCTATATGGCCTTCCCCCTCCTGCAGGCGCTGCTGGGCTCCGAGGCGGTGTTGTACGGGGCGGCCTACAACGCGGTGCATACCATCTTTCTCTGGACCTACGGGCTGGCCCTCATGTGCAACGGGCAGGAGAAGATCAGCGTCCGCAAGGCGCTGGTGAATCCCGGCACCGTCAGCGTGGTCATCGGCCTCATCCTCTTTTTCTGCTCCGTCTCCCTGCCGAAGGTGCTTTCCCAGCCCATCGAGATGCTGGCGGGGCTGAACGCGCCGGTGCCCATGCTCATCATCGGCTACTATCTGGCCAACATGGACTTCCGCGGCGTTCTGCGCACGAAGGGCGAGTTTACCATGCTGGCGCTGCGGCTCGTCATCGTGCCGCTCATCACGCTGGGCGTGCTCTATCTCTGCGGCGTGCGCGGGCTGGTGCTGACCAGCACGGTGGTCTGCGTCAGCGCACCGGTGGCGACGATGGCCACCATGTTCGCCACGAAATACGATTCCGGCCCGGAATTTGCATCCGGCACCGTGGCGGTCAGCACCCTGCTGAGCATCGTCACCATGACGCTGATCGTCGGCTTCACCAGCTTCATCGGCGGCTGAGGCGCGGCCCTCAAACACCAAAAACACCGGCTTCCTCCGTTTCGGGGGCAGCCGGTGTTCTGTTTTATCAGGTCAGATGCGTTTGAAATTCCGGTCGATCTGCTTTCTCGTCAGGCTCATGCTCACGGGCCGCCCGTGGGGGCAGTATTTCACACTGCCGGACAGCACCGCTTCCACCACCGGCTTCCACTCCTGCGGGTCGGAGCCTTTTCCGGCCTTGATGGCGGCCTTGCAGGCCATGGTCGCCAGCGTTTCATCCCTTACGCCCAGCGTTCCGGGCTTCCGGCCCAGCCGCAGCGACGCCGCCAGTTCGCTCAGCAGGCCCGCCGCCTCTCCGGGCGCGAAATCCGCCGGGAGCTGCCGCACCACCATGCTGCCGCCGCCGAAATCCTCCGCCTCGATGCCCAGCTCCTCCAGCAGCTCCGTGTTTTCCAGCAGCAGTGCCTTATCCTCCGCGTCCAGCTCGCAGACCTGCGGCGTCATGAGCAGCTGGCTCATGGCAGGATAATCGCGGCTTTTCAGCCGGTCGAAGAGCATCCGCTCATGGGCGGCGTGCTTGTCGATGAGGAGCAGCTCCTCCCCCACTTCCACCAGAATGTATTCATTGAAGCATTCCCCGATGATGCGGTGCGCCGGGATGGGGGCCGGTTCCGCGCTGGCCTCCGGTGTTTTCGGCGGTTCCGCTTTTTCCTCCAGCAGCGATACCCGGTGGACGGGCAGCTGCTCCGTCGGCCGTTTCTCCGGGTCGTTGTAGACCGTTTTGGTCTGACTGAACACCAGCTGCTCCACGATCTCCGGCATATTCGCCGGAAGCTCCTCCGGCTGCCGCGCCCTCTCATAATGCAGCGATTCCGGCTTCTTTTCGGGCTTCGGCGGAATGGCGGGCTGCGGCGGAATGGCGGGCTGCGCGGGCGCAGGTTCCTTCGGCGCGGCAGGCTTTTCCGCCTCCATAAACGCGGGGCGGAGCTCCCCGCGCTTTTCCGGCTTCGGCGCGGGCGCGGCTGGCTTCGCGGGTTCGGACTTCTCCGAGGGCAGCAGCATCTCCGGCTTCTCACTCTCCCCGTTCAGCGCGCTGAGGACGGCGCGGTACACCGCGTCGAACACCGCCCGCTCCTGCAGGAAACGCACCTCCGTCTTGGCGGGATGCACGTTCACGTCCACCTGATTCAGCTTCAGCGTGAGGAACAGCACGCAGGCGGGATAGCGGCCGGTGAACAGCGCGTTCCGATAAGCCTGCTCCAAGGCCGCCTGCAGCAGCTGGGACTTCACCCACCGCCCGTTCAGGAAGAAGAATTGGCCGTTCCGATTGCCCCGCGCCCCGGCGGGCGGGCAGATATAGCCCTCCACCGTGATGTTCTCGCCGGAACCGGAGGCAGGCAGCATGGTCTTTGCAAATTCGCGGCCCAGCACGGTATAGATGCAGTCATCCAGCCTGCCGTTCCCGGAGGTCTGAAATTCCTCTTTCCCGTCCTTCAGATAGCGGACGGACACGTCCGGGTGGCTCAGTGCGCAGCGGGTCACCGCCGAAGAGACGCTGGCGGTCTCGGCGGAATCCTTCCGCATGAATTTCAGCCGGGCGGGCGTATTGTAAAACAGGTCGCGGACGATGATGGTCGTCCCCTCCGGGCAGCCCGCCGGGTCACGGGCGACCTCCGTTCCCGCTTCCAGCTGGAGGTTCACGCCTTCCTCGCTGCCCTTCAGCCGGGTGAGCAGCTGGATGCGGGAAACGGCGGAGATGGCTGCCAGCGCTTCGCCCCGGAACCCGAGGGTGCCGATGGCCTCCAGCCCGTATTCATCCCGCAGCTTGCTGGTGGCATGGCGCAGAAACGCGGTGCCCGCATCCTCCGGACTCATGCCGCAGCCGTTATCCGTCACGCGGATGAGGCTCATGCCGCCCCGCTGGATCTCCACGGTGATTTTCGTCGCCCCCGCGTCGAAGCTGTTTTCCAGCAGCTCCTTCACCACGCTGGCGGGCCGTTCCACCACCTCGCCTGCGGCGATCAGGTCGGCCACATGGGGGCTTAACTGTCTGATCACATTCATGCGCGCAGCTCCACCGGCAGGAACCGCAGCAGACGCGGATCCGCATCCAGAACGGCCCGGTCGCCGGGATTACAGTCGCACTTCGACACGTCGATCACCAGCCCGGTCATTCCCACCGCTCCCAGCACCGGTGCGCGCTTCCCGTTCACGCGGAACACAGGCTCAAACTGCCCGCCGCGCAGGATACGCCGCACGAGCTGCATCACCGTCTCCTGCCGCTCCGGGCGGCGCAGGACGCCCACGCCGTTTGCCCAGCCAAGATCCACCACCGCCACGCGGGTGGGACTTTTGAGCTTTTTCCCCTTGCCGGGGCCGAGCACGGTCCCCTCCGGCAGCCATTTCAGGTCCTCCAGCGTGGCTTCCACGCTGCCGACCTTCACAAGGCTGCTGCACTTCACCGGCTGCCTGCCGATGAGCGCGGCATCCGCCAGCACCGCGTGCTGCTCCCCCGGCTCCAGCCGGAAGAGGCTGCAGGTATCCAGCGCCAGCAGGACGCCGGTATCCGCGCCCTGCGCCCGCAGGGCCTGCGCGGTATCCGTGAATGCCTGATATCGGGCCTCCAGCGTGCTTTTCTGGCCCGCACTGTCCATACGGGTCATCATGCCCGTGACGGCGATGCCCGGCATCTGCCGGAAGATATTCAGCATTTTCTCCGTTTCCGAGGTCAGGAACCCATACCGGCCCAGCCCCGTATCCACCAGAATGCGGGCCTCCGCCACGGTATGCAGTTCCGCCGCCAGCCCATTCAGCGCGATGCCCGCCTCATTGGAGCCGACGGCAAAGGTCACGCCGCAGTCCATCAGCTCCCGCAGCTCCCGCAGGTCGGTGATGCTGCGCAGCCTCAGGATATGCTCCTGCGTGAAGCCGCTGCGGCGAAGGTTCACCGCATCCCACGTATCCGTCACGGCGAAGGACTGGACGCCCTCCTCCGCGAGAAAGCGCGCCATTCGGGTGAGGCCCAGCCCCTGCCCGTCGCCGCTCAGGTCGGCGACGATCTCCGCCCCGCCCGCGCGGGCGCGGATCTCCCCAAGATTGATGCGCAGCGCGTTTCGCTCCGCGACCAGAACTTTCATGGTATTGCCCTCCCCAAAAACGCAACTCAGTTCAGCTTTGCCTTTCGGAACGCCAGCCAGCCGCCCACGGCGCTGACCGCGATCAGCCCTGCGCTCCAAAGGAGCACGGGCCAGATCCTGCCGCCCTGCTCCCATACCTCCAGCTCCGTTCCCGTAATGGGCAGCCATTCCAGAAACCGCAGGCTCAGATCCCACGCCAGCGCCACGACGGCGGAAAGCACCAGCTTCCGCACAAGGCAGCACACCAGCAGCATGGGGGCCGCCAGCGCGCAATCCGCAAGCGCGTGCAGCAGGAGCCGCGACCAGACGTAGCCCGCGGGCAGGCGGCTGAACACCGTCCCCGCATAGATGCCCGTCAGCGCGCAGATGCCGATGAGGGACATGAGGAACAGCACGATGAACAGAAATACGGCCTTCGCCCAGTAGACGGAATCCCGCTTTGTGCCCACATACAGCGCATTATAAAAGCTGCGGCTCTGAAAATCCCGCGCAAGGAAGATCAGCATGAACACCAGCGGGAACACCAGCACGGACTTCGTGCTGCTGAGTACCCAGCGGAACTGCCACGGGTGGATATCCTGAAACACGCCGACCAGATCCTCGGCGCTGCTCTCGGTGAGCTGGCCGCGCTTCTGGAAGAATTTCACGGCGCCTAGCGGGCTCATATTCATATTCTCCGCATAGCCGGAAAACTGCGACATGGTGCAAAGCTCCGGCAGGTCATAGAGATTCGTGGAATTCACCTGCACACGGGAGCTGAGGAAAATATCCGCCACCAGCAACACGACCACGGTCAGCAGCAGGAACACGCTGCGGCTCATGCGGAAAAACTCGCTTCTCAGCTGACGCATCATACCGCTTCCCCCTTTCGGAGCGACTGGAAGAAGGCTTCCAGCTCGCCGCTCTTCATGCCCTCCCCGGGCAGCTTCGCCTGCAGCTCCGCCTTCGTATACGCTGCCGCCAGCTTTCCCTCATCCAGCACGAGGAACTCATCCGCGCTGTCCCATACCTCCGCGAAGAAGGCCCCGGTCATCAGCACGGTCATCTCCCGCTCGGCGCATTCGGCTTCCAGCAGCGCCCGGAGGCGGATGCTGTCGTCGCTGTCCAGCCCGGAAAACGGCTCGTCCAGCAGGAGGAGCTTTGGGGAGCCGACCAGCGCCAGCGCCGTTCCCAGCCGCACGCGGATGGAGGCCGGGCAGGATCCGGCGCTGCGGTTCCCGGTCTCCCGAGGCAGGATCGCCAGTGCCTTCATCAGCTTTCCGAGGCGGCGCTTGTCCGGTCTGCCTACGATGCGGGATTGGATCTCCAGATTATTGGCGATGCTCAGCTCCCGGCAGAAGGCGGGTTCGCCCACCAGCATCCCCACCGCTTTGCGGGACGCGGGATCGCTCACCGGCTTGCCGAAGATCGTCGCTTCGCCCCCGGCAGAGGGCTGCAGCCCGGCGAGAATGCGCAGCAGCTCGGTCTTCCCGCTGCCGGCGCTGCCCAGAAGCGCATAGCGTTTTCCCTTTTCCAGCCGGAAGCTCAGGCCGTTCAGAACGGTCTTCCCGTCCGCCTCCGCTTTCAGTTCCTTTAATTCCAGCACGGCGTCCGCCATGGTCATCTCCGCTCCTTCCAGCTGCCCAGCAGATAGCAGATGAGCAGCGCCAGAATATTTGCAACGACGACGCTGGCCCCCGTGGGGATCGCCAGCGCATAGGACGCGACCGTGCCCGCCACGAAGCAGATGACGCTGACGGCCGCCGAGCAGATTATAACATAGCGGAACTGCCGGCACAAGCGCATTGCGCTGAGGGCGGGGAAAATCACAAGCCCGGAAATGAGCAGCGCGCCCATCATCCGCATCCCCACCACCACGGTCAGCGCGGTGAGCAGGCTCAGAAGCGCATTGTAGGCCCCGGCGCGGGCGCCGGTGGCGCGGGCGAAGGTCTCGTCAAAGGTGACGGCAAAGATGCGGTTATAGAAGATGACGAACAGCAGCAGCACCGCGGCGGTGATGATGAGGCACAGGCGCACGTCTGCCTCCGACATGGAGAGGATGCTGCCGAAGAGATAGTTGCTGGTCTCGGTGTTCATGCCCGTGGACAGGGAAATGACGATGACGCCCAGCGCAAGGCTGCCCGTGGAGATCATGGCGATGGCGGCGTCGCCCTTGATGCGCCCGGTGGAGCTGAGCCGCAGCAGCAGGAAGGCCGCCGCCACCACCACGGGGATGGCCACCGCCAGCGGGGCGGCATTCAGCGCGGCGGCGATGGCCAGCGCGCCGAAGCCCACGTGACTCAGCCCGTCGCCGATCATGCTGTAGCGCTTCAGCACCAGCGGCACGCCCAGCAGCGCCGCGCAGAGGGACACAAGAATGCCCACGATGAGCGCCCGCGTCAGGAAGGTATAGGAGAGCATTTCCGCAAGGAGCTTCATGTTTCCGCCTCCTTCCCCCGGCCTTCCATGAAGGAACGGCCGATGTCGCTCAGGCGATAATCCTCGGAATTGCCCCAGAACAGGGGCACCGTGCGCAGATGCAGGATCTTTCGCGCCCGCTCGATGGCGCAGTCCACGTCATGGGAGACCATGACGATGCTCACGCCCTCGTCGTTCAGCTCTTGAATGATGCGGTACAGCTCGGCGGAGACCGTGGGGTCAAGCCCGGTCACCGGCTCGTCCAGCAGGAGGAGCTTCCGCGTGGCGCAGAGGGCGCGGGCCAGCAGGACGCGCTGCTGCTGCCCGCCGGATAGATCCCGATAGCAGGCGTTTCGCAGCGCCGTCAGCCCCAGCCGCTCCATATTCTCCCCGGCGCGGCGCTTTTCCTCCCGGCTGTAGAAGGGATTCGCCCGGCAGCCGGAAAGCACCACCTCCCGCACGGAGGCGGGGAAATCCTTCTGCGCGGGGGTCTGCTGGGGCAGATAACCGATCTCGGTCTGACGCAGGCCGTCCCCGTAGGTAACGGAGCCGGACTTCGGCTTTTTCAGGCCCAGCAGGGCTTTGATGAGGGTGCTTTTGCCGCTGCCGTTCTCGCCGACGATGCACACGTAATCCCCGGCGCACACGTCAAAGCTCAGATGATCCACGGCGGTCTTGCCCTCGTAGGCAAGGCAGAGGTCTTTGCAGGCGATCAGGGCCATATCAGTTCAGCGCCTCCCGTAATACGTCCAGATTTCGTTCCATCAGGCTCAGATAGGTCTCGCCCGCGTCAAAGTCGGCCTTGGAGACCGTGTGGGCGGAATACAGCGTCATCACCTTCGCGCCGCAGGCCTCCGCGATGGTGTCCGCCAGCTTTCCGGCGGAGAGGTCGCATTTCAGCACCACGGGCAGGTCTTCCGCCTCGGCCATGTCGATGAGATAGGCGACGGTGGCGGGGTTCGCGTCCGTATCCCCGGAGCAGCCGGGGAAGGCCGCCGCATAGCGAAGACCGTATTCCCGCGTGAGATAGAGGAAGGGGAAGCGGTCGCCGAAGAGCAGCAGGTCGCGGCCGCTGTCGGAGATCAGCTGGCGGAATTTCCCGTCCAGCTCCGTGAGCTTCAGGAGATACGCTTCCGCGTTCGCGCGGTATGTCTCCGCCCCCGCCGGGTCGATGGCGCAGAGCGTGTCCCGGATGCCCTCGACGATACGCATGGCATTCAATGGGCTTGTCCACACGTGCTCGTCATAGACTTCGTCTTCCTCCTCCGCCTCGGAGACCGTCATGTAATCCGGCGTTTCCTCCTCCCGGAGCAGAGCGTAGTCCATGAATTTCAGCGTCTGCAGGCTTCCCAGCTCCCCGCCGGTGAGCAGGCGCTCGGCCCACACGTCACTCTCCCCGCCGCCATAGACAAACAGCGCCGCGTCATGCAGGCTCAGGATATCCTGCGGGGTCGGCTCATAGGAATGGGGCTCGGTGCCGGGCTTCAGCAGCAGGGTCACCTCCGCCCGCTCCCCCGCCACGGCGCGGGTCAGGTCGTATTCCGGGAAGGCGGAGGCCACGATGCGGAGCTTCCCGTCCTCCGGCTTCTTCTCCCCGCAGGCGGCGAGGGACAGCAGCATCAGCGCCGCCAGCAGGCACAGCAGGAATCTTCTCATTTCGCCGCCTCCTTTTTGAGGCAGCCCTCACAGGTGCCGTAGATCGCGCTGCGGGTCGGGTCCGGCAAAAAGCCGTGCTCGGCAAGAATGTGGCTGCTGAGATGGTCCATCTCCTCGCATTCCAGATGGATCAGCGCCCCGCATTTCATGCATTTCAGGTGAAAATGCTGGTGGCAGTCCGTCCCGCCGCCCAGATACTGATAGCAGGCGGGTGCGCCGTCGTTCACGTATTTCTGCACGAGGCCCTGCTCCGCCAGCTTCTCCAGCTGCCGGTAGATGGTCGCCGTGCCGATATGCTCGGGCAGATTCTCGGCGATCTCCTGCACGGAAATGTGCCGGGAGCCGAGGGTCTGCAGGTACTCTGTCAGGGCTTTGCCCTGTTTCGTCTGATAAGCCATGTTCTGCGCTCCAATTTGAAAATGAAAATCGTTTTCAAATTATATCCGGTTTTTCGGATTTGTCAAGCGCAGGGACGAAAAACGGCCTCCGTCGCGCAGACGGAGACCGTTTTTTAATGAATTTCAAAAGAGGCTCAGCTGCTCGGCGGCCTTCCATGCCGCCAGCTGGGGCATTTCCGACCCAAGGAGCATCTGAAAATCTCCGCCGGGCAGGAGCCACTCGGGCAGCGCATCCGCCCACAGCAGGAGCGGCATCCGGTCATGATAATCCCGGACGGAATCGTTCGCCTCCCGCGTCAGCACCACGAAACGGGGCAGCCGCGCCGTCAGCTCATAAATGCCCGCCATGAACAGCACCGGCTGCAGCGGATCCGAAAAGGTCACCCGCTCCTTCCGCGCATCCCATTCGCAGAATTTCCCGGCGGGGACAGCGCAGCGGCGGTAGAGGCAGTTTTCCCGGAACATGGGCTTTTCCAGCAGCGTCTCCGACCGGGCATTGATGACCAGCCCCTGCCCTCTCGGATTCGGAAACCCCCACACCATCCGCGGCGCATGGTTGCCCGCGCTGTCGGAAGTCAGCACCGTGGCCTCCATGGAAGGGCGCACCTCCCCCTGCACGGTCTCCTGCTCCCGCCCCGTAAAGCTGCGGATGGCCGCAGCAGTGTCCATGTCCGTATAGAATTGGGCGCACACGGCGCATTCCCCGCTTTCCGTTCGTGATATCAGGCGCGCAGGATTTTCTCCATGCTCCTGCCCCTGGCCAGCTCGTCCACCAGCTTATCCAGACAGCGGATGTCCCGCATCATCGGGTCTTCGATCTCCTCCACCCGCACGCCGCAGATGCTGCCGGTGATCTTCATCCGCGCCGGGTTCAGCTGCGGCGCTTCCTCGAAAAACGTCCCGTAGGGGATACCCGCCTGCACCCGCCGTTCCAGCTCCGCCTCGTCATAGCCGGTGAGCCAGCAGATGACCGTGTCCACCTCCGCCTTCGTCCGGCCCTTGCGCTCCGCCTTCTGCACCAGCAGCGGATAGATCCGGCTCAGCGGCATTTCCAGCACCGATTGCCTTGGCATATGCTCCCTCCGAAGCAGACGTTCACTCCTCGTCCCCGAGGTCGTCCGCAAAGATCTCCGTATCGTCATCTGTTTCATCCATTTCCTCATTCCCGCCGCGCATCTTCTGCCGGATCTCCTCTTCCAGCTGGGCCGACAGCGCCGGGTCCTCCTTCAGCTGCGCGCAGAGCGTATCGCGGCCCTGCACCCGCAGACCCTTATACGTGAACCAGCTGCCGCCCTTTTCCACGATCCCCAGCTTCACGCCCAGCTCCACCAGCTCGCTGCCCCGGGAGATGCCCTCGCCATAAAGGATATCGAACTCCGCCTCCCGGAACGGGGGCGCGACCTTGTTCTTCACGATCTTCACGCGGGTATGGCTGCCCACCTTCACGCCCTTTTCGGCGATGGTCTCCACCCGCCGGATGTCCATGCGCACGCTGGCATAGAATTTCAGCGCCTTGCCGCCGGTGGTGGTCTCGGGGTTGCCGTACATGACGCCGATCTTCTCGCGCAGCTGGTTGATGAAGATGACCACGCACTTTGTCTTGCTGATGGAGCCGGTGAGCTTCCGCAGCGCCTGCGACATGAGCCGCGCCTGCAGGCCCACCACGCTGTCGCCCATCTCCGCCTCGATCTCGCTGCGCGGCACCAGTGCCGCCACGGAGTCGATCACAATCACGTCCAGCGCGCCGGAGCGCACCAGCGCGTCGGCGATCTCCAGCGCCTGTTCGCCGGTATCCGGCTGGGAGATGAGCAGATTGTCGATATCCACGCCCAGGTTTTTCGCGTAGACCGGGTCGAAGGCGTGCTCCGCATCGATGAACGCCGCTTCGCCGCCCAGCTTCTGCGCCTCCGCCGCGATGTGCATGGCCAGCGTGGTCTTGCCGGAGGATTCCGGCCCGTAAATTTCAATGATGCGTCCTCTGGGCACACCGCCCACGCCCAGCGCATAGTCCAGCGCGAGACTGCCGGTGGGGATCACGTCCACGCGCATATCCGAGCGCTTGCCCAGCAGCATGATGCTCCCCTCGCCGAAGCTGCGGTTGATCTGACTCATCACGCTGTCCAGCGCCTTCTGCTTGTCCGCCGCCTGCGCGGGGGCTACGCTCTTCATCGGTTCCTTTTTTGCCATCTTTCTTCCTCCTATGCGCTCCTGCGCTCCACAAACCAGCGGCCGATATTGTTGCCGCTGCCGGAGCCGTTCCGTTCAAAAAACAGAAAGCTCCGCTTCCCGCCGATCCAGACGGTGTACCGGTCGCCCTGACCGCCGGCCTTCATGGCCGCCGCCTGCCGGATCTCCGTAATTTTATCAATGGGGTATCTGGTGCCGTCCTCCCAGATGATCTGCCGCGGCAGCATCCGGCCCTCCTCATCGAAGGCGACGGTGACGCGCACGTATACTTTCAGGCTCTGCCGGTTTTCCATGCGGTATTCCTCACGGGTCTTTCCTGTTCTTGACCCGATTCTATCACACGACCCTGTCCCATAAACCGGACAGCTACAGGACGCGGCCCACGATCTGAAAGCCCAGCTCCACGCGGACCTCCCGCGGCGGGTAGGCCGGATTGTAGGAGATGAGCAGCGGGCGGACGCCCTCCGCCGTTTTCCGTTCGCCCAGCACCTTGAAGAACGCCTCCCCGTCATAGAGGAAAACGCCCTTCTCGCCGGGCCGCAGGTCATCACAATTCTGCACCCATATGGTCTGCCCGTCCCGATAGGCGGGCTCCATGCTGTTTCCGGCGATGCGCAGGGCGAAGTCCGCACCATCGGGGATGGCGCTCTCCGGGAACTCCGTCAGCTCATAGTCCCCATCCTCTAAAAAGTTGCCGCAGCCGGCGGAAACGCCCGCGCTGTAAAGCCGCATCTTCCGATAGCGGATCAGCTCCGGCCCCGCCTCCGAGACCGGCGCATAACGCCCGGAGGCCACCAGATCGTCCCGGTAATCCCGCAGTTTCTGCTTTCCTTCCTCGTTCAGCAGGCTTTTTCGGGGGTGGGAGGTGAAGCAGGAGATATCGTCCTCGATGCCCAGCACCATGCTCGCCGCCACCAGCTGGTAGGCATTCGGCATGGTCTGCCCGGATTCCCACTTGGCGATGCAGCCGAAGCTGATCTCGATGCCGACCTTCGCCAGCTCCTCGCTCAGTTCCCGCTGGGTCAGGCCCCGCTTTTTCCGCGCCTCCTGCAGGCGGCGGCCGATGACGTTATCCCGGCTGTCCGCCGCGGCGTCATAAAGCCGCCGCTCATCCGGCAGCAGGATCAGCTTCCCGGAGACCTTCGTTCTGCTCACGGCGCATCCTCCTTCCCCGCTTTCGGGTGTCCTTTTCACCGCTATTCTAACACTTCCTTCCGCCGCTGTCAACCGGAATTATCTTTATATGCGAATATTTCCTTGTTGACAATCCTTTATTTGAGAATTATGATGTGGATACCGCAGGGCGGCAATTCGGCGGCAAGGGAGGGAACAGCATGGACGCTGCCATTCTGCATTCGGATCTGAACTCGTTTTATGCCTCGGTGGAGATGATGCTGGACCCCTCGCTGCGGGGAAAGGCCGTCGCCGTCTGCGGCAGCACGGAGAGCCGCCACGGCATCATCCTCGCCAAATCCGAAAAAGCGAAAAAGGCCGGGGTCAAGACCGGCATGGCCAACTGGGAGGCGCGGCTGAACTGCCCGGAGCTCATTATGGTGCGCCCGCAGTACGAGCAGTATCTGAAATACTCTCGCCTCGCCCGGGCGATCTACGAGCGCTACACGGACTACGTGGAGCCCTTCGGCATGGACGAATGCTGGCTGGACGTGACCCAAAGCGGCTATTACGGCAGCCCGGTGGAGATCGCCGAGGCCATCCGGAAGGCCACGCGGGAGGAGCTGGGGCTGACGGTGAGCATCGGCGTTTCCTTCAGCAAGGTCTATGCCAAGCTGGGCAGCGACATGAAAAAGCCGGACGGGCTGACCGTCATCAGCCGTGAGGATTTCCGGGAGAAGGTCTGGCCGCTGGAAGCCGGGGAACTCATCTACGTGGGCCGCGCCACCGCCGCGAAGCTGGCGGTCTACGGAGTGCACACCATCGGGGAGCTGGCGGGCACGGACCCGGCGCTGCTGCAGCGGTGGTTCGGCGTCAACGGGCTGAAGCTCTGGCACTATGCCAACGGGACCGACGGCTCCCGCGTCATGCGCAGGGATTTCGTCAGTCCCGTGAAAAGTCTCGGCCACGGCATCACCTGCTCCGCCGACCTGTATAATAATGAAGAAGTCTGCCGGGTGCTGCTGGAGCTGGCGCAGGATATTGGCCACCGGCTGCGCACCCACGAGTTGACGGCGCGGGGCGTGCAGGTCTGGGTGCGGGGGAACGACCTGGGCGGCCAGCAGTATCAGACCCGGTTCGAGCTGCCCACCCGCAGCCCGAAGCGGATCGCGGACGCGGCGGGCGAACTGTTCTGCCGCCGCTACGAATGGAAAACGCCGGTGCGGGCGGTGACGGTGCGCGCCACCGACCTGCTGCCGCAGACCACGCCCATGCAGGATTCCTTCTTCTGGGACGCGGAGGCGCTGGAAAGGCGCGACCGGCTGGAAACCTCCGTGGAGGAAATTCGCCGCCGCTTCGGGAAAAAGGCCATCCGCAACGCCTCCCTGCTCTTCGATCTGAAAATGCCCGACGACGGGCGGGACGAGGTGGTCATGCCCGGCCTGATGTATCAGTGAATATCCCCGGACGCGGGTGCGTCCGGGGATGCTTTGCAAACCGTATCAGGCTTTGTTCCCGTCGATGGTCTCGCCCTTCGCCAGCGCCCGGCCCACTAAATTGCCGAAGGTGACGCTCCGACCGTGGTTCGCGCCGGGGCAGGTGACGGGGTAGGAATTGGCGAAGAAGTCGCCCTGCATATTGCCCACGGCGAACAGCCCCGGGATGGGCTCGTCCGATTCCGTCAGCACCTGCGAGTTCGCGTTCACGTGGACGCCGTAGGGCACGTTCAGCAGCCACGCGGAGATCTTCCCCGCATAGAACGGCCCCTGCTCCACGCTGCTGAGGAACCGCGCCGGAACGCCGAAATCCGGATCCTCCCCGGCGGCGCAGTGGGCGTTGTAGCGCCGGACGGTGGCCTCCAGCGCCTCCGCCGGAACGCCCATCTTCCCCGCCAGCGCCGCGAGGCTGTCCGCCCAGAGATAATCCCCCGCCGCCACGTCGGCCTCCACCTTTTCCGCCAGCCCGTCCATGAGGAAACGGGCCTTCACCGGCTCCTGCCGCAGGAGATGCCCGGCATAGCGGCTGTCCCACACGGCCCACGCCACGTTGCCGGGGGCGTTCAGCCGGGCATTCGTCACCAGCGGTTCCCAGCCCATCTCGCAGCAGAAGCGCTCCCCGTCCCGGTTCACCATCAGCCAGCTGGTCTGGATGCCCGGGCCCAGCGCGGTGAAGTTCACCGGATGGATGACCGGCGCGGCCCCGCTGCGGGTGGGTGCGGCCCCCGCCCGGAGGGCCATGCGCAGCGCGCTGCCGCTGTTCCCGTTCTTCGGATAGTATTCGTTCTTGTCGGCCCGCAGCGCCTCGGGGCAGACGGCGGCCAGCAGTTTTCTGTCCTCCGTGATGCCGCCGGCGGCGAGGATGACGCCCTTCCGGGCGGTGACGCGCAGTTCCGCATCGCCGCAGACGGCGACGACGCCCGTGACGCGGCCTTTTTGCTTCGTGAGCCGCTTTGCTTCAGCATGGAAGCGAAATTCCGCGCCGTGCCGCTCCGCGTCCGTGCGCAGCATATTCACGAAAAAGCGGATGGCGGCCTTGTCCTCCGGCGTGGCGATGACGCCCTTCGGGCTGAAATTATGGGCGGTTCGGAACTGGCGGAAGCGCGGCTCCAGCTCGTTCCAGTCGGCCCGGGCGGTCATGGAATCGTTCAGCCGCACGTCCAGCCCATACCGCTCCGCGAGGGCCGCGTACCGGTCCATCACCTCGCCGCTCCGGTCGGTGAAGACACGCAGGAGCGCGTAATTTGCCTTGCTCTGCCCCCACTGATACAGGAGCCGTGCCGCCTCTTTTGGGTCGATCTCCACGCCCGCAGCCCGCTGCAGCCGGGAGCCGATGGCCCCCACGTCCAGCCCGTGAGCGGTCACGTTCGCGGCCTGTTCCAGCACCAGCACCTCCGCGCCCGCTTCGGCGGCAGCCTGTGCGGCGGCGCAGCCGGCGATGCCCGCGCCGATGATGACGATATCGGTCTCCCGTTTTTCTGTCGATTTTGTCACATTCATGGATTCCGAACCTCCGTGTATTCCCGTGCAGCTTTTCGCACTTGCATTTCGATGGTCTCTATGATAAACTTTCTCAGAAGTCATTCGCAAAGAAAGAGGTATACCCGTTTTGAAGGATTTTCTCTGGGTCTTTCTGGTCAGCATGATCCCGGTCGTGGAGCTGCGCGGCGCGATCCCCATCGGCTGCGGGCTGGGGCTGTCGTGGTGGCAGGTCTACATCGCCGCCGTGGTGGGCAATCTGCTGCCGGTACCCTTTATCGTATTGTTCATCCGGCGCATCTTTGCCTTTATCCGCGCCCATTGGAGCAGGCTGAACGGATTTCTGGACCGGTTGGAAGCCCGGGCGCAGCGCAAGATGGAGCTGGTGCAGAAATTTGAAACGCTGGGGCTCTGCTTCTTCGTGGCGCTCCCCATCCCCGGCACGGGGGCATGGACCGGCGCGCTGATCGCCGCCCTGCTGGATATGCGCATCCGCCGCGCGTTTCCCATCATCACGCTGGGCGTTCTCATCGCCGGCTGCATCATGACCGCCATCAGCTACGGGGTCAGGCTGGGCGTCGCGGCGTTCTGAAATCGAGTAAAATACCGGGGCTGCGTTTTGAAGCGCGGCCCCGGTTTTTTCATTCTCAGTTTGCCTTTGCTGCCGCGCCCTTGTGGGTGCGGTTCCAGAGCAGCAGGCAGGCCGCCACGACGATGACGAAGATGGCAACGAAGCGGTAGCGGAAGGCGGTGGAGCCCGCCACGATGGAATTGGTCACGTTGGTGAACACCACCGGGCTGAGGAAGCCGCCCGCGGAGGGCGCGATGGCGGAGATGATGACGCTGGTGATGGCGGAGTTGGTCGGGTCGGAATAGACGCTGACGCCGTAGGTGCACCAGGGGTTGAACATACTCAGGCTGCCGCCGCAGAGGAACACCGCCAGCAGGATGAGGACGATGCTGGTCTTCACGAAGCTCAGCAGCAGCAGGCCCGCAAAGAGCAGGCACATACTCAGCACGAGGATATTGTCCCCCAGCTTTTTGCTCAGCTTCGAGAAAAACAGGCCGGAGACCACGCCGCCCGCCATCTGCACGCTGGTGCAGATGCCCGCGAGGAAGGAGAAATTCTCGAAATTGCCGCTCAGGTGGGAGCTGAGGTTCTGCCCCACGGTCACGTAGCTCATCATGAACAGCAGCTGCGCCACCGCATAGAAGAACACCTGGCCCTTGATGGGGGCCTTCTTGCCGCCCACTTCCTTTTTCGGGGTCTTATAGGCCGGGATATTCAGGATGCCGATGATGGCCATGACGATGCCAACGGAGAACACCAGATAGCCGCCGTACCAGAACAGGCCCGCCAGCAGGCCGCCGGCGAGGGACATGAGGATGCCGCCCAGATTGATGCTGCTGGTCTGCAGGCCCGCGAAGCCCTGCCGCTCCTCGTCCGAGAAGCAGTCGAACATGATGCCGAAGGCGTTTGTGACGAAGCAGCCGCAGGCACAGCCGATGAGACAGCTGAGCACCCACACCGTCCACATTCCGCTGTGGAACAGCAGGACGAACACGACGATGACCACGAACAGACTCTGCCCCAGCACCACCGCCAGCTTTTTGGTGATGATGCCCCGGTTGATGAGATACATCATCAGCAGCGCCACGCCGATCTGCACGATGTTCGTACTGCTCATGGCGGTCTGCACCGTGGCCAGCTCCACATTGAAGAACTGCCGGATCTGCTCGGTCGCCGGGCTGAGGGCCAGCGTCGGCATATTCGTCAGCGCGATGGCCAGCAGCGTCCATTTCAGGGCGTTTTTCTTTTTCGCATTCAGGGTATCCAAGGATATTCCCTCCCTCAATTCTGCTTTGAACTTATGTCCGAATTGTAACCGAAAGCCCGCGAAAAAGCAAGAATTTTCGGTGATTTGTCCGCAGGACACTTGACAAATCCGGTCGAAAAACATAGAGTAGTTAGGATAATAAAAAAACAGAAAAGGGGTTCTCAACTATGAATTCTCCCGCAGAGGTCGCAAAAAATTATATTGCGATCGGTAAAGGCAAAGCCACCAACGGCTTCTGGAAGCTGCTCATTCTGGGTATGCTGGCCGGTGCGTTCATCGCGCTGGCGGGTGTCGGCGCGACGACGGCTGCCGTCAGTGTGCAGAGTGCTTCCGTTGGCAAGTTCCTCGGCGCCTGCATCTTCCCCGTGGGCCTCAGCATGGTGCTGCTCGCCGGCAGCGAGCTGTTCACCGGCAACAACCTGATCATCATCCCCGTCCTCACCGGCGACATCAAGGTCGGTCAGATGCTCCGCAACTGGGTCATCGTCTACATCGGCAACCTGATCGGCGCCATCATCGTGGCGTTCCTCGCCGTCTATGGCCACACCGCCAGCCTGTTCAGCAACGGGCTCGCCGCCGCCATGGTCAGCACCGCCTCCGGCAAGGTCGGCCTCTCCTTCGGGGACGCTTTCATCCGCGGCATCTGCTGCAACTTCCTCGTCTGCATCGCCGTGTGGATCTCCTTCGCCGCGAAGGACGTGACCGGCAAGTTCTGGGGTCTGTTCATGCCCATCATGCTCTTCGTCCTCTGCGGCTTTGAGCATTGCGTGGCCAACATGTACTACATCCCCGCCGGTCTCTTCGCCAAGGGCGTTTACGGCATTGAAGCCGGCAGCCTCACCTGGGGTGCTTTCTTCGTGAAGAACCTCCTGCCCGTCACCCTCGGCAACATCGTGGGCGGCGCCGGTCTGGTCGGTCTCCCCTACTGGTTCATCTACCTGCGTGAAAAGAAGTAACTTTCCGTCTGCTGATAAACTCCCCGATTCCGCATGGAACCGGGGAGCTTTTTGTATTCAGAATTTCCCGCTGTGGTGGCTGAAGCCGCTGCTGCGGACGGTCGTCCCGCCGCCGCTCCGGCTTCCGCCGCTGGAGGAGGAGGTCTGGCGCTTGACCCGGTGGGTCTCCTTGCGAAGGAAGTTATCCTCCCGCTGCTCCAGATTCAGTTCCTTCATATACCGGTCGGCCCTCGTCTGCAGGATGGCGGATTTCATTTTGCCCTTCTGCACGCCGGAAACGATCAGCGCCGTGATAAGGCCGATGATGACGGCCAGAATGATCTTCCCGGGGGTGATCGGCGGCGCGGGCGTGTAATAGTAATCAATGGGGTTCCCCGCCCGTGCGGAGGCCAGATAGCTGCCGCAGGAGATGATGAACTCATGGAAAGCGCCGTACCAGTCGTTCTCCCGCAGGTAGGGCAGCACGCCGTCCATGAGGGCGTCCTTGCCATAGTCCGTGAAGGCCACGTTGCCGTATCCGTAGGCGGCCATGTCGTAATCCCGCGCTTCCATGCTCAGCAGCAGGATGACGCCGTCTTTCTCCGCGCCGCAGCCGAACCCGTACTGCTGATAGACAGCCTCGGTAAATTCCTCCACGTTCCACCCGTCCAGCGAATCCACGGTGACCACGATGATCTCGCAGGCATATTCCGCGCTCAGCTCGTCCGCCAGCTCGTTCAGCGCCGCGTTTTCATCCTCAGTCAGCAGGCCCGCCGCGTCGGTCACCAGCGGCATCCCGCCCTCGCTGTAGGCAAAGGCGACCGCCGACAGGCTCAGGAGCATCAGGAGCGTGAGAAACAGAGTAACGATCCGTTTTTTCATTCCCGCACCTCCCTCACAGCAGCGCCGCAATGGCCAGCACCACTGCGGTCACGCCGAAGAATACGCCGAAGAACCAGCCCCACTTCCGCTTCTTGTCGATGGGCAGGTCGCCCACCAGCTTGCCGGTCTGCCCGTTCACGGAAAACAGGTAGCTCTTTCCCTTCCAGTTCGTGTTCAGCAGCCACACCGGCAACAGCGCATAATGGAGGCCGGAGCGCAGGAACGACACGTCCTGCGAGGCGACGCTCACGCTGCTGTAGCCCTCCACGGTGCCCTTCATGGCGTCCAGCAGGCTCTGTTCGGCCCGCTTCTGCGCCCGCGCCTCGGCATCGTCCGCGCTCACGTCGTATTTCTCCGCCATGTACCCGGGGAGATACGCCGTGCTGAAGGGCTTCATCTCCGCGTAATCATAGGGCTCGATGGCGTCCATATGTTCGTCCGGCATCTTGGTGGAGCTGTCCACCGGGATGCGCTGGAACTGCAGGCTGCCGCGCCGGAAGCATTCAAAATAGGAGGTCTCCGTCACATCATAGCTGCCGGAGGTCCAGTGACGGACCTTCTTCGCGTCGTATTTCGCATCGCCCGCCGCGTCCCCGTCAAAGAGCCAGAACGGCGCGTACACGCCCTTGATCTCCTCCAGATGGTTCTGATTGGAGAACATTTTCGGCAGCAGCGGCTTTTTCTTATAATGTTTTTTCAGCGCCGCGATGGCCTCGTCCTTGGTGAGCTTGAAGGGGATGACCCACTCCGGCCGCAGCGCGCCGCTCAGCTCACCGGGAACGATGGTGGGGTTCCCGCAGTAGGGGCAGCTGGTGGCGGCGGTGGTCGCATCGAAGATCAGCTCCGCGCCGCAGGACGGACAGTTATACGCCTTGAGGCCCGCCGCTTCCGCTTCGCTCCACGGGGAGCCTTCCGGCGCGGGCGAACCGGCAGCCGCCGCGGAATTCTGCGCGGCCTGTTCGTCCTTCTTCGCATACAGCTGCTCGATCTCCTCCACCGAATAGGCGCTGCCGCAGTATTCGCAGACGAGTTTTCCGGTGGCCGGGTCAAATTGCAGAGGGCCGGTGCAGCTTGGGCACTGGTAATTGGTGATCTGATCCGCCAAATCGAACCACTCCTTTCATCGGTCGGCAATCTGCCGCCGCAGTATTCTGAGTTTATCATACTATAAGCGCCGGAAAAACGCAACGGCACGTTGGTCTTTTCAAACGGAAATTCCCCGTGTATACTGGGGGCAGTTCCCATTCAGGAGGCTTCCGCTATGGTCTATGCAGATATCTCCCCTGCGGTCTTTCTCGCCCGTCCCAACCGCTTCATCGCCCGCGTCCTGCTGGAAGGGCGGGAGACGGTCTGCCACGTGAAGAACACCGGGCGCTGCCGGGAGCTGCTCATCCCCGGCGCGGAGGTATTCGTGCAGCACTGCCCGCAGCCCGGGCGGAAAACGGCGTGGGACCTGATCGCCGTGCGGAAGGGCGGCATACTCATCAACATGGACGCCGCCGCGCCCAACGCCGTCTTCGGGGAATATCTCCGCGCAGGCGGGCTGGGCTTCGTGCCGGAATGGGTAAAGCCCGAGCTGCGGAAGGGCGATTCCCGCTTCGATTTCTGCTTCGGCCATGACGGGAAAACCTGCTGGGCCGAGGTGAAGGGCGTCACGCTGGAGGAGGACGGGGTCGTCCGCTTCCCCGATGCGCCCACGCTCCGGGGCGTGAAGCATCTGCGCGGGCTGGTCGAATGTGTTCGGGAAGGCTGTCCCAGCTGGGCGGTGTTCATCGTGCAGATGGCGGAGGCGATCCGTTTTGAACCGAACCGGGCCACGCATCCGGAATTTGCCGACGCGCTGCGGGACGCCGCGGCGGCGGGCGTGTCCATCCTCGCGCTGCGCTGCGCGGTGACGCCGGACAGCATCGCCGCGCTGGAGCCGGTGGAGGTTCGGCTGTAAAATTCTGTCACGGGTCGGTTTTGCTCTTTTCAACACGCGCCGGTTTTGCTATACTGGAAGTATCCGGCAGCTGCCGGAAGACACATATTTCATAAGGGGGAATGCGCCATGCGCCGTATCACGCTTGGGGAAGACGGGAAATACCGCTGGAGCTATGAGCTGCACCTGCTGAAAAATCCGGTCATCCTGTTTCTCATCTGGAAGATCATGTTCTGGATCTTTTTCGGTATCTGGGTATTCGTGGTACTGTGTTCGATGAACAGCCCGCATTTCTGGTGGGCCGGCTTTCTGAAAAATCTGAAATTCTTTGCGATCTTCGTGGCGGCCATGCTGGCCCTCTGTTTCCTCGGCTATCTGCTCTATGCCGCCCTCATGGGCTGGAAATACAAGGTAGAGTTCGTGATGGATGAAAACGGCGTCGTCCACACGCAGGAGCCCATGCAGGCCAAGAAGGCCCGGACCCTGAGCCTCCTCACGGCGCTGGCGGGGCTTCTCTCGAAGAACCCCACCACGGTCGGCGTCGGCCTCAACGCCTCCGCGAAAACCTCCAGCACCTCCGAATTCAGCAAGGTGAAGCGTATGAAGGTCCTGCCGCGGATGCACACCATCAAGCTGAATGCGCCGCTGAACAAGAATCAGGTCTATGCCGACGGGGAGGATTTTCAGTTCGTGCTGGAGTATATCTCTCAGCGGGTACCGGCTTCGGCGCGGAAGTAAGGCAGGCGGACAGCGCCTGTCTGCGGATCTCGTTCCGATTTTATGACGATCCCGAATCAAAAATCATCCCCCGGCGAAGCCAAGTCGGATCGTAGCCAAGTCGTTCTGTG